>NZ_LMCH01000061.1:0-379036 GCF_001623095.1 Pseudovibrio sp. Ad5 | reverse complement strand
ACCAGCGCGGTGGAGATGATGGGTCCGATGCCGGGGATACTCATCAGCAGTTGGCAGCCAACGTCATATTTGCTGATCTGTTCGATCTCGGTACTGGTCGCATCGATGCGTTCGTCTAGCCACAGCCAGTCTTCATAAAGGCCGATCAGGATGTCGTGCATGCGCGAAGAAATCTCATTGGCGCGATTGTCGAGAATGGCGAACAGAGAGTTTCTCAAACTGCTACTACCTGTGCGCACCGCAATTCCTTGCTCTAACAGGAAGGCCCGGATCTGGTTGATGGTGGCGGTACGACCCAGCCGGTAACAGTGACTATCGTGGGCACCAACGATGCTCCGATTGTCTCAGATATTGCTGCTTCCACCTCGGAAGATGATAGTGTTCTGATCGAGCCCGCTTATATCGATCTGGACGCATCTGATACAGCGACCATCACGTTTGATGCCAGCGGCACGACAGGTGAAGTGTCTCTTGTCAACGGTAAGTTCCGATATGACCCGAATGGTCAGTTTGAGCATCTGGCTGTTGGGGAGACTGCAACTGATATCTTCACTTACACAGTGAGTGATGGCCACTGCAGAGCCAATTACCAAGACGGTCACGGTTACCATCAATGGCGCAAATGATGCGCCGCTTGTCTCAGACATTGCGACATCGACTACAGAAGACAACAGCGTTCTCATTGAACCTGTGTTCTCTGATGCAGACAGCTCCGACACCCACACCATCACGTTTGATGCCATCGGTACGACAGGTGAGGTATCTCTTATTGATGGCAAATTCCAATATGACCCGAACGGCCAGTTCGAGCATTTGGCAGTTGGTGAAACAGCTACTGACACCTTTACTTATACTGTCGATGACGGCAATGGCGAAGTAGTCGCCATGACTGCAACGATCACCATCAATGGCACAAATGATGCTCCAATTGTCTCAGATATCGCGACATCGACTTCAGAGGACACGTTCTCATTGAACCTGTGTTCTCTGATGCAGACAGCTCCGACACACACACCATCACGCTTGATGCCAGCGGCACGACAGGTGAAGTGTCTCTTATTGACGGCAAATTCCAATATGACCCAAATGGCCAGTTTGAACATCTGGCTGTTGGTGAAACAGCAATTGACACCTTCACTTACACAGTGAGTGATGGCACTGCGGAGCCAATTACCAAGACAGTTACCGTTACCATAAATGGTGCAGACGACATAGTTCTGTTCCCAGAGATTGGCGAAGTCAGAGTCTATCCAATTCCTGTTAAGCTATTCGCATCTGATGCATCGACCTATGATTATTTTGGTTCAACCGTCTCAGTAAACTCCTCTGGTGGCATGGTGGTTGGAGCTCACCAAGGAGATGGGCGTGTCAATAACTCAGGTTCAGCATATGTCTATGCGCCGGATGGCAAGGATGGCTATTTGGAAGTCAAGCTAAGTGCTTCTGATGGTGAAAAAGGAGACCGCTTTGGTGTAGCTGCAATCAATGACAATGGTCTTGTTGTTGTTGGAGCATATGGTGACGATCAAAATGGTGTTGCATATGGGGGCTCTGTTTATGTGTACACACCAGATGGTGTAGGTGGTTATTCAGAATATAAACTACCCTCTCTTTATGAACGTGAACGGGACTATTGGGGGGAGAGCCTTGCCGTTAACAACAGCGGTGTCATCGTTGTTGGTGCATATCTGGCAAATTACGGCGCAATTGAAGATACTGGTCGTGATCGAGTTTATACACCTTCCGAGGCCGGCGGATATTCTGTTACCTGGTTGCAGGCCTCAGATACAGCAGAGGATGACTACTTCGGGGGGATGTTGCGATCAGTGACAGTGGCATCATTGTAGTTGGAGCCCCTGGAGATGATGACAATGGTAGTCGTTCAGGTTCCGTCTGTGTGTTCACACCAGATGGCTCGGGAGGGCACACGGAAGTTAAGCTGACTGCTTCCGATGGTGCCGATGTTGATGTTTTTGGCTCCGCTGTTGCTGTCAATGATGACGGTGTTATCGTTGTTGGTGCTCTGGGAGATGATGACAAGGGGGGAGATCTCTCCGGTTCTGTTTATGTGTTCACACCAGATGGCTCTGGTGGCTATACCGAAGCAAAGCTGAACAAAGTTCAGGTGCCTGTGAATACAAAATTTGGCGGTACAGTTGCGATCAATAATAATGGTGTCATTGTTGTTGGAGCAATTGAGGATGATGGCAACGGTAATGATTCAGGTGCTGCATATGTGTATGTCCCCGATGGTGAAGGTGGATATACTGAGTACCGTCTGACAGCACCAGACGCAGGAGTGAATGGCTTATTTGGCAGTGATGTTGCTATCAATGATGCAGGTCTTGTCACGATAGGTGCTTCCAATGCAGATAGTAAGGGAGCTTCTTACCTGTTTGAGCCAGATGCCTCAGGTGCATATGGGGTTATTCAGAATGCCCTTGAGCTTGATGAAGGGACAGATTTTTCTCCGCTTACAGGCGATATTGAGATTGTGTTTGCTGATGATGGTGTTGCTACACACAGTTATCAGGCGAGCGTGACAGGTGTTTCAAGCACAGGTTCGTTGGGAGACCTGGATGCAGATGCACTTCTGGCTTTGTTGAGTGTTGATCGGATTTCTAAGAACCCGGCAGCTGAGCAGGGAACGATCCACCTTGAGTTTGAAGCTGGTGCGAATGTGTTTGATTATCTCAACACAGGTGACAGTGTTGGGCTGACGTATACTGTTGAGCTTGATGACGGCAAAGACCACATCACTGTTCAGGACGTCTCCGTTACAATCAATGGAAAAGATGATGTTGGAATATCAGGTAATGATGTTCTAGTTGGTGGGAGCCGGAATGATACTTTAAATGGATTGGACGGAAATGATGTGCTAACGGGAGGAAATGGGAATGACACGTTCGTTTTCAATGACCTTTCTAGTGGCACCGATACAATCACCGACTTCGAAGCTAGAGACGGTTCAGGTGAAACCATCCGGTTCGACAGCGAGGTTTTTGCAGACTTCGATGCCGTAGTTGCTGCGGCAAGCGATGAGGGAAGTAGTGTTGTGATCAAACTAGATGACGACAAATCAGTCACTTTGAATAATGTTTCAAAGTCAGAACTTCATGCTGATGACTTCCAGTTTGTCTAAATGAGTAAAGGCTGCGCTCGTCTTAGTTGCACGAGCGTAGCTTCTTTCCCTTCAAAATCAACTTCATCATTTTGGGGTCCTTCTCAAGCCTTTCTTGTCCTACGGGGAGTTCAGCAGGTGTTGGTCGCGCGTATGTGAGGTTTACGGTGTTTGTCGTCAGCATCTATGGAGCAGGCTTACGGATTTGAGTAAGGGAGTGTTTTGGCCGATGATCACGACAACGGGAGTGAAGAATGGGGCAAGGCACAAGGACTGCCAGTGCTGCACCTGAGAAGGTAGTCAAGGATATCCGGCGCAAGACCCGCAAACGCTATTCCATTGGAGAGAAGATCCACATAGTGCTTGTAGGATTACAAGGCGAGGAAAGGTATCGACGAGTTATGTCGACAAGAAGGTATCTCACAAGGACTTTGCTATAACTGGTCAAAGGAGTTTTTGGAAGCAGGTAAGAAGCGCTTTGCTGGAGACAAAGCCCGTCAGGCCAAGACCGCAAAGGCCAAACAGCTGTTCAGTGAGGCGTGAGCTTCAAATAAGTTGTTTCTGAGCAATTACTTGAGCTGCGTTTGTTCAAAAAGTATGCTCGAGGATGGAAGGGGACGACGAATGAAGTACCACGCCTATGAGAAGCTGGAGATCATCCGGCTGGTTGAGGCTTCACAGCAGCTAATCAAGTATTCATTGGAACTGTTGGGCACTCTACGTTCCACGTCTTATGTTTGGTATAGTTGTTAGGACGAGGGCGGCGTAGCCCTGCTTGGAGATCACTTATCAAAACCCTCCAATGTCTGGAATCGTATTCCAGATGAGATCGGATCATTGAATTAGAAATAGAAGAACCGGATCTTTCCCTTAGAAAAATTGCTGTCTAGATGTTCAAGAAGTAGTAAAATATGAGAATCATAAAGTTGTGTGTGAACTGGTTCGCTCTGAAATTAGTATAGCTTAAGATGTTGTCATAATATTCAAATTTTCGACTATATGGAAATATTCAAATTAAGTGGTTTGTCTTTATGGATTGATTTTGAGATAATTACAAAAGAGAAATGCAATATGATAATCTAAATTACTTTGTTTTTCGGGGCCCACATGATTTATATTTATTTTAGTACATGCCCCATCAATACATCGTCCTGTAAAGCATAATACCCAATGGCTTGCCGGACTTGATCTTTGTGCTGCCTTGGGCGAGGAGCCAGCCGTCGGGGCGTTGTAGTTGGGCTATGATCCGGAGCGTTGGTGACACCTGAACGTTTGAGGGGCGAGCGACGGAAAAGTCGATGGCTTTTGATTTGCCTGAGCTATTGAGATGGATCTGGGTGGTGAGTTCTCGTGTGCTGTCTTTAATGGCAGTGTCTTCAATGTAGATTTTGACTTGACCTTTGGGAATTTCTGTATCACCTGCGAACGTGAGGGTGCCGCGAATGTCTGATGCTTGTGCTTCGGTGGTCTTAGAGAACGCATCGGTTCCAGCGGCCAATAGACCGGCTGCCAACAAAGCTGCACTACGATTGATCAGAGGTTTCATTCTTTTCCCCATCGGATTGCGTCATCAGAACAGTTTAGATGCATAAAGATAGTAAGAGGGGAGCGTGAGAGCCCCCCTCCTGTAAGTTATCAGACGATAACGAAGTCATCTGCAGAAAGTGACAGACCAGTCTTAAGCTGTGCAAACTGAATTGCACCAATGTCTCCTGAACCATCTGCATCATACAACAGAGCACCGCTGTCGGTATCGTAGATGATGCGGTCAGCAGCATCCTGGCTAACACCTGCTGCACTCATGTGGAATGCAGTCAGATCAAGAGCGCCAGTGCCGCCCAGTTCAGCAAAGATACCATTGTCGAGAAGGATCAGATCCTCACCAACACTGAAGTCTTTGATCTTGTCGACATTGTCGTTGCCAAGCTCTGTTGAGAAGCGGAAGGAATCTTCACCAGCACCACCAACCAGAATGTCAGCACCTAGGCCGCCGTCAAGGAAGTCACTACCTTTTCCGCCGTAGAGCTTATCATTACCAGCTTCACCCGGCTGAATTGGCTCAGGTGGGAATTCAACTGATACGTTGAGTTTGTATGTTGAACCCTCTGGCACTGCTTCTGACCAACCATCACCTGGAACGTCCGGTGACCATGCACCCTCCAGAATGTAGTAGGTACCGGTTTCTTCAACAACGAAGACTATGCTTGAATCACGGTTGCTTGTAGAGCCGGGATCTCCGCCACCATCATCGTTCTGGGTGACAATATTTCCATCAGCATCGAGCAGTCTGACCCAGCTGTCATGGACGTTTGGATCAGCAATACCGTCGATGTCGACAGTAATGGTCGTACCTGCAGCAAGCTCGATACCATAGTATCCACCTTGGCCATTTCCGGTCGCATTAACTGTTGTATGAAGAACAGTTGTTGAATCGAAGATGTCAGGATCTTCTGTCAGAGAGAAGTTATCGGAGATATCGAATGCAGTCGCGATTGAGTTGTTCGTCGCATCTGGACCAAGCGTTGCGTACCCTGTACCCATGCCTGGGCGTGGAATAGGTTCACCTTGATCAGCGAAGTCGCCGAAGAGGACATCATCGCCTTTACCACCACGAAGAACATCGTTGCCACCCTGACCAGTCAAGGTGTTGGCAGCGTTATCACCCTTCATGCGATCATTATGTCCAGAACCTGAGAGGTTCTCGATCGAGATGTAAGTGTCACCTTCTGACTTGCCGCGTCCTAGATTGAGATTGACACCGCTGGTCGCGTCGGAATAGTCCGCAGTATCACTGCCGCGACCACCGTTCAGGACGTCAGCACCTTCGCCACCGGTCAGAATGTCGTTACCTGAACCGCCAGAGAGTTCGTTTGTCTGGTCATTGCCAATGAGATGATCATCGAAGAAAGAGCCAACAACGTTTTCAACGTCAACGATGATATCATGCCTGATGACTGTGCCTCGTCCTACAATCTGGACTGGACCATCTGCGTCGCCACCGCGTGCTGTGCCGTTAGCAAGGTCAACCGTTACGCCCTCAGAACTTCCAGAGTAAACGACTGTGTCGATGCCTTCGCCACCGTCAAGATAATCCTGACCAGATCCGCCGATGAGCGTATCATTGCCTTCATCACCATACAGCAGGTCACCGTCGTTGCCGCCGTCGAGGATGTCATCGCCGCCGCCGCCGTTGAAGACGTCGCCGCCACCACGACCCCAGAAATGGTTGTTGTCGTCTGTACCGATGAAGCGGTCAATACGGTCATCAGAGCCGATCAGGTTTTCAATGCTATAGAACGTGTCACCTGATGCAGTACCACCGCTGGCAACATTGGTCTCAAGGTTGACAAGCAGCTGGAATGGGCTCTCGTGGCTGTAATCCACTGTGTCAACGCCGTCACCACCGCGGAAGATGTCAACACCATCCTGACCCATCAGTGTGTCGTCGCCGTCACCGCCATCAAGGATGTCGTCTCCAGCACCACCAAAGATGGTATCGTTGCCGCGACCACCATAAAGCACGTCATTTCCGTCATCGCTTTCGGTCTGATCTTCAAGATCTTCGAATGCAATGGTGTTGTTGATATCACGGCTCGCCAATGTGTCACGACCACCAATGATGAGGTCATCACCATCCAGACCAAAGATCGTGTCGCCACCAGCTCCACCTTCAAGGGTGTTGTTGTCTTCATCACCAAAGATGAGGCTGGTCAGAGAATCGCCGGAATCGCTTGAGGTGTCGTCGTTACCGGTATCGACTGGTTGGGTCGGAGTGCCACCCACATAAATGATGTTTTCGACGTTCTCGATTTCACCCAGGTCCAGGTCGCTGTTCAGCACAATGATCGTATCGTTTCCGCCGTCGGCTTCCTCGCGTACGATATCATCAGCGGAATCGACGAAGTAAACATCGTCCCCTTTGCCGCCAGCCATTTTGTCAGCACCGCCGCGACCGTCCAGAACGTTGTCGCCATCGTTACCGATCAAGATGTCATCGTATTCACTACCGATGCCATTCTCGATGTAGTATTCGGTCTGGTCTGCATTGTGGCCAGCAAAGATAGACACATTGTTGCTGTGCCCATTGACGCTGGAGAACTGACCAGCACGCAGGTCAAGGATCGTGCCTGCCGTTGATCCGGAGAAGTCAATGGTATCAACACCACCGGTATCGTGGATAGTAAATCCGATATCGTGCTGCATGCCAGAGGATGTTAGCTCATAGCCATACTCTGTGCTGTTGAAGCCGTACGTGTTGTCACCTGTGTTGAGATCGATCTTTTGGTAAGTCCGTGCACCATCCTCGTCGACCTCGGAGAAAAAGCGGCGGATTGTAGCTTCAATATCTGCCATCAATGGCGTGGAAGCTGACCAGCGCGTTGTTTCTCCAACGTCAATGCCATCAAAGTAGGACATCACACTGTATTGCTGACGATCATAAATCCAGGTCGCGTTGTTCAGATAGTTGATCTGAACGCCTCCAGGGCCGCTGTAGTTATAAAGACCCGGGTGATTCAGGCCAAATTCATGACCGAACTCATGGATGAAGCTGTCAAAAACATAACCGCCGATGTCTGTTTTGTTAGGCTCTGTATCGTGGAACTTCTGACCGATACTGACATAGCGGTTGCTTGAGAAAGCGCTACCGTCGCTTTGCTCACCTATCGCAGGACTAACGACCTCCATCCACTGTGTTTCAGAGTCGAATGGCACATCATCTACAATTTCAAACTGGAGAGGAGTAACAGCAGACCACACCTCCAAAGCGCCAATAGCTGCTGCTTTGTATTCCGGGTAATCATTCAATCCGCTGACATTGATCACCAGCGGCTGCGCTGCAATCTCAGGTGTCAGGCTGCGAGGCAATGCACTGACGTAATCAATATAAGCTTCGTAATCTTCACTTTTACCAAACGGATTATCCGGCGTTTGGTCATTAACCCACCACTGATCGTTGGGCTGGTTTGAATTTGGCATCTTTGTCTCTCCCGTTATACAAAGTTTGGGTGTTTAATGCTGCTTGGTTTTATGGTGCGGCCAATTAAAGCCTGACATCGCATGCACGAATGCATTCAACGGCATTGAAGGATGACTGAAGGAATTGATTGGCTAAGAGGCTATGAAAGCTGCGGCCTGAGGCATTCTTTGCTTAGAGGCTGCCCTAGATCTTGCAGCAGTGAATGCCTCAGAATGAGCCTGATAAGAGCTAATCAGACTGCCCGAATTTGATGAACCCGGACTGAGTAAAAGCGTAGGCTTCAATCTGCGAGCAAGAGCAATACTGGCTACGTAAATGCTGCCTCTAAGAGGTTCCCATAGGTTTTCTGGGCTGTCGGTTCCTCTCAGAAACCGGCTGGCGATGGCACTAGTTGTGGCTCGCGAAGAACGAGTGCGCTTATCGATACATTCGGCAAGAGATTCCTCATAGTAATCAAACATTTCGACAGCCCCAAGTTCAGGTGAAGTGCCGTCCCCTCCAGAGCAAGCACATCAGAATTCTTTTGGTTCTTCAATGCCTTGTGTAGATTTAACCTAAGCACACTGCATGCAGTGCTAGAATTCTTTTTTAAATGAGGTTTAAAGTCAACGCTATTAAAGATGATAATTTTTAAGTTACCAAACGTAATGATAAAAAATTTAATCAATAATACGACAAATTACTTTACCGCCATTTCGTGCGCTTACAGTTAACCATTGTCAATCTTAGGTTGTGCTTCAATATCATTATTACCCGCTTGTGGTTGATTGGTGATCTTGAAGAAATTTCACTTTCACGAATTTGAAGACCTTATGCGACCCTTCTTGTTTGTGAAGTTTATCTGTCCATTACTCGTGATGAGGTACGAAACACCTTCTTCCAAATAATTCAAATATTGGGTGCGTGTTTTGCGATTGGATAAGCGTTGATCAAATCAGTGGCTAAATTTTATTTGACCGTTTTGCGAAATTGGGAGTTGCTACAGGGCTAGCGGTAAACCTATTGCACCCAATAGAAAATCAAACTGTATATAAGCATCTATCCGCATGCGGGGTAAGGTTTAGGGGTGGTGAAGATGAGCAAAACTAAGGCTTGGTGAGCTTGGGTTTTGTTGAAATCTTCATTGGCTTTGGTCAGGAACCGCATTGGGAGCGTGAAGACAGCCAGTTATTTGATCTTTGAGCAACGACGACCAGGACTCACACCCCGCAGCGTTGGTTGATGCATGATTACGCTCATCATAGATGCCTGCACTCTGGCACAGGGTTGAATATTCGGAGAGTTTCACAAGCAATACTCGTTTAAATCTGGGAAATTCATTTCTAGAGCTGAGGAACTGTGTCTCCTGTTCTGCTGTCTTTGGCTGAAGCAAAACAAAAAGCTGCTTTCAGAAAGGGAGAGGAAATGATTGGGGCACTTAAGAGATTTTCACGCACCACTGCATTGGCATTGTCACTTGGTGTGATGGGATTTAGCGGAGGTCAAGCGCAAGCTGACGAGAGTCTCATTCTTGCACATGCCATGAATACAGATCATGTATTCCATGCTTTGTCAGAACGTTTCATGGGAGAGCTGGACGGAAAGGCGATTGACATTGATTACCATCCGGGTGGTGATCTGGGGGATTGGACCTCCTTGTTTGAGCAATCCATGCAGGGCGTCGTCCCGATGAGCTTGACTTGGGGGGCATCAGAGTTTGATGGCCGCCTTGATCTCGCCTACCTTGGCTATGTGGTTTCCAACTGGGAGCAGGCCAAACAGCTCTATGGGCCAGGCTCGGATATGCTGGATATCTATAACGGCATTTTGCATGAACTCGACCTTCATGCGGTGGGTATTATTCCAACCGATTTTGGTTCTGTTGTCATCCGCAAAGGCGTTGGCAGGGCGCCTGTAAATTTTCCTAGTGATGCTAATGGTTTGAAGATCCGTGTGCCGGGGCTTCCGATGGCAGTTGAACGCTTCAACAACCTTGGCTTTTCTGCTGTGCCGATCCCACTGGCTGAGGTGTACACGGCCCTGCAGCTTGGTACTGTAGATGCGCGCTCATTCTCGACAGCGGTTGAGACTTACTCCCTCCGAGATGTGTTGGAAACCAACATCCTCACCAATGACTACTTTGAGCACGCCTTCTGGTTGGTGAACAAGGATTGGTGGGAAGGTTTGGCAGACAAGGATCGTGCTGCTCTACAAACCGCAATCGGCACAACACTTGAATGGTCATGGGGGGAAGCTCAGGCAAAGAGCGAAGAGTTCCTGCAAAGAGCACGGGATGCCGGGATTAAGGTCGTTGAGCTGGATGACACACAACTGGCTGCCGCGCGTAAGATTGCGCACGACACCGAATGGCCTGCCATGGAGAAAATTATCGGGTCCGAGATCATGAACCAGATCCGTCAAGCTGCAGCAAACTAGCAATAAACATGATGAAGGCCGAAGTTGTGCTCCGGTCTTCGGTTGGGAGGCATATGACCGTGAACCGCGAGTCTAAACAGCACCCGCGTGCGCCAGTGCAGGTCGCTTCATTCATTTACGACCCAGAAATCACAGAAACTGAACCGCCAGACCATGTCACGGCAATCCCCGAAGGGCCTCAGACCGGAAGCATGCGGTTTTTGCTCAACGCTGAACGCTTTCTGGAAAGAGGGCTTTATGCAGGCATGGTTCTGATGGGAGTTGGTTTGGCATCTATCATGTTCGTTCAGGTGTTGCTTCGTTACGTTTTTGCGCTCCCATTTGTCGGGATTGAAGAGCTTGCTCTGCTCATGGGGGCCTGGTTTTACTTCCTGGGTCTGGCCTATGTGACGCGCAATGGAGAACATATCCATGGGGGTATTGTGACCTTGTTGATCAAGAGCCCCATAAAGATCCAGAGTATTCGCCTGTTAATGACTCTGGCCAGTATCGCTGCTTGCCTCGTGTTTGGATATTACGCCAGCAAGTACGCTATCTTTGAGATCGAGCGAGGCCGTGCGAGCTCCTATATGCGGTGGCCCAAAGGGTTGTGGTCTGCCTCCATGATCATTGGCTTTGCCGGAACCATTATCTATCTCGCACTGCAGGCCATCAATCAGACCATAGATCTCAAGACGAGACTGT
The DNA here is from genome assembly GCF_001623095.1 of Pseudovibrio sp. Ad5. Classification (NCBI taxonomy): domain Bacteria; kingdom Pseudomonadati; phylum Pseudomonadota; class Alphaproteobacteria; order Hyphomicrobiales; family Stappiaceae; genus Pseudovibrio; species Pseudovibrio sp. Ad5. The sequence continues at coordinate 367,838 of NZ_LMCH01000061.1, read as the reverse complement.
CTTTTGAGAAGAAGGGCTAATCATGTTTATCTTTCTTACCTCTCTTCTACTCATCGTGGTTCTGTTGCTTGCCGAGATGCCAATTGCGTTTGCATTTGGTGTTGGCGCGCTTGTATTTGGTATTGCATCAGACTCAAACGTTTCCTTCCTGATCCCATACGCTTATCAAACTACAATGAGCTTTGCGTTGCTGGCGCTGCCACTGTTTGTGCTTGCGGGAACGCTAATGGCGGAAGGTGGGATTTCCGATCGGCTCCTCAGCTTCGTGAATGCCTTTGTTGGCCGGATGAAAGGTGGGCTTGGTGCAGTCACGGTGATCACCTGTGCCTTGTTTGGTGCGATTTCAGGGTCATCCTCAGCTGCGATTGCTGCAATCGGGCAAATCATGATCCCACGCATGGTGAAAGAAGGATATCCGGTTGGCCATGCCACGGCGCTGGTTGCTTGCTCGTCAGTGCTTGCGCTTATGATCCCGCCATCTATCCCAATGATCGTTTTCGCGGTAACTGGTGGCTTGTCAGTTGGCGCGGCCTTTCTCTCGACAGTCATCCCAGGTGTTTTGCTGGCACTTGTCTATATCGGTCTAAACTTCTTCTTTCTCAGGAAAGTAGATACCATTCAGGTCGAAGAGCCTCTGCCATTCAAGCAAGCAGCGCGAAATGTTGGAACCAGTGGGATCAAGGCGTTCTGGGCATTGATGATGCCGCTATTGGTGCTGGGTGTGATTTACACTGGTATTGCGACACCGACAGAAGCAGCTGCGATCTCTCTGGTTTATGCCATTGTGGTCGGTGTGTTCATCTATAAAGGTCTGAGCTTTAAAGGCATTCCGGCAGCATTCGTGCGTGCTGCGATTACGACCAGTTCAATCATTGCTGTGTTGTTCTTCTTGTTCGTGATGAGCCGGGCAATGATCTTGCAGCAGGTGCGACGAGAAGTCGCTGACGTGCTCATTTCTCTGACGGACAACAAGATCCTGATCCTGTTGCTGATCAACCTCATTTTGCTGCTCATCGGCATGATTGTAGATGACGTGTCGGGCAGTGTATTGGCGGCGATTGTTCTGCTGCCCGTGGCCACGAAAATTGGTGTTCACCCAATCCATTTTGCGGCAATTGTCGGTACAAATCTGGGGCTAGGTAATGTCTCGCCGCCTTGTGCACCCATGCTTTATATGGCGGCTGGGGTGAGTAAGCTCACACTGGACAAGTATGTGGGCATCACACTCAAGTTCTTGTTGTTTGGGCACCTGCCAATGGTTCTGATCGTCACGTTCTTCCCAGAACTTTCTCTGGCTTTGCCAAGACTGATTATGGGCATTGACGTGTAATGCAATCATCCTCTGCGGTTCTCAGGATCGCAGAGGATTACTTGCTTATCTGCTTAATCACTTTCAAAGCACAGCCGGCGAGATACTCGTGAAGTTTTAAAAGCTGGTCCTTTGCAGCTGCTTCATTGCCAATGGCCACAGCTCGCATAATGCCAGCATGAAATTGACTACAAACCACGGTGTCTTCCCGTGTCTTGTTTGCAAACCAGAACCTGTGTGACTGGCTTTGCACCCGGGCAAGGGCGTGGTGAAAGTAGGGATTGCCGCTCGCATTGGTAACTGCAAAATGGATTCCTCTGAGAGCTTCCAGAAGGTTTGCATCTTCATCTTCCTGCGCGCTATTAAGTATGTTTTGTGCCAACTGGAGCATATGCACCCGATGCTCACTGCTTCCGCGCAGGATTGCGTACTTGATGCAGGTTGGTTCGATCTCTTTGCGGATCTCCAGAAGTTGCAATTGCTGTGCTGCTGAGATCTCCAGAAACTCAACGCCCTTTCTGGCATGCACCTTCAGCATGTCTTCCTGTTCGAGGGCCTGCAGTGCTTCTCTGACAGGAGTACGGCCTAGGTCTAGTATGGCAGAGAGTTTGTTTTCTGAATAAAGCTGTTCTGTATGCAGTTCTCTGAAGATCACTTTGCGTTCTATCTCTGCCTTAGCGAAATCTGCTCGTGTTGTTGCTTGAAAATCAGGCGCCTATTACTCCGCTCTGCTTAGGCTGTCATGTAAATTCTGAGCGTGAAGCTAGAGCAATGAGAATTGTGAGTGAAGCAATCTGTTTGTTTCCACATTTGTACTTAGGATAAGTTTCAAACTGTACATCTGGTAATAGTGCTTATCTGTCCTCTGGTATTAGTACAGTTGCTGTATTTACTCAGTTGATCTGTGCCTATCGGTAGTTCAGAATCTTCTGATGAGTTTTTATTTATCTATCTGATATTATTTACTTAATCACTCTATGGTGCGTCTTCACCCGGGCGCCGAGCACGTCTGTCTGCTATGGCTTCTCCTGTCTGTATGTACGTTCGTCTACTTTTGTCAGTGCCCGCTCTTCGTGATGTGTTTCACAATATGTTAGTTAGGAAGAGAGGGCTCAAAAGTCACCTCATCCTCTCATATTATCAATATATAACAGTATGTTATCTTATATGTGAGTGACGATATGGCTTGGAAGGAATTGGCGCTGAGCGCAATTGACAGTCCTGTACTGAGCGAGGCTGATGTTGTTGTGTGCGGAGGCGGTCCAGCTGGTGTTGCAGCGGCTGTCATGAGTGCCAGAGAAGGCCTCAAGACTGTCCTTGTTGAGAAGAACGGCTTTTGCGGAGGCGGGGCAACTGCAGGCTTGTCTGGGACGATCTGTGGTCTTTATCTGACACAGGATGACATCGCCAAGAAAAGACCTGAGCAAGTTGTCTTCTGCTTCGCAGAAGAGTTCCGCCAACGGCTGGCCGGCAAGCAAGGCGTGACCGAACCTCAGATCTACGGCAACACGCACGTTGTTACGTTTGATCCTTTGCGATGGCGTGAGGTCGCAGATGATCTTCTCGAAGAAGCGGGTGTAACCTGCTTGTATCATTGTCTCATCACAGAAGTGGTGCGGGAAGAGCAGCGTATTACTGGCATAAAGCTGGAGAGTTCTGCGGGTAGTTCATTCCTGAAAGCGAAAGCGTTCATTGATGCAACGGGTGATGCTGCTGTGCTGGCCAAGGCAGGTTGCAAGCATTCCTACGGCGACAAAGGCACCATTCAAAACCCGACAATGATGTTCCGTCTTTCTAATGTGGAAGAAGAAGGGTTCTACAAGGTCTTTGGAGAAGACACCATCTCACCTGTTGCGGTAACAGAAAAGCTACGGGAAGTGCATGCCAGTGGTGAGCGTCATCTGCCTAGGGACAAGGTCTGGGTGTTCCCAACTCCGCAAGAGGGTGTGTTTTTGATGAACTGCACACGTCTTGCCGGGCAGGGCGGGCGTATGCTGAATGTCATCAACCCAGTAGACCGGACATATGCTGAGATATATGGCAGACGCTCTGCTCGCGATTACCACGCTTTCTTCAAGGACAACATTGAGGGATTTGAAAAAACGCAGCTTATTGATATGCCACCGGAAATCGGTGTGCGTCAGACACGTACCATTCGCGGTATCAAAACGCTGAGTAATGATCACGTTGTGAACTGTGAGAAACCGGCAGACGGCATTGCACGGTCTTCCTGGCCGATTGAGTTGCATGCGGGTAAGCAAAGCAAGCTGCATTGGCTGATGAACGATTACTACGAAATCCCTTGGGGAGCACTTGTTCCTGAAGAGATGGAGAACATCGTTGTAGCAGGGCGCAGCCTGAGTGCAGAGCATGAAGCTCTTGCATCTGCTCGCGTGACTGCTCAGTGCTTTGAAATGGGACATGCAGCAGCGGTTGCAACACAAATTTCACTTGAGAAGTCAGTGAAATACAAAGATCTGGATCCAGAGTGGGTCCGGCAAAAAATGCGCATCAACAATAGCGCATTGTAACACATAGCCACATTCAAACTGACCACAAGTAACTGTAGGAAGCTGTATCTGAGAGGATGCTGCTTCCTGCAAAGGGGTTCGTGCGGCCTAAAACTGCTCGCGTCCCATCACAAAGGCCAAACATCGGGAGAGATATTATGGCTTTGGAGGAACCCATGACAAGACCAACCACAAAGACGGGGGAGATACTTAAGCCCAGCTTGGATAAAACAATTTTTCTGCCAAGCCTGCTCTTCAGTCTTGTGATCATCGTGCCGATGATCTTAATGGGTGAGGCACTCAATCCATACATCACGGCAATCAATAAGTTTGTATCGCACACTTTTGGCTGGGCCTATATGGCGTATGGCACCATTGGTCTGTTCTTCCTTGCATGGGTCGCCTTTGGCCCAATGGCAAACGTCAAGCTGGGAAATGCAGAGGACAAACCGGCCTTCAACGATGCAAGTTGGGCTTTCATGATCCTGGCCGCAGGCTTCGGCATTGGTGTCGTAAACTGGTCCATGGTTGAGCCTATGATTACAATGGCCTCTGCTCCTGCTGGTGCAGAGCCATTCTCCGCAAAAGCCGCTGAAGATGCACTTGCCTATGGTTTGATCCATTGGGGACCATTCCTTTGGGTTGGATATATGGCACTCGGCTTGCCATTCGCTTACTTCTTGTTTGCACGAAAACCTAAGGTTCAGCGTTTCGCTCTTTGCTTTGAGCCTATCCTGGGTCAAAAACGGGTAGAGGGTCCAATCGGCACTGCGATCAATGCATTTGTTGTATTCGGATTGATTGGCGGCATCGGGACAACGCTTGGCCTTGCAATCCCACTTCTGGCGGGTTTGCTCTCCGTTTTCCTCGGCATTGAGCACACAATGTTCGTAGAAGTTGGCGTTCTGATCTTCTTCGGTGCGTTGACCATGTACTCATTGTCAAAGACCATTTCCAAAGGCATGAAGTTGCTGTCTGACTTCAATGGCTGGCTGGTTGTTGTCGTGCTGGGAGCCATGATCCTTTTTGGTCCAACCACATACATCATGAACAGCTTCACAAGCATTTTTGGTAATGCAGTGGAGTTGATGCCTCATGTCTTTACTTGGACAGATACATACGGCCTGTCAAACGGTTATGCTCAAGATCAGAGCGTATTCTATATGGCATGGTACATTGCTTATGCCCCGCAAATGGGTTTGTTTGTTGCATGTGTATCTCGCGGTAGAACTTTGAAGAATGTTGTACTGGGGTGTGTGGGCTACGGTTCTCTGTCTGCCTTCGTGTTCTTCGCCATTCTGGGTGCCTTCGCTGTTCAACTGCAGCTCTCTGGAACTGTCGACCTTGCTTCAAACTTCAATGAACACGGTATTCCATCTACTGTAGCATTGGCATTAAACAACACACCACCTCCGGCTTTGGCTGTGCCAATCTATCTGGTTATGGTTGCCATCTTCGTGATCACCACAATTGAAGCATGTACCCGTAATCTGGCGTCCATGACGAACAAGAACATCAGCGGTGATGTTGAGCCTTCCACTTCATCCAGAATGATCTGGTGCCTGATCATTATCGGTATCAGCTTTGGTGTGATTCTGGTGGGTGGTCTAGATGTGGTCATCACGTTGGCCTTGGTGCCAACTATTCCACTCGTTGCCCTTAGTTTCCTTGCAACTTATTGCATGGTGAAAGCAGCGCGCAAAGACTTCCCGCATTTGTTCCGTTCGCAATACTCCGCGATTGAACGGAAGGAAGATGGAACTCTGACGGTGAACACAGCAGAGCTCTAAGAAACAAGAAAGAGGCGGCTGCGGTTGCCTCTTTTATCTTCCCCCCAATGCTGCTTTTGCAATGAGCTCTATTCCTTCCGGAATGAGGGCATTATCTATAACAGAGTACCCCAGCCGGATATGGTTCAAGTTCTCGCTTGGATTGGAGAATGTGAAGCCGCCTGTCTCAAAGTACACGCTGGACTCCATCACTTTCTGCTGCAACTTACCTGCGTCAATATCCTCAGGCAACTTCAGCCAGATACTGCCGCCACCAAACTCTGGGAGGACTGATGCTCCCGGAAAGTGCGCCTCAAGAGACCGATGCATAGTCTGGCATCTGATTTTGTATTCCTGCGAAATCTTGGCCAGGAACCGGTCAAAATACCCTCGCTGTAAGAATAACGCGACACTGCGCTGGTTGTTGACAGGGGGGGGGCGCAAAATGTGGTGACGGAGCGCCTTTGCTTCTCGAATGAACTCCCGATCAGCAACCAGATAGCCAATTCGCAGGCCGGGCATCAGGCTTTTGGAAAGACTGCCTGCATAGATAACATTGCCGGAGCGGTCGAGGCTTTTCAGGGCCGGGGGAGGCGTCTTGTCAAACGCAATCTCCGCCTCATAGTCATCTTCAATGATGAACTGCCGGTTGTTCGCTGTGATCCGTAGCAGTTCTTCTCTACGCTCCACTGGCATTGTCACGGTTGTCGGAAACTGGTGGCTCGGCGTTGTATAAAGGCACTTGCACTGGTTGATTTCATCACTGAGTATCAGGCCGCCCTTGTCAATTGGAAGCCTACGCACATTCAGGTTTTCCATCTGTGCCATGTTCAGAATGTCCGGATAACCGGGATCTTCTATTCCGATGGTTTCACCTGTTCGCAAGAGCAGTTTCACAGCCAGATAGAGCGCTTGCTGACCGCCCAGAGTGATCAGAATCTCCTCTGGGTGTGCGATAATTCCGCGCTTGGATAGTACGCGCTGCATCAACTGTTCTACGAGCAACTCATCATCGATTGATGAGTAGTCCGTCGCCCAATTTCTCATCTCAACCACATTGACGGAATCTCGAATACATTCGCGCCAACTGGCGATTGGAAACAGGTTCGGATCAATCAATCCGCAAATAAATGGAAAGCGAAACCGCACCAGGCTGTCGCTCGGCTTTACCACACGCGGCATATTAAAACTCCGCCCACGGAAGTGAGAGGTGAAGTCCATTTTAATCACATCTGTATCACTACTATTGGATGATGATGTATACAGATTCTCAGAGGCCCGGCTCGACAAGAGAGCATCTTCGCGAATGTAAATGCCTGCACGGTCCCGGCTCTCGACAAAACCATCTTGTTTCAGGCTTTCGTAGGCAAGTGAAACGGTTGTTACGCTTACTTCTAAGTCTTTGGAAAGTTTGCGAATTGATGGGAGGGGGCGGTGGATTGGAAATTGCCTGTTCACGATTGCTATCGCCAGCTGACGTCGAATTTGAGTCTGCAAACTCTCGGTCGAATTTCGATCAATTCGGATCAGGTTGGCGTACATGCTTTTCTCTTTCTCAGTCTATCTAATGAAACTGTATACATGAAAGAGAGTTACTGTATATAAAAGAAAATAACAATCGAAAATAGACTGTTCTCAATTCGGAAGGGTCGGAGAAAGGCTGAGGATACACCTCTGATGTCTTTCCGCTCTTTTTGAAAACAACGGGAAGCTGGTTTGCCGGGATGTGAACCAGAACTACTTGGGAGCAGACTATGTCAGTTGAGTTTTCAGTCGAAAACAAAGTTGCTTACATACAGCTAAATCGGCCTAAGCAACGCAACGCGCAAAACAAAGAAATGCTGGATCTGCTAGATGCAGCCATGGAGCGGGTGGAGACCTGCGATACCATTAATGCAGCTGTGATCTATGGTGCTGATCCATCGTTCTGCGCAGGCAGTGACCTAACGGAACTTGGCGCGCTGGATCTGAATGGCATTTGTGATGTTGAGAAGCGCAAAGCTGCCTTCCTGCTCCGCATATCGCTTTGCCCAAAACCAATTGTTTCAGCTGTACAAGGCTACGCAGTTGGCGGCGGCGCATTCCTCGCAGCAGCTTGTGATGTGGTTATCGCGGCAGAGAACGTGAAGTTTAAAGGCATGGAAGTGCCAAACGGCTGGATCACTCCATGGGGTTTCCACGCCCTCAATGCTCGCATGGCGCCACGCCACGCGCAGCGCGCAGCTTGGGGCTACAAATTCATCACAGCGACAGAAGCACTTCGCATCGGTCTGGTTGATGAAGTTGTTGCTCTGGAAGAACTTTTCGATTCTGCTCGGTCTGCTGCAGAAGATCTCGCAGCTCTCCCGCCAGTTTCAGTGCAAGCAACAAAACGCTGGTACCTGAATGCTTGTCTGGCGGATGGAGAGGTTGAAGACGCCAAGCTTAACACTCTCTTCCGCCAGCATTGCCAAATGGAAGCTGCGCAAGAAACCTTCAAAAAATTCGAAAAATAAGAGATCACTGGGAGATAGATGTGACTAAATTCTCAACCCTTGAACAAGCTCTGTCTGGTATTACAGACGGCGACACCATTGCTTCCACTGGCGTAATTGGCTGGATCACTCCAGACGTTCTGCTCAAAGGCGTTTCTGATCGCTTTGAGGCAACTGGCCATCCAAACAATCTGGATTTTTACTTCCCATGCGGCACCGGTGATGCAATGCATATTGGCGGTATGGACCACATTGCGAAGAAAGGTCTTCTACGCCGTATCATGGCAGGTTCCATGCTCAACCCTGTTCATCCGGACACCGGTGAACGCCCTAAACTGATGCAGATGATCCAGAATAACGAGATCGAATGTTTCAGCTGGGCCATGGGTACATCCATGCACTGGTTTCGCGAAGTGGCCCGCCGTAGCCCAGGTTATCTGACTAAAACCGGCATTGGCACTTTTGTTGACCCTGATGTTTGTGGCGGTAAGTTCACTGAAAGCTCTCAGGATGGTCTGGTCGAGAAGATTAAATTCAAGAGTGAAGACTACCTGTTCTACCCATCTCGCCCAATCCATGTCGGCTTGCTACGCGCAACCAGCGCAGATGACAATGGCAACCTGTCTTTTGAAAACGAAGCATTGCTTTCTTCCAATATAGCAATCGCAACAGCTGTTCGTGCATCTGGTGGTGTCGTGATCGCGCAAGTCGAGAACAAGGTAGATCGAGGTAGCCGTCCAACAAACATCGTGAAGCTTCCAGGTGCTCTGGTAGATCACGTTGTGCTGGTAGACCGCTCCGAGCAACCAATGGTTACGGATATCGACTACGACGCCAACTACCTTGGTCTCAACCGCATCGAGATGACTGAATTACCGCGTCCTCCTGTCTGTGTAGACAAGATCATTGCTCGCCGCGCTTCCTGGGAAACCAAAAAGCATGAGCTCGGCATCCTCGGTTTCGGCGCATCCGGCGACATTCCACTGGTGATGGCAGAAGACGGCAAGTTCGACGGTGATGAGATCTACGACTATCAGTTCACCACAGAACACGGTTCTTATGGCGGTGTAGTTATGATGGGCTGGCAATTTTCTGCCAACGCAAACCCTGAAGCGCTTGTTGATGGTTTGACCCAGTTCGACGTCATTGAAGGCGGTCTATGCAAGTTCGCGGCTCTCGCATTTGCTGAATTTGACTCTCACGGCACAATCAATGTCAGTAAGTTCGGCAAGGTGAACCCAGGTTCAGGCGGCTTCATCAACATCGCACACAACGCCGAGCGTCTAGTATTCACCGGCACCTTCACCACCGCAGGTCTGAAAACTGCTGTAAAAGACGGTAAGCTTGAAATCGTCAAGGAAGGCAAGATCAAGAAGTTTGTCGAGACCGCACAGCACATCACTTATCTGGTGAAAGAAGGCGTCGTGAAGCGCGAGCAGAACGCCAAGATCGTCACAGAACGCGCTGTCTTCGAAGTGCACGAGGATGGCCTGCACTTGATCGAAATCGCACCGGGCATTGATCTGCAGACCCAGATCCTGGACCAGATGGACTATGCCCCTGCAAAAATCGCAGAACCGCTTCCTCTCATGGATGCTGAAATGTTTGCACAGGACTACGTCGAGTAGTTTCATGCAAGGTGGAGTGAGCTAAGCTTGTTGCTCACTCCACCAACTCTTCTAAGGAAACTCCCCGAGAGTTTGCAAACCCTGCTGACTGCCCCTGTGTGCCGCAAACTCTCTCCCCGCTTCAGCCCACTTTAGCCATCGCAAACCCCGCTAAACCGGCTGAAGCGGTTGTTTTGTCGACGAAATTGAGCACTTCAATCTTTCTTTATACTTGCCCCCTCAAACAGGCGTTACCACCGGAGTCTGAGACACTGGATCAGCGTAAACGCTAGTGTCAATTTCGTAGACTGAGCTCACCAGAGACGGGCTGACCACCTCGTGTGGTGTTCCCTCGGCAAAGATCGCTCCATCACGCATGACGACGAGGTGGTCTGCGTAGCGGGAGGCCTGGGCTATGTCGTGGAGGACGACGACCACGGTGCGGCCTTGGCTGTTGAGCTGTTGGAGGAGATCCAGTGTCTCGTACTGATAGCGGATGTCCAGATAGCTGGTTGGTTCGTCCAGCATGATGTAGGGCGTGTCTTGAGCCAGACACATGGCGATGAAGGCCCGCTGGCGCTGACCGCCGGAAAGGTCTTTCAAAGCCCGGTCTTTGAACGTGTAGAGCCCTGAGGTGTGCAAGGCTTCCTCAACAATCTCAAAATCCCGTCGGCTGCGAATACCCAGGAGCGATTGATGCGGGGCACGGCCATACCCGACAAGTTGCTCAACACTGATGCCAGTTGGAACCACAGGGCTTTGCGGCAAAAATGCAATCTGCCGTGCAACAGTTTTAGCAGGCAGGCGATGGATTGCTTCACCATCAACGGTGATGCTGCCGCTCTTTAACTTGTTGATCTGGCCGATGGTTTTCAGCAGTGTTGACTTACCGCAGCCGTTGGGGCCGATCAAAGCGGCATAGCTGCCCTTTTGAATGGTGAGATTGATGCCCTTGAGCATGAACTCTTCGTAACCGGAGGTGACGTTTGAAAGAACGATGCTCATGTGCTTTGTCCTTTTTGTGAGCGGCTCATGATCCAGATGAAGTAAGGAGCGCCCAGCATTGCACTCAAAATGCCTGCGGAGACTTCAAGCGGCGGCGCAATAGCCCGTCCAACCGCGTCTGCCAGAACAACCAGAAGTGCCCCCACCAGAGCAGCAGTTGGCAGCAAAAGGCGATGTCGCCCTCCAACAAGGGAGCGACTGATATGCGGTGACATCAAGCCGATAAAGCCAATCACACCAACCACGCCAACGGAGATACTGGCAAGCAGGGTTGCAACGCCCAGCAATAAAAGGCGCATCTTAGTCGTGCTTTGGCCTAGTCCGCGGGCGGCCTGGTCTCCCAGTTGTTGCAGGTCCAGTTGATAGGAGAGCACCATAGTCAGACCCAAAAGGCTCACAAGTGGCATCCATATCGATTGCACATGCACCCACGTACGAGCCCATAGGGAGCCGGTGAGCCAGACAAGTGGGTTTGAGATTTCCAGCGTTGCGGCTGTCACCAGCAGATAATCAACACCTGCATCGCACACCATGCCAACGGCAATGCCAACCAGAGCCAGACGGGCAGGGGAGACTTGGCGCAGATGAGCTGCAAACAGCACCACCACCGCAGCAACAATCCCACCAAGGGCCGCAGCAAAAGGAAGATAAGTGACAGGCACATTGGGCAGGAACATCACTGTACCCAAAGCAGCCAGTGCAGCACCTGAGTTAATGCCCATGATCTTGGGGCTGGCCAGCGGGTTACGAATGATAGCCTGGACAATAACACCGGAAACAGCAAGGCTTGCCCCGGCCAGCAAGGCAATCAACACACGGGGAAGCCGTGACTTCCAGATAATATAGGTCTGCTTTTGGCCCTCCAGATCAAACAAGCTGTTCAAAATCACATCCAGCGGGATATTAACCGCGCCCACACCCAGACTGAGCAAGCTGACAAAGACGCAGGCAAACAACAGCAGCATTTGGACGCGAAAGGCTTTGGTGCTCCGGTGGCTTTTAAAATCTGTACGCCACTGTGCGCCGGAGGCCTCAGAGAGCATGCTCATCAGTCAATCTCCTTGGCCGTGATGGTCAGGTACAAAAAGTAGGGCGCGCCAATCAGGGCTGAAACCACACCCACCGCAGTTTCCTCCGGGAAGTTGATCAGCTTGGAAGCGCCATCAGCAACAAGCATCAAGGTGGCACCACACAGCATAACCGCGGGCACCAGTACACGATGGTCTGTGCTAAAGGCAGCGCGGCACACATGCGGAATGATCAGGCCAACAAACATCACAGGCCCGGCAACGGAAACGGAAACGCCGGTCAGGATTGCCGCGAGTAAAATACCGAAAAGCAACGTAAACCGCGGATCAGAGCCAAGCCCTTTTGAGGCTGCTTCACCAAGCGCCATCAAGTTAAGCTTATGCGACATGAAGAACGTCAGGAGGCCACCTGCCAGACACCAGACAAGCAGCGGCGTTGCCTGCCTCCAGCGCACATCTGCAATGTCACCTGTGGTCCACTGGATCACGGAGAGGGCAAGTTCATCATCCAGCGTAAAAGTGAACCGCACCAATGCAAACGCAAAAGCGCTGACTGCCACACCAGAAAGGATCAGGCGCAGCGCACTTAACGCGCCCTTGAGGCCACCTGCAAGCGTTAGAGTCAGACCACCGGCAAAGGCAGCACCCAGCACCGCCATGGTGTCGATGTTGAAGAGAACGAGCGAGGGGAACACCAGCCCGATGGCGATGCCCAGAGCTGCGCCCTGATTGATGCCAAGGATAGACGGAGAGGAAAGTGGATTGCGCGTTGTGGCTTGCAGCAAAAGCCCGGCAAGGCCGAGGTTCGCGCCAATCAATGCGGCAATGAGAGTGCGCGGAGCACGGATATCGCGCACAATGGAAAGGCTCTGCTCATCAAGTTGAGCAAAGACCGAGTTCAGGATTTGGAGAAACCCGATATCTTGTCGGCCACCTGTGGCAAGGGACAGCGCCGCTCCACCGAGCAGCGCCATCCCCATAAGGCTCCAGTACATGGCAGTGAGTGGCATGTGCGTGGCTTAGTTCTGAACTTGCTTCATAATGTTTTGCAGGTCATTGGCGGTCATTTCTGCTGCCACCATGCCGCGCAGACGAGACCACACATGCGCTTCCACGTAAAACACACGGTCGTTTTTCACAGCGCTGATGTTCTCGTAAAGCGCTTCACCTTTCCAACCATCCGCAAAGGCTGGGTCTGCGTAGCGGCCCAGAATGAGAATGTCCGGGTTCACAGCAGAAAGCTGCTCCAGAGAGGTCTTCACGTAGTTGGATTCATAAACCGCACCCTTGGTTGGCTTCATACCGCTGGCAAAGCCAAAGCCTTTCAACAAAGAGCCATTGTAGGAAACTGGGGAATGCAACCACAGACCCTTTGCGTTGGTCACACCAAACTGGATCTTGTAGTCGCCAGCCTTTTCAAACTGCGCGCCAATCTCAGCCATTTTGGCTTTATGCGCCTCAACGCGGGCTTTCATCTCATCTGCCTTGCCAACGGCAGCGCCAATCGCTTCTAGCTGCGCAATTGCAGAAGGGTAGTCACCACCCAGACTGTCAAAGACAACCGTCGGGGCAATTTCAGAAAGCGTGTCATAAGCGGCTGTATGCCGGGTCTTGTCGGCAATGATCAGGTCTGGACCCAAGGATGCAATCACTTCAAGGCTTGGTGTCTTACGGGTGCCAACAGAAACCCAGTCCTGCCCAATCTTATCCGTATAGGCGCTGATGATGCGCTCACGCTTCTTATCATCCGCCACACCCACAGGAGCAACGCCAACGGCAGCCAGCGCATCAACAAAGCTATATTCCAGCACAACAATACGCTGAGGCTGATCAGGAACAGTGGTGGTTCCCAGCTCGTGTTTTACATCACGCGCGGACGCTCCAAAGGCAACAAGAGTTGAAAGGGCACCAGCGAAGGCGGCTGCGAAAAGATTGGTTTTCATCGGCTTGACTTCTCATAAGGACGGGCAATAGCAAAGGTTGTAGGGTGAGCTATTGTATACCTGATAATTATAGTCAAGTTTAAATAAGAGTTTTTACCTCATATTTATTCGATAACGCAGACATGCTGCAAATGCCTGCGCATAACCACTTAAGACGAAGGTTGTTCTGACAGCTCGTCCACTTCCATCTCCTTGGCAACTTCTTCGTCAGCAAGAATAATCGTTTGCGGTGTGGCCGTGCGCGTTGGCGCAGAAGGCACAAACACACTCTTCTCGCTCTCAGCAACAGCAGAACGCTGTGTGAGGCGCCATAAGGTAAAGGCAAGAATAAGCGCATGGGCTGCAAACGTGGACATGAACAGGCCGATAGACCCGAAAACGCTCATCAACACGCCGCCCAAAAATGGCCCGATCATGGACCCCACGCCAAGCATCAGCAACAAACCACCGCTGGTCTGCATCGCATCCCCCGCATCTGCATGGTCATTCGCGTGGGCAACCAGTACCGGGTAGAACGTGTAAATCGCAGCGCCAAAAATTACCGCTGAGGCAATGGCGATGTTGGCACTGCTGGTATCCGCAAACAGGAAGATGGAGTCCGCCGCCAAGGCAACCACAGCAATCGCAATCACAACATAGCGGCGGTCCGTGCGGTCTGAGATCATGCCGATTGGCACCTGTGCAAAGGCGCCAGCCAAAATGGATGAACTCACAAACAACGTGATGCTGGCAATCGGCAGACCAACTTTCCCGCCATACACAGCCGCCAACGTGCCAAAACTGCCGTTGGAAACGCCAGTCAGAACAACAGCAACCACGGCAACGGGAGAGTTACGCCACAGCCGCCTGATATCCAGTTTGACCTGTGCAAGGGGAGCCGGAGCAGGGGTGCGCGTGACAGCTGTCGGGATAAGCGCCACCACATAGAACATGGAGGCAATCACAAAGAACTCGAAGCCATCAATCGGACCCATGGAAAGAACCACCTGCCCACCCGTGGTCGCAGCAAGGTTCACCATGGTGTAAGTGCCAAAAACAACCCCGCGGTTGCTTGGGTCAGAGCGCTCCGTCAACCAGCTTTCCACGATCATGGCCGCCCCGGCAAAGGCAAACCCTGCCACGGAGCGAAAGGCAATCCATGCAATGGGATCAACCATCAAGGAGGAAGCCAGAACTGACAAGCACGCCAAAGATGCCATCACACCAAAGGCCCGAATATGCCCCGCCCGCTGCACGATCTTCGGCACACTCAGGCAGCCAGTCACATACCCAATTGCCCAGCCAGTCCCCAACAGACCGAGAGAAAGAGAGGAGAAGCCCTCAAACGTACCTCTAAGCGGCAAATGCATACCGGTAACACCACCGGCAAAAAACAGGAAGGCAGAGCCCAAAAGCAAAGAGGCGATAGGAAGAAGAAACTGACGCATGGCAACGACCCGGAAGCTGGGCAAGTATCCCCGAAAATACTTACCCCGAAAAACACCAGGAAGGATAAAAGCACAACTCCCCCAAAAACGCGACAGCTTTATACCTACTCCCCTGCTTGAGAACACCTTTTCACGAAACAGCGAGAACAATCACGGAAACCCGTAATGGAAAGCTGGAAGGAAGCGACTACCTTCTAAAACTCTGAAGCAAGGAAGGAAAATGGAAGTGTTCTGATTTTGTTGGCTTGAATAACGTCTTAGTTAGAGATCTCGTATCAGTAGGGAGATGTATAGAAATAGTGGGTATTTTAAATAGTTATTTATGCTCAGTGAATGCGGCGCAACTGACTTATTTCAATGAATTAATTTAATTTATTCACATAAGCTGATACCGAAAGAACACAGGGCATTGCGACTTGCCTGATAATCCAACCAGATATCGAATTGAACGTGGAGATTCGAAAATATATTTGTTAGTTATACGCACTGAAATTGCTATTTTTAAGAGAATTTAGGGATGCCTCGGGCTGCTGCTGCGGGGCTGAGCCTTTTTGGTGGTTATGGACACGGATTACATCAAGTCAGAGTTCGCTTCGGACAAAAGTATTTTTGCTCGGGTTAACATCGGATCAGTTTGGCTCGTTTTGGCAGTACTAACTGCGCATCTGGTGCTCTACACAGCGATATCAGCGATATTTGCGAGTAACCTGCCTTTGGATGCAATCGAGTCTTTGTATTGGGGTAAAGAATGGCAACTGGGGTACTTTAAGCACCCGCCAATGTCAGCTTGGATGATTGACATTGTTGTAAGGTTCTTTGGGCGCTCGGATTGGATTGTATTCGCCAGCTCTCAACTCTGCACCATCCTGGCGATTATTCCGGTCCTTTTCATCGTACATGAGCGATATGGAGCAAAAGCCTGCGGATATACTGTTCTTGCTGTTTTCCTGACGCACTTCACGACACTAACTTCTATCGAATACAACGTGAATATGGGCTTCCTGCCATTTTGGAGCTGGATGGTATTCACTTTTTTGAAGGCCGAAGAAAAAGATAGCCTTTTCTGGTGGGGCATGTTTGGGGTGGTGAGTGCTGGTGGTATGTACGGTAAGTACATTGCTGGTGTGTTTCTAATCAGCGCAACATTATGGGTCTTGCTTAGACGTCGAGATCTACTCTTACGGCCAGGGCCTTACCTCGCTGTAGCTATGTTTCTGATAGCAGTTACACCCCACGTACTCTGGCTAGTGGATACTGATTTTCTCCCAATTAAATATGCGATGAACCGTTCTGGTAGTGAAGGCACAGCGTGGTATCTGCATTTTGCGATGCCGATCAAGTATCTAATTGAGTTCATTTATTCAGTTGCTCCAATGTTGCTTGCGCTTGCAATTGCTGCAGGGTGGCAACGGATGAAGTTAGCGTCGTTTGCTCGGGTTGGTGATCTCATCAACGACGTATGGTCAGATCCGTTCTTGTTTGCTGTTATCGGCCCTGTCGTTGTAATTGCTGCAATCTCTCTGGGACTTGGTGCAGACATCAAGACTGCATGGTCAATCCCACTTGGTGTTGTGTTTGCAGGCCTTATTGGTGCTGCAGCCAATTCATTGGATGTCAGTCTAGGTTCTTTCAAACAGCGCTTCATAGCTTCGTGGACTATCCTGTACGGCCTGCTGGTACTGATTTATGTCGGCATATTCGTGTTTTCTCCAATGGTGAAAAGCAAGCCTGCTCGCATGCAGCATGATGGTCCGGCATTAACTCAGATCGTGGAAAAGTATTGGTACAACCACGAGTCTGAGCCTTTTGAGTACACCATTGGTAGTCGTTGGCCAGGAGGAACTGTGGCTTGGTATGCGTCTCAACGGGCATCACTCTTTGAAAAGGCAAGTCTTAAGTATTCCCCGTGGATTGACGAGAAAGATCTACAAACCAAAGGCGCGGTCTACGTTGACTATAAAGAACCTAAAGCCAAGGTTGCTGGAATGTGTGTGATTGCTCCTCAAAAAGTACATTGGCCTGCTCCTGGCGGAAGAGTTTACAAAAAACATCCTGAAGTTTGGATTGCTGTTTTGAAACCTGTATTAGGTCCAAATGCTGTGACATGTGAGGGAGAATGACTATGAGTGAAAACACCCTCACACTTGCAGTGCCAGTATTTAACGAATCTGAGTCTTTGGAGGTCTTTCACCAACGTCTTGGAAAAGTTGCTGAGCAGCTCATTGATCAGTTCGCGTTAAATATCGAAATTCTTTACGTAGACGACGGCAGCTCTGACGGCAGCCCCATGATCATGAACCAGCTTTCAAGTGGCCGGTTCAGTGTGAAGACCGTTTGCTTTAGCCGCAACTTCGGCAAGGAAGCTGCGCTGGTGGCGGCAATAGAACGCTGTCAAAAAGGTGCGATTGTTTTCCTCGATAGTGATGGTCAACATCCACCTGAAATGTTGCCTGAGTTTGTTCGCCGCTGGAAAGAGGAAGGCAATGATGTTGTCTATGCGGTTCACAATAAACGGCAAGATCATCTGATCAAACAGAAGCTGGTTGGGATCTTTTATCGCTTGATAAATGCAGGGAGCCGGTTTGAAATTCCTGCAAACGCTGCCGACTATAAGCTGCTATCTCCTCGCGCTTTGGAAGCGCTAAAGTCTTGTCAGGAACGCATACGTTTCTTTAAAGGCCTTTCTACTTGGATTGGCTTCAAGCAAAGCGCGATTGAGTATGAACCAGAAGAACGCATCTCAGGCACCACTAAGTGGAATTTCCTAAAACTGCTTAGTTTGTCTTCTGAGGGCGTTATCTCATTCTCAACGGTCCCACTACGCGCAACAATGTTTCTGGGGGTAGCAATTGCTATCCCATCGTCTCTTTATGGTTTTTGGATTGTGTTGTCGTCGCTGCTGCTTGGCAATGATGTGCCTGGATACTCATCCCTTTTCACCGCAACGGTCTTCTTAGGCGGACTTCAGCTGATCTTACTGGGGGTTGTTGGTGAGTACGTTGGACATATGCTGCGTGAAATTAAGCAGCGTCCGATTTACATCGTCGCAGAAGAACATAGCCAAAGCTCCAAAACAACTGAGGTTGCAAATGCGCTTGGTGGCTGATGATTACGCCTACACTTCGGAAATCAGCAAAAGCATTCTGTGGTTGCTGGAGAACGATAAGATTCAAGGCACGTCGTGCATGGTGGTCACAGATGCATGGCCAAAGGACGTGACAGCATTAAAGGTGCTGAGTAAGCAGAGGCCCGATATCCAGATCGGGCTTCATATCACGTTGACAGGGGATTGGCTTAAGCCATCATCCTCAGCTTTAGAATGGGCTGCGTTCCCAACAATGCCGCAGCTCTTGCTCAAATCGCACTTACGCAAGTTGAATACCTGTCAAATCGAGAAAGAGATTGCATCGCAGATTGAGAATTTTCAACGCGATTTCGGCCGTCTTCCCGATTTTGTAGATGGTCATGAGCATGTACATCTGTT
Organism: Pseudovibrio sp. Ad5; assembly: GCF_001623095.1. NCBI lineage: Bacteria > Pseudomonadati > Pseudomonadota > Alphaproteobacteria > Hyphomicrobiales > Stappiaceae > Pseudovibrio > Pseudovibrio sp. Ad5. The sequence goes on along the minus strand of NZ_LMCH01000061.1, from coordinate 349,282 downwards.
CCCCCAAATCCGAAATGCATGCGTCAAGGCATTGCATGCTGCTGGGTTTAAAGGTTGGGTGCGGCAGTGCGGGGGGCCGTTAAAGGGGGTTTTGAAGCGACCTCATCGTTTTAAGTCATTGTTCCTGAACTACCTCAGCTGGTTGTTTAAGAAACAGGCTGATCGTTATGACATTCGCTATAACAGGGATTTTGCAGGCATCTACGATTTTTCGATGAAAAGTGATTTTAGCGGCTTGCTGGAAACATGGCAGCAGACTGCGTCTCAGGATAGTGTTTGCATGTGCCACCCAGGGGTCGCGCATTCTAACTCAAATACTCCAGATCCAATTGCCCAATCACGCGAACGCGAAATGCGCATCCTGTCTGAATCAAGGCGATAACAATTGCTACGAAGGGGCGAAGTACAGCTTGCGACCCAAATCCTCACACCAACGCATTGAGCATTAGCCCCTGTTCAGGGTATTCAGGTGGTGTTGGTGTCACTTCGGGTGATTCAGTGTGGTGAGAGGGTTGGGTGTGGTTTTATTTCGTCGGGCTTCAGAATTTGCGATAAGTCAGCTGCATCAGGTTATGGTTTTGGCGTTCTCCGATTATGTCATCCAGATGGATATGCCGCTCGCCGATTTTGAGCGGATGATTATGGCTCGAGGCTTTGACGAGGAGTTGTCCTGGGTGGCCACCGACAATGAGCAGCTGGTTGGCTTCTGGTTCATCGGCAAGCAAGGCGCTTATCCTGGCACCATCTACGCAGTCTCCACCGGAACTGTGCCACAGGCTCGAGGCAAGGGGATTGCGAGCAAGCTCTTTGCCAAAGTGGAAGAACACGCAGCTCAGCAAGGCTATCATCATGTCCAGCTGGAAGTAATCACCAGCAACACGGCAGCCGTAAAGGCCTACGAAAAGCTCGACTTCCAAACGCAGCGCGACTTTCAGTGCTTCAGCTTGCACAAAGCAGCATTTGCTGAACGGGGCTTTGAGCATACACCAGCACTCACTGACTGGGCTGAGATTGAAACGAAAACCGCTGAACTGTGGGAGTGTGCACCAAGCTGGCAAAACACTACCTTTGCAATCCGCGCACTTGCAGAGGGCGTCGCCACCTACAAGATTGAGCAGAATGGGCAGCTGGTGGCCTATATCGCGTTTACCTGCAAAACCGGCGCAATCATGCAAATCGCTGTGGCTTCGGAATATCGCCGTCAGGGCCATGCCTCTGCGTTGCTCAAAGCTGCGTTTGACAGTGTGAACAAAGATGCGCTCACGTTCATTAATGTGGATGAAGGGGATGAGACCATCATGCAGGCCCTGTCAAAACTGGGGGCAACAAAAACACTGCAGCAATATGAGATGCATAGAGCATTGCAAACAAACACAGCTCATGGTCAAGAGAGCATGCTGACCACCCCCTAACTGGCAATTCTCATGACACAACTGCGCCGCTCTCTCTGGTTCTATCTCAGCTCGTTCATCGTGATCTATACGATGGTGCAGGTGGCTGTGACCGTACTGGTCTATCACTATGGCATCAAAGAAGCGGGCAATCTGTTCATTGAGCTCGGTTTGCCTGTGGTTTTGGTCAGCCTGATCTTTGTGCGCCGCGAACATAAGGCACCAACCGGCTCTGTGTACTGGGGCCTGTTTGTCGGCTCTCTCTCCGTCAGCATTCCCATTTCCATGATGGTGCGCAGCTATCTGCTGTCCGGCAGTGATTATGCTGGTGCGCTCAGCCCGGTCCCGTCCTTTGCGGGAGATGAGATGGGGCTCTTCTTCATCATTGATCTGGTGGTCCGCGCGCTTGCGTTTGGCATCGGTTACGGGTTCTTCGCCCGTCTGCTGTGTGATGCACAAAACCGCTCGAAAGAGCCGAAGTAACTCTCCTGAACCACACAAATCCTGAAAATTAGTGGCTGGCGGAACCATCCTCCAGCCTGCTTTGCTGTCTGCATCCACTGCGTGTTGCCGAAAAAGAACCCGCGGTCGTTGGAGGCAGAACAGGCCTGGGAAAAGCCTGAAGCTACTTGGTGATCTTGACGCTAAGAGACGCTGCACTATGAGAATTTTTGCATAATTGCCATTTGCTTTACACTTGCTAACACGAGTTAGCAGGTGTAGTTAGCAGGAGAGAAGAACAATCGCGAGTCGAAAGGGGAGGCCGCGTATGAAACAGACATGTTACGCTGGCATTGATGTCGGTTCTGCAAGTGCACGTGTAGGACTGTTCAATGAAAATGGAGAGCGGCTGGCCTTCGCAGTCCGGCCCATCAAGCAGTTCCATGGACGTACCAACTTCGTAGAACAGTCCTCCGCAGACATCTGGCAGCAGATTTGCGCGGCTATGAAAGAGGCGATGGCCAAGGCAAACGTGTCTGCAGACAAGATCCGCTCGTTGGGTGTGGACGCCACCTGTTCGCTTGTGGCTGTCGCGCAGGGGGGCAAACCTGTCTCAGTCGCTGAAAATGGTGATACTGATCAGGATATCATCATGTGGATGGACCATCGGGCTGCCGAGGAAACGGCGCTGATCAACGCCACGGGCGATGAGGCACTCAAGTATGTGGGCGGTGAAGTCTCCATTGAAATGGAACTGCCGAAAATCCTTTGGCTCAAAACCCATTATCCAGATCGTTACACCAACACAGTCCGCTTCTTTGATCTGGCCGACTATCTGGTCTGGAGAGCAACGGGGGCGGACGCCGCCAGCACCTGTACGCTGACCTGCAAGTGGAACTATCTGGCACATGAAGGCCGCTTTGCGGAGGATATGCTGCAAGCCGTTGGCCTGCATGATCTGCCGGAAAAAGTACCGAAGAAAGTACTGGATCTGGGGCAAGCCGCAGGCGGTCTGTCAGAGCAAGCTGCAAAGGATCTCGGCCTCAATGCAGGAACACCGGTTGCAGCTGGCATCATTGATGCGCATGCAGGCGGTCTGGCGCTTATTGGGGCTGAACCGGACGGCGGTCTTGCCATCATCAGCGGCACTTCAAACTGCCACATGATCGTCAACGAGAAACCAGTCATGGTGCCGGGCGTCTGGGGCCCGTACTGGGGCGCCATGCTGCCGGGTTATTGGCTGGGCGAGGGCGGGCAGAGCGCAGCTGGCTCTTTGGTGGAATGGACCATCCGGCAATCTGACGCCTATGACGAGCTCAAAGCCGAAGCTGCCAAACAAGGCATGCACGAGATCGCACTCCTCAACAACTGGGTGCTGGATCTGGAGGCGCGGGAAGCGAACCCGACCCGTGGCCTTCATGTCCTTTCTGACCATCACGGCAACCGCTCGCCGCGTGCCAATCCGCATGCAAAGGGCGTTGTCTCCGGCCTGACGCTGGAAACGGGCTGGGATGCACTGGCCCGCCTTTATCTGGCAACACTGCAATCCATCGCTTATGGCACGCGCCATATCATCGAGGAAATGACGAAGGCCGGACACAGCATCACCAAACTGTTCATGTGCGGCGGAGCCACTAAAAATCCGCTCTGGCTCAGAGAATATGCCAACATCACGGGACGTGAAATTCAGCTGGCGGAAGAAGACGATGCCGTCACGCTGGGCGCTGCCATTCTGGGTGCGGTGGCCTGCGGAGACTTCAAAGACATTCCATCAGCCAGCGCAAAGCTGGTGCGTGTTGGTGGTCTCATCAAGCCGGTGCGCAGCACCGCAGAGTTCCACACTGCCAAATATCAGGTCTACCTCAATCTTTACGACAACCATCAGCACCACAAGGCGCTCATGGAAAAAGCCATTTAATTATCAAAACAAGTTCAGGAGGACACCACGTGCTCAACCTGCCACAGGCCCCAGCGCCTATCTGTGTAGCGGACAAGGAAATCCTTGTTGTCACCAATGCCGACCTTCGTGAAAGCGCCAACGTCGCTTGTTGGCCAACCTTTGAGGATTACGCGCAGCGGTTGGAAACTGCGCTGACCGCACAGGGCTACAAGATGAAGCGTGCCCATGAGTATGATGCAGTGCGCGGCCACGGTTTCATTTCTTCGCAAAAAGAAGGCTCGGAGCTGTTTGCGCGGATTGATCCGGTAGCCCCGCTCATCGTGTTGCTCACTGCATGGCAGTACTCACACCACATCGCGCCATCGCTTGCCAAGCACAAAGGACCAATCCTGCTGCTTGCCAACTTTGATGGCACATGGCCGGGTCTCGTCGGCATGCTCTGTATGGCAGGGTCTTTGACAAGCCTTGGCGTAGACTATTCCCGTCTGTGGTCCCAGTCGTTTGAGGACGAGTTCTTCAACTCAAGCCTCGCTTCATGGCTGAAGGACGGCAAACTCAGCCATGACACCTCCTATCTGCAAGATGTCTCCGCAAACCATGCGGTTTTGCAAACCCCAGCTGGTCAGGCAGGGCAACAGGTAGGCGAGTACATCCTCAAGAACAAAGCCATCCTTGGTCTGTTCGATACCTTCTGCATGGGCATGATGAACGGCTACTTCCCGGTCAAAGCTCTTACAGATATCGGCATGCCGCTGGAAAGCCTCTCTCAATCTGCGCTTCTGGTAGAAATGGAGAAAGTGCCTCATTCACTGCGTGAGGAATGTCTGAAGTTCTACGAGGACCGGGGCATGACCTTCCAGTTCGGCAGCGATGATGCAACTGAGCTGACCCGCGAGCAGGTGCTGGAACAATGCGCCATGATGATCGCCATGGCCCGCTTCACCACGCGCTTCGGTCTCTCTGCCGTTGGTGTGCAGTATCAGCAAGGCCTGAAAGACAGCTGCGCGGCTTCTGACTTCGCCGAGGGGGCAATCGGCTCGACAGTGCGCTTCCCGATCCCGGACGAAGACGGGTCCATCATCTGGGAAGGCAAACCAATCCCATGCATCAACGAAGTGGACATGGGCACTGCTATTCCGCAAACCATGATGTGGCGCCTGCTGGATGCCATGGGCCTGCCAGCAGAAACCACGCTACATGATGTGCGCTGGGGCAGTGAGTATGAAGGTACCTTCTATTGGGACTTCGAAATCTCCGGCTCCGTTCCCTTTGAGCACCTCAAAGGCGGTGTTGCAGGCGCGACAGGTTATCGCCAGCCAGCCATGTACTTCCCCAAAGGCGGTTCCAGCATTGCAGGCCAGTGTAAGGCGGGGGCATTCTTCTGGGCGCGGGCGCATTATGAGGGCACACAGGTCATCATGCACATCGGCACAGGCCATGCGGTTGAATTGCCGGAAGACGAGTTCGAGCGTCGCCGCAAAGCCACCACCTATGAGTGGCCTTTGATGAACTGCACGCTCGATGGTGTTGGACGTGACGATCTGATGGCAGGGCACCAGTCCAACCACATCACGGTGGCTTATGTGCCGGAAGACAAGCTGCGCGATGTGCTTCAGGCATTCGTGGCTCAGGCACTCACACAGGGCATTAATGTCAAAATCGCAGGTTCTGCGAAGGACATGCTCTGAGGCTTTGAAAATGAGTTTGAGCATCGCGTGGTGCTCAAACTCACGCAAATGCCGCGGGATATCCACGGACACCAGCCCGCACCTGCCATATTCTACTTGGCAATTTGAGGAAGGCTGACTACCACTCGACATTCAAGCGTATTTGTGAGGCATGCTGAATGCACTTCGCAAAAGGATATACGCCGGAGCAATGGGTTAGAGCGTACTCTGCGACCGCAAGCAAGCGAGGAGGGGCTCTGAAGAAATCAGGGCGAGAAACGACGCAATGGCCAAAAAGCCGGATGAAATTGCAAAGGCGCTCGGCGTCTCCATCACCACAGTGCGACTGGTGCTGGGCGGCAAGGCAGAGAAGTACCGCATCAGCAAAGCCACCCAGGCCCGCATTCGTGAATATGTGGAAGAGCATGGCGTTAAGTTCGACCTGACCGCCCGCAGCCTCAAGCTCAAACGCACCAACACCTTTGGCCTGATCATCCCGCGCCTCGCCAATCCATTCTTCGCCAAACTCTCTGAAGAGCTGGAACACCGGTGCCGCGAAACCGGCTATCAGCTCATCATCAGTTGCTCCAACTCAGATGAGGAGACGGAGAAGGAGCTGGCAAACGGCCTTGTTCAGCGCAATGTGGATGGCCTGTTTGTGGTCTCGTCCACCTCTGGCAGCCAGCAACATCTGGGCAACACCATCACCAAACCAATGGTGTTTCTGGATCGTGATTACGGCAACACCGATGCCCCCGTCATCACCTCAAGCAACTTCGAGGGTGCAAAAGATCTGACTGCAGCCATTGCAAAGGCCGCGGGGAATGAACCGGTCTACTTCCTGATCGGCGGCAGCAATCAACCCACCATCATCGAGCGTGCACGCGGATATCTGGATGTTATGCCGGACAATGCAGGCGAAGACTGGACACTCCAGTCGGCGCGCAACCGCACACAGGATGGCGAGCAGATGATGCAGACCCTTTGGGACAAGCTCGGCACTGCCCCACAAAACCTGATGGCCTCCTCTCTGCCGGTTCTGGAGGGAGCTCTAGCAGTCCTGCGCGAGAGGCTCGGGCACATCCCGGCCCAGCTACGCCTTGCGACCTTTGATGACGATAAGATGCTGTCCTTCCTGCCTAATGAGATCTGGTCAATCAAGCAGCAGGAACCTGAATGGGCCGAAGCCGCATTGCAGGCCATGACCCAGACCATGAGCAGCGAGCAGCCACACAGCAAAACCATTGCGACCCGCCTGATCCACCGGCCCAAAGATCAGTAATCCATCACTATTTGTGGCGGAAATACGGCAGAGAATTATACCTCTGAAAACCATAGAACCGGAAGAAGGTGCTCATTCCGCTGCGTAACCGTTATATTCCTTAGGTATGTAGTGCAGGCAAATGCGCTAGTCTGTCTGCGGCTATGGTACTCTTTGGAGACGAACTCGGGCTTATCCCTGAAATGCACACCGGATTTCGACAGATGGATACGCGCGAAAACAAATAGTTAGAGCATTGCCGAATGCCCTGACCAGCTGGGAGCATGTAGATGGATACTATTGGGCCAATCCAAAATCGCATAAGTCGCTTCTTTATTGATGTCGATGACCGAAATTGGGCGTCTGTCGAAGCTGCGATGACTGGCCTTGTTCATCTGGACTATTCCTCCTTCGGGGCAGGGGAACCCGTTGATCTGACGCCGGAAGCGATCACAACCGCATGGAAAGAGCTGCTACCCGGTTTTGATCAGACCCATCATCAAATCGGCAACGCCCTTGTTGAATCCAAAGAGCAAAAAGCCACAGTCAAAGTCCATGCCACTGCCACCCACTTTATTGATGGAGCAGAAGGCGGCGACATATGGGTGGTCTATGGCACCTACCACATCGCATTGGTGCATGAGGGCGGGGCTTGGAAAATCAGCAGCATCCAGTTCAACTTCAAGTTCCAGGATGGCAATATGGATCTGCCGGTGATCGCGCAGGCCCGTGCGGATGAAAAAGCCGAGTAACCAGCAATAGCATTTTTAGTCTGGGCGAATGCCCGCAGGCCGCATATAACAGCAGGTGCGATACTGCCGTAACTGGCGTGATAGGACCTGCTTATGCTGCTGAACTTGCTTTCCAAATGCACCTTAGGGGCTGCTCTCCTCATCGCGCTGGGCGCAGCCACAGCACAGGCTCAGGACAAATCCAGTAAGTCCGAAAAGCTCTTTCCCGGTATCATTGGAGAGGACAATCGCGAAATCATCGACAGCTGGGACAAACCATGGAACGCCATTGGCCGCGTCAACGTCGCCGGGTTCCGCTCCCGCTCCATGTGCTCTGGTACATTGATCTCAGATCGCATGGTCATCACAGCAGCTCATTGCCTGTACAACGCCCGCACCGGCAAAGCGCACGTTCCCTCCAAAATCAACTTCGTGGCCGGGGTGCGCCGGGACAAATTCATCGCCCACACCACAGCCGCCTGCACCTACTTGCTGGATGGCTACACCTTCACCACCCGCCCGACGTTGAAGCATGCCGCAACCGATGTTGGCGTAATCATACTCTCAAAGCCGCTGGACGTGCCGCCGATGTCGGTGATCAGTAAATTGCCGGAAGTCACCCAAAATCTTGACATCACCAGCGCCGGATATGCTCGTGATCGTCCGTTTTTGCTAGCCGCCGATAAAAACTGCAAACTGCTGAAAGACCGAGGCGACCTCTGGCTCACGAGCTGCGACACCAACTACGGCGGCTCCGGCGGTCCGGTGATGGTGGACGAAGGCGGAGAACTCAAACTCACCGCCATCATGGTCGCCTCCGCCCAAAACAAATTCTCCATCGCAGTGCCGAAGAATGTCTGGTCCCACCTTCTCGACAAAACGACCTGCGAAGATAAATAAGCTTAAGCCTGCCTTTACCTTAAGCCCAACACAGCCTCACACACACCGATCCAGCCCGTCCTGTCTCTTGTTGCCAACGAAAACAACAAGGGACAAACCCATGAAATTTCTGAGTATCTTTGCAGCAATTGCTGCTTTCCTATCGATTTCGGTCGAGGCAAATGCTGCCCTTCAACAATGCCGAACCATTGACAGCGTAATTGCTTCATCTGAGCTGGACACAAATCGAGACCAAGGCGGACATATCGCAAAGCATGTGATCAACGAAGGCATTTTCAGCAGTGATGCAGATGCACAAGCAAAGCAAACAGACACATTTTTCCTGGATGAAGATCAATATGAAAGCGTTGCTGCCATTTTCCTTGCAAGAGGCGCTGGTAATTGTGAAACAACGGGTTCTGCTGCAAATGTAGAGATCGACCTTGTACAGGCAGATTTTGCAACTAAACCGGCTGCATTTATTGGATACAATTGTAAAGCTGGCTCAATCCTCACTGATAATAATCCATTTGCTGCTGGTCCACGGGTGTATTGTGGCCAGGAAGGGACATCTTTCACACCATCACAAATCCGGTTTGTCATGAAATGGGTGGATGGAAATTGGGTTATTCGCACCGCATTTCCGATGCCTTAAAATGAGTTGGGCGCAGCACCACGCTGCGCCTTCCACCATGGCGACGCCTTAAGCAGCAACCCGCTCCGCCAGATACCGCTCTCGCACATCAATGATACAGCGCTGTCTCGACGACTGACTTACCTCGTGTGGAGCGAACTCGGATTCGACACCGTCCAGAAAATCAACAGTCTGCCGCAGTAGTGCAAGCTGCTCGCCTGAGAACCGGTGAGGCTCGGTCTCTGTCATCTTCTCAACGTACCGCACACCAACCTGTTTCTGGAAGATTGTATCCGGCTGGCCGTCACGGGTGCAGATGCCATAGGTGCCGTTGAGAAAGTGCCCCCATGTGCGCTCCTCCAGATCCCCGTCAAACGCACTCAGCACCTCAGGGTGGGACGCATGCAAGCGAGTTCCCAGCTCTCCGGAAAGAAAAGTCTCCTTGGCATTACGAAAACGGGAGAGGAAGAACGCTTTGGCGGCCTGTTCCTGTGTCAGGCCAAAACACTGTAAATCCTCAAACCAGCGGCGATGGCTCTTCAGGTGAAAGCGATAAAGCTCCCGTTCCTGATGCTGACCGAGGAATGAAACACACAGTGAGCTGTTGGTGAACAGGTAGGAGGCCGCTGGCATCACCCGCCGCTCCAGCAGGCTCTGCCAGTCTGCGGAGGAAAGGCCAAGCAGATCCAGAAACACCTGTTCCTCATAAAACTCCGAATATAGATAGTTGAGCAGCAAGATACGCTCCTAAAGCAAGAGATGGAAAACCACCTCAAGCTCTAACCCACTTCATTCATGGAATGTTTCGATACGGATCGAACTAAGCTAACCTGCGCGCACCTGGCTCAAAAACGCCTGCATCGCATGTTGCATCTGGTCAGAGCGTTGGGAGAGGCTGGCGATGGAGTGATGGATCTCCTCGGAAAGCTCACCCGTCTTGCCAGCGGAGCTCTTTACTGTGTTGATCGCCCGGGCAATCTCCGCAGTGCCGTCTGCTGCACTGGAAATGTTCTCGGCAATGCTGTTGGTCGCCGTTGCCTGTTGGTCAGCAGCAGACGCCATAGCTGTGGTGTGCTCGCGGAAAGAATTCACCAGCGTCGTCAGCTCATCGGTTGCTGAGATGGATGCATCCACCACACTCCGCATTTCCTGTATCTGCGTTTCGATCTCCTCTGTAGCAGAGCCGGTCTGCTGGGCCAGAGCCTTCACCTCAGAGGCAACCACCGCAAAGCCTTTGCCAGCATCCCCCGCACGGGCCGCCTCAATAGTGGCGTTCAGCGCCAGCAGGTTGGTTTGGTTGGAGATCGCATTGATCAGGTTGGTCACTTCGCCAATGCGTTCAACAACACCTTGCAAGCGTCCAACCGCGACGTTTGTTTGTTCAACCTGAGAAGCTGCACTTTGCGCCACTGCTGAGCTGGTGGAAACCTGAGCGTTAATCTCGTTGATGGACGCAGAAAGCTCTTCCGTTGCACCTGCCACACCCTGCATGTTCCGGCTGGCTTCTTCCGAGGAAGCGGAAGCAATCTCGGATTCTTCTGTCGTCTGCGCAGCAATTTCAGCAAGGCTGCTGGCCGTTGCATCCAGCTGAGTGGTGGAGCTGCGAATGTCTGTTGAGATCTCCAGCACAGAGCCCTCCAGATCGCAGGCTAGTCGGTCCAGCTCAGCACGGCGCTGTGCTTCTGCAGCTTCCCGGGCTTGTGTGCGTTGAGCCTCAAAATCCTGAGACTTCTGCAACTCGCCCTTAAACACCTCCAGAGCCTTGGAAAGAGCGCCAATCTCATCCCCGCGCTGGCAATACTCAATCTTTACATCCAATTGCCCATGAGCAAGGGCGCGGGTGGTTTCGCTCAGCCGTACCATCGGTTTGGAAACAATTGCGTAATTCAAATAGCCAAGCAGCGTTGCAGCCAGAGCTACCACCATGGCGCCCACCAGCGAAACTGTTTGCAGGATCTGCAGATCATGGGCCTGCGAGCCAATCAGCACGTCACGGCGTAGTTTCAACTCTTTGGCAATGGCCTCAAACCCAAGTTCAATCTCTTCCAGCGACAAGGCACTTGTGCCGTCCATCTCCATGTCGCGGGCGACATCATGAGTGGCTTCATCGGCCATCAGCAGCATCTGTGTGTTGGTGTAAGCATCCATCCACGATTGCCATGCGCTGAGCAGTTCTGCCATGGAAGTCGCCTCCAGCTGCAAGGCATCCACGTCCGACCCAACGGTCTGGAAGATCTTTGGAATGGCGACTGCATCAAGCTCCAGCTTTTCAGCCCAGTGATCCTGACCCGTCAGCAAATAGTTCTTCAATGAAATGGCCTGATCAAGAACCAGAATTTCCAGCTCTTCCAGCTCGGTCTGGATCTCGTTGAAGTGGGCAACTTCAATCGCATCGTGGCTTACACGCACGGAGGAGAAATAGGAGAGGCTGCTGATGAGCAGTCCTACAACCGCAAGGATACCAAAGGCGGCAAAACCCTTGCTGGAAACAGATAAATTGCGCAACATAATTTGATCTCGTCAAATATGAAAAGTAAATAACAGTTGCATGAACCTTCTGATTTTAAATATGGAATCACTAAATTTACGCAAAATCGTTTTTTCAGTCTCCAGTTAATGCAACGTAAAGATGTAAGAGGTTTGGGTTAATTAAAATATTTTCAGTATTACTTTTGAATTTTGCAGCACTGTCATGCCCTGCGGAAAAAGTTCAGCGAAGGGCTGGCATTGCTTCATTACATTCTGTAAGACCCAATCCGACAAAAGTTTCAGCAGATTTTGCGCGTGTCAGGTGTTCCTTGCTGCGGACGGCCATAAGCCGGAAAGAACACCTTAGAACTTTGCGCCAGATGGATACCCTCAAATCTGCACTATTTGAATACGCAGGAGTTTGCCTGCAAAAGGAGGCTCTATGAGCACAGCAGGCACGGAAGCCTATAAGGCACGCCGCACATTCGCGATCATCTCTCACCCGGATGCCGGTAAAACCACACTCACCGAGAAGCTGCTTCTGGGCGGTGGTGCGATCCGTGCTGCGGGACAGGTGCGTGCGCGTGGTGAGCGCCGCCGCGCCCGCTCTGACTGGATGAAGATTGAACAGGAACGTGGTATCTCTGTTTCATCCTCCGTGATGACGTTTGAGCGCGATGGCATTCTCTTCAACCTGCTTGATACACCGGGCCACGAAGACTTTTCTGAAGACACCTATCGTACACTGACCGCTGTTGACGCAGCCATCATGGTGATTGACGCTGCAAAGGGTATTGAAACCCAGACCCGCAAGCTGTTTGAAGTTTGCCGGCTGCGCGATATTCCAATCATCACCTTCGTCAACAAAATCGACCGTGAAGGTCGCCACCCAATGGAAGTCATAGACGAGATTCAAGAGGCACTGGCCCTTGATGTAACGCCAATGAGCTGGCCTGTTGGTATGGGTTCCGACTTCTTTGGTGTTTACGATCATATCGGCAACCGCTTCTTCACCTCCACTGAGGGCCGTGGTGGTGCTCTGGATACCATCAAAGATGTTAAAGGTCTGGAAGACCCTGAGTTGGTTGGTGAACTGTTCGATAACATCCGCGAAGAACTGGAAGAAAACGTGGAACTGGGCGGTGCAGGTTACCCTGAGTTCGATCACGAAAGCTTCCTCGAAGGGCATCTGACCCCGGTCTTCTTCGGTTCTGCTCTGCGCGATTACGGTATCGACCAGATCCTCGATTTCATCGCAGCCTATGCACCACCTCCACATTCTCAGCCAGCAACGGGTGGCCGCACCATCAAGCCGGAAGAGAAAAAGGTAACAGGCTTCGTGTTTAAGGTTCAGGCCAATATGGACCCCAAACATCGTGACCGCATCGCGTTCGTGCGTCTGTGCTCCGGCACCTTCAAACGCGGCATGAAGCTTAAGCATGTGCGTGCTGGCAAGCCAATCACCGTGTCCGCTCCAATCTTCTTCTTTGCAGAAGAGCGTGAGATCGCGGAAAAAGCCTATCCGGGCGACGTGATCGGCGTGCCAAACCATGGCCAGCTGCGTGTGGGCGATACCCTGTCAGAAGGCGAAGAAATCCACGTCACCGGCCTGCCAGCCTTCGCGCCTGAAATTCTGCGCCGTGTACGCCTGACAGACACCATGCGCGTTAAACAGATGCGCCGTGGCTTGGAAGATCTGGCAGAAGAAGGTCTGGTGCAGATCTTCAAACCAGCCATTGGCACCAACTGGATTGTCGGTGTTGTGGGTGTGCTTCAGCTGGACGTTGTGGTGGATCGCCTCAAAGCGGAATACCAGACAGAAATCGGTTTTGAGACCGCCATGTACAACACAGCGCGCTGGATCGAGTGTGACGACAAGCTCAAGCTTGATAAGTTCCTTGAGACCAACCGCGCCCATGTGGCACTGGACCGGGACGACAAGCCTGTTTACCTCTTCAAAAACGCTTGGGAAGTAAGCTACATCGGTGAAAAGAACCCTGATATCGGCTTCCGCGAAACTCGCGAAATCGTGCATACGTCTTAAGCTTATCTCCGAAAAGCGGTTTGGACTAGAATACGCCTAGAAACAAAGCCTTGGGCTCGGCGCGTGAACCTTGTGAACGCGACAGGCTCCAAGGCAGCAAGGATAAGAATAAGATGAAAGATCCAGCTCTCGATACATTGCTGCTGCCATTTGAAGATGGCCTGCTCAACTTTTTTGAGGAAGGTGCCGCTGATCAAAAAGCGCTCTTCCTGCGTGCACGCATGGGCTTTGCCATGAATGGCATCGCCAAAGATCGCCTGATCTGCCAGCAGACCTTCGCACCGGACAGAGACAATCTGGAACGCGCTGGCTTCACAGTTGCACCGGAAGTTGACGGCCAGTACCCGCTCGTCATGCTGCTGCCACCGCGCCAGCGTGATGAAGCCCGCGCCCTCATGGCAAAGGCTGTAAAGTCCGCAGTAGAGGGAGGCCTTGTTGTTGTCAGCGCCTCCAACACAGAAGGCGCCAAGACAGCTGAAAGCGATCTCACCAAACTGGCAGGCAACACCGGCAAAGTCTCCAAAAACAAATGCCGTGTGTTCTGGGCAGAAATTACACCAGAAAATGTGAACCACGAACTGGTGGAAGAATGGTCCAAACTGGATGCGCCGCGCGAAATCATGGAGGGCGAGTTCGTCAGCCGTCCGGGCGTGTTCGCATGGGACCATCTGGACAAAGCCTCTCAGCTTCTTGTTGCAACACTGCCAGAGAAACTGGCGGGCCGCGGCGCTGATCTGGGCTGTGGTTTTGGCTACCTGACCCGTGAAGTTGCCAAACGCGAAAAGGTCAAAGCTATTGATCTTTATGAGGCTGAAAAGCGCGCGCTGGACTTGGCTGAGCAGAACCTGAAGGGTAAGACCGGAGAGGTCGCGCTGGACTTTATCTGGCAGGATGCCACCAAAAAGCTGGCACGCACCTACGACTTCATCTTCACCAACCCGCCATTCCACGCAGGTGGTAAGCAGGACCGTGCAGATATCGGGCAGGAGTTCATCAAATCTGCCGCCCGCGGCTTGCGTCCATCCGGTCATCTGTGGTTGGTCGCCAACCGTCATCTGCCATATGAAGCAACGCTGGATAAGGTGTTCGCCTCCTACGAGATCATGGCAGACCAGAACGGCTACAAAGTCATTCGCGCCATCAAGGCGAATAAATAAACTTGCGGCTTTGAGTTAGGAACCAGGCATGAGACTTGTGAAGCTATTAGCAAATCTGGGATACGGCAGCCGCAAAGAAATGCAGGCCGCCATCCGCAATGGTTGGGTCACTGATAAAGACGGCAACCCAATCAAAGCCGATAGCAAGCTGCCTCATGAAGACATCCTGTTTGATGACGAGCCGCTGGACCCGCCAGAGGGCTCCGTCATCCTGCTCAACAAACCGCTTGGCTATACCTGTTCTATGAAGGATCGCGGACGTCTGGTGTTTGACTTGCTGCCAGACCGCTACCGCGTGCGCAAACCAGCTCTGTCCTTTGTGGGCAGACTGGATAAGGACACCACCGGCCTGCTGCTGTTCACTGATGACGGCAAACTCCTGCACCAGATCATCTCACCCAAGGCAGATGCCGCAAAGATCTATGAGGTTGAGCTCGACCGCCCGATGACAGGCGGGGAAGCGGATCAGTTTGCATCCGGTGAAATGATGCTGGAGAACGAGACCAGGCCGCTCAAACCAGCAGAACTGGAAGTCCTGAGCGAAACAACAGCCCGCCTCACTCTCCACGAAGGCCGCTATCATCAGGTTCGCCGCATGTTCGCCGCCACCGGCAACCACGTAAACAAACTCCACCGCGCCCAACTCGGCAATCTCACCCTGGACGGCGTGGAAGAGGGGAGCTGGAAACTGCTCTCACAAGACGACATCGACAAGATCTTTGGGTGATCGCTGAAAAGAGCATTCAGCCTCACTCCGGCTCCAAATGAGACATGAGACCTTTATTGCTTAAGGCCATGCTAGCAATACTTCAAGCTTTGCAGGATATGGCCTTCTTAAATGAGGTCCATAAATGCACCCGAAACTGAAACTGGCTGCAGCTCTTGTGCTCAGCGGTGTTGCTCTTGCAGCTTGCCAAAGCCCCAACCAAAAACTCATTCATGAGAATATCAAGTCTGGCAAATACCCGCTGACCTATACAAAGAAGGTTGGCAAATACACCTTGTCCTATGGCAAGCCAGACAAAGCGCGGAACTGGCAATTCCTGCTCAGTATCACCCCAACCACCAATCCATTCCGGAACCAGGAAGTGCTGGCGGCGATCTTCGAGACGGTCACGCCCATGTGTAACTCCCGCCTGCCAAATGCCGATCCCAACAAATTCGGTATCCTGAGCAAGAAACCGCTCGTGGATGAGAGCACACAGACCTCAAGGATCCTGCTGTCCTGTAAAACTCGATAGAGCGAAAGATAAGATAGAGCGCTGACGCCGTTCTTCAGCGCTCATTGCCTCAAGCAAACAGCATCACCGCCCAGCCTTCTCCCGCACCATCTCCAGATGAGTCCGGATCTTCTCCTCATACGCCCATGTAGAGAGCAGGTTGCCGAGCAGTTTTTGGTTGGGTGTGCGCAGGCAGACCATGTAAAGCTGGGTATCCAGCGCTGCCATCCACACCAGCGGAACCCACAGCGACCAGCAGGCGACCTCAGCCAGCACATATCCGCCGGATTGCACAATGACCCAGTTTGTTACCCAGTAAATCCCGATGGCATAGATGATCGTCAGCACGGTCATCAAAACACCCGCAAGCAGCCCCCAATAGAGCCCCTTGCGTGCCCACAGCAGCAAAGACAGGTAGATGCCCCACATCCTGAACAGGGTCAGGAGGTGATAGAAGAACAGGCGCCTGAATATCCAGCCGAAGACCATGAACCGCTCGCAAACAGCCAACACCGCCAAACCCTAAGGCGGCGCCCCTTAACTCCGCGATAAACCGCAGGCGCAGTTTGACGGCAACCCGCTTACCAATCACAGGGGCTTAAGAAAGAGGCCGCACCGGAATGCAGATCACGGCAGTTTGTGGCCCCGTCTCACCGGTCATGGAAGGATACAGCTGGAAGCAGGGGATGTTCTCCGGCTCGTACCCGCTCAATGGCAACCACGTGCCATACATATATTCCCAAGCGGCCTGCGATTGATCATGGGTGATCACAAAGTGTCCGCAGGCATAACGCCCGCCGCCAACCACCATCTTGCCCACTTCGCCCTCAACATCCGCTGGTCCGCGCAGCGTCAGGCAGGAGCTGAAACGCATCTGCTCCACATCGGTCACCTGCGGATCATCGTGGAACAGGCACATCATCTCCGCCCCATGCATCAGCCCGCGCGGTCCGGCCCATGCCATCAGCGCGCCAAACGCCTCGCCAAAAATCTCGGGCCGTTCCTGAAAGTTGCCCGTCCGGCGCACATAAGCCACCGTGCGCGGCTCCAGTTTGCACACCTCCACCTTGTCCGCAACCAGCCCGCTCGCAGGCCGTTCCAGCACCATGGCCTCACCATCAAACGCCTCAACGGACGCAGTCGCATCCCGCCGCCACTGGCTGGCGGACATGCCAAACCGTGCCTGAAACGAACGCGCAAAGGTGGAGGGTGAGGCAAAGCCCATGTCCAGCGCCGCATCGGTAATGGAGATGCTGGCATTCTGCTTCAGCCGCCGCGCGGCCTTTTCAACCCGCACTCGGCTGGTGAACTGATTGACCGTTTCTCCGGTCATGGCCTTGAAGATACGGTGAAAGTGATAGGGAGAAAAACACGCCGCATCGGCAATCTGCGTCAGCGAAAGCTCCTCGCAGATGTTCTGCTCAATGTAATCCATCGCCCGGTTAATCCGCTGCGTATAGATGTTTTTCTGCAAAGCTTCATGCCGCATAATCAGCCCCCCAAACTTGCAAGGAGACTACAACATCTCCCCCAAAAGGGGAGCCTGATTTTAACGCGAAGCAAAGGTAATCCGGCAAAACGGGCAGGGGGTACAACATCAAAAGCACAGCTCGGTCAGGGATAAAGAAAACTCCGCCACTCTATGCTGTCGCCGCCCACCGTTCTTTGCAATTCTTGCTATGTTTGCATCCCACATGCCACGGCCTGTAAAGGCGCTGGCCTGCGAAGGGATGACAGCTCCGCAGACCAGCAGGGCACCCTTGGCGGCAATGCGGGGTGTATGCGCGTTCCGCCTCCGGCACCACAGCGGCTGGCACGCACGGCGCCAAACGCTCAAGCACAGTCGGTCTGCACAGGCGCATCGCGGCAAAACACCTGCCACGGGCACCTATGCAGCCATCAAAAAAGCCGATTGCCTGAGATGATCAGGAACCGGCTTTGTCTGGAAACAGCACTGTTTTGGTTATGGGCTGCGGCTGGTCGACCTGCTCCCGACCGTATTCCCGAAACCTGCTTTTGGGCATGGGAGAGGAATACGCGTCAATAATCTGTCCGCAGCTTTTTTGAAGAGCTTCCAAGCGGTCGCGGAAGGCATAATGCAAAGTGAACAAAGCATCCCGCTCACTGCTGTCCTGCATCCTCTCGCTCAGCAACAGCTGCTGCATATAAGCAAGGTTCTGCAAATCAGATGCAGCGACGAGCACTTCGTCTATTTCATTTTGGAAAGTATTTGTGGCGCTACATGCGCAGAGGGAACTGGTCATTTCAATGCCCCTTGTATACGGCAGTTGAAGGACCGCACGTCAAAAGGGCTTTCGACGACCCACTGGCGAGCGGGAGGTTCGAAACCTGATACAAGGCAGGCAGGTTTATTCCTTCCCGAAGGAAGTGTTGTATTCACCGTCCTCCCGCTCATAGCAAAGGGTTTGCGCCTCTTCAGAAAAAAGGCACAAAAAATCCGCCATGTACGGGAGCGGTAACCGCTTGTATCGAGGTTTCGACGCCTCACACATGAATGTGGAATGAAACATCCAACTTGTCAAATCGGTACTTCTGCCAAGGGTGTGGATTGGTGGAAAGTGTAGGGCGTTTCAACGGGAGATTGGGCTAGCCAGATTCCAATCTGTCATCACCCCCATGATGCCGCCATCCCGCACTCGATGCGGCAACTGTGTTTATGCATTGAATGGAACACTATCTCTGAGGAGTGCATTGGCTGTGATGAGTATCTTTCTCGCCAGAGCAATCATTGCCGCTTTGAAGGGCTTCCCTCTTTTGATGAGGGCTTGAGCAAATGAAGCAAAGTGAGAATTAGATCGTGCCGCTGTAACCGCTGCCATATAAAGCGCGTTCCGCACGCGTTTGCGCCCACCCTTAATGGCCCGATGGCCGCGAAACTGACCACTATCTACATTGAAAGGAGCAAGGCCAGCCAGAGCGGCAATGGCTTTGGGCGATGCGTGCCCGAGCTCGGGCATCAAAGCTAATAGAGTAGTTGCAGCAACAGGGCCTACGCCGGGAATAGAGCGTAATAGCTTGTTATCATGAGTAAATTCGGCTGTCTCTTTGAGCAGTGTATCTCGCTTTTGCTCAATGAATTTAATTTCTTCATTCAGCCAACTGATATGGCGTGCGATGCTGGCATGTTCCTCAGATAAAGCTTGGGCCAGGCGTTGGCGTTCTTTCTTACGTGTATCAACAAGCTCATCCCGCCGTTTGTGCAAGGCCGCTAGTTGGTCGCGTTCTGGTGCTCGTTGTGTGGTGGCGTCAGGTTTTAGGCATTTGCCCATGTCTGCCAGCATGCGTGCATCTATCTGATCGGTTTTTGCCATCTGCCCGAGGGCTCGAGCAAAATCCCGCGCCCGCGCTGGATTTACCCGGGAAAACCGGATCTTCAAAGTGTGGAGAGCATGTGTCAGCTTCCTGTCATAACGTCCCGTAGCTTCAAAGATAATGTTCAAGCTGGGCATGTCAGGTAATGCAGAAAGCCAGGCGGAAATCGCTTCACTGGTATTTTCTATCTGTAAGTGCTTTGAAGTGCTCTCCTCAAAAATATCCAGATAGGCTTTAGAGATATCGATACCAATATAGAAAGGGTGTAAGGTCATGGAGCCTGTCCCTGTGCTACGTGGTCCGCAAAAGCGGCCACCATCAACTGTTCAGGTTTGGTAATACATGCGAAGCGGGGTCTGGCCGCGTCACGATCTAAAGCCGTGCTGGGCTCTGATCTGGGACCCAACGACCTCCGCCTCGCTACCATTCAAGCACAAAACAAACACACAGGGACCCAGAGCCACCCCACCACAACTCACCATCTCAGTACTGGATACCGGATCTCCACTCCGCTCCGTCCGGCATGACGGCGAAGAGAGGCACTAGCACAACCCTTTCCCACTCGGTGTCTTCCCGGCCTCCGAGCCGGGATCCATACCCATCAAGCTCTAGGGGTTAATCAGCGTACCAATTCGGCTTAGGTCCTTAGACCAGTATATGAACAAGGGTTTGGCATAGATATTTTCTGCCGGCACGTATCCAAGCTGTGACAAGACCCGACTGTCAGCTGAATTGTCGCGATTATCGCCCATTACAAAATAGTGCCCCTCAGGAACGCGATATTTCGGCGTGTTGTCTAGCGAGCTGTTTGGATAGAGATCTAGTACTGTTTGCTGTGCGCCGTTTGGAAGCTCTTCTACGTATTGAGCTATGTACTTCTTGTTTCCATAGCTGTCGGTGAGTATGTGATCTTCAGATAGCCGAGCTTGCTTTACAGGGGCACCGTTTAAGATGACAACACCATTTTCGATTTGGACAGTGTCACCTGGAAGGCCAATAATACGTTCCACATAGTCGATTTTGTTGTTCCTAGTGTACTTCAGAATAACCATATCGCCTTGTTGAGGTTTTATGCAGTTAAAGCCACAAGAAGTTGCAAAGACGTAGTCGCCAGGAATAAGCAACGGCTGGTTGTTGTTTGAAGGTATGTAAAAGGTTCTAACTTTCTGGGACGGGAGGAAATCCATTCCAATGGAGCTAAGATAAGGTGTTTGGACAATTGCAATAGAGATCCAACAAAGTAGATAAACCCACCATCGATTGTACCATTTTAAAGTATAGCTTTGCTGCTTTCTGCATAAGAGCAAGAGATCAACAAATGCGATCACAAAAAGACTAATCACAACGATCAAAAAAATACCGAGGTAAATTCTACTATCTATGAAGGTAGGAAGTGGAGTTAGGGTAAATATTATGCCCGACCAGAGGAGTAGAATAAACATTAGAAAACGTTTTGGGTGGCCTAGATACAAATATCCAGAGCCGCTTATGAGCTGAAGCAGCAAAGCTATCCACCATCTGCGCTTCTTAAAGGTTGATGCGTTTGTAGAAACTGTAGTCATGTTAAAAATCTTGCTTAGTTGAAAATGTTCTTTTTATTAACATAAGTTGTATTTTGTGCAAGTTGCACTCGTGGATCTAGATCCCGGCTCGGGGGTCGGGAAGACGTTGGTGTGGGAGGCGAAGTGATGGCAGTTCCCCCATGCCGTCATCCCGCACAAGCGCAGCGCGATGCGGGACCCAGAGTGGCGAGGCCAAGTCTCTCGGTACCTTCTCCTTGAAATGACCCGCCAGATTGGAAGCGGCTTTGTGTTGTTTCCAAACCAGCCTCAGCACATGCCGCCCTAGGTCCCGGCTCGGGGGCCGGGATGACGTCGGTGGGGAGGTGGCGTTGCTGCGGAGATAGCTGGCAACGTCATGATGTGGAGGCGAGGTGATGGGTGATGGCAGCTCCCTCATGCCGTCATTCCGCACAAGCGCAGCGCGATGCGGGACCCAGAGCGGCGAGGTCAAGCCTCTCGGTATCTTCGCCTTGTAATGACACATCAGATTGGAAGCGACTTTGTGTAGTCTCCAAACCAGCCTCAGCATATGCCGCCCTAGGTCCCGGCTCGGGGGCCGGGATGACGTCGGTGGGGAGGTGAGGCGGCGAAGAGGTGAGGTGGTGGCGCTTAAACCTGTGCCGTCATCTCCTGAGTGTTTGCAACTCTCGATCGCAGCCTCGAAATAGGCACCGGAGGCACAGCTGATCAGCTGCAACAAAAGAGGGTACGCTCCAGTCAGAAAAG
Source organism: Pseudovibrio sp. Ad5 (assembly GCF_001623095.1). Lineage (NCBI taxonomy): Bacteria > Pseudomonadati > Pseudomonadota > Alphaproteobacteria > Hyphomicrobiales > Stappiaceae > Pseudovibrio > Pseudovibrio sp. Ad5. The sequence continues at coordinate 327,867 of NZ_LMCH01000061.1, read as the reverse complement.
GGGCTCAGACTGGGGCGCGGGGGACTTCTTAGAGGAAGAAGTCGCCGTAATCAAAGCTGCTGTAATCGGAGGCCGCGTCATAGCCGCCATAATCAGCGCCATCGAAATCCATTGGATTGCCAACGCTATGGCCACCGGTATCTATAGTAATGCCAGAGCCAACGACCGTGTGACCTCCAGTATCAAGATTAACACCAGAACCAGTAACATGGTGGCCACCGGTTGTGACGGAGTTGCCGGATCCGGTTACAACATTGCCGCCGGTGTTGATGCTGTTGCCGCCAAGGTTGCCGAAGTCAAAATCATCATATGGATTGTCATAGGAAATTGGAGCAGGGCCATCTGTGATGGTTCCATTCGGCGTCGTGATCGTGTTTCCTGTGGTGTTGACTGTGTTCCCTGGTGCAACCGAGTTGTTGCCAGATGAAATGCTGTTGGTGCCAGGATTAGGAGCACCGCCGAAATTGAAGTAATCAGGATTGAAGTTGTACCGCATATAAAATTTTTCCTTTTACTTTATTAGAAATGCGAAATTTAGTAATTTCGCACTGCCCGAAAATATGAGTAAGTTAAACTTTTAAGTTTATCCCGCATATTATCGATGTGGTAAGTTGTTGTGGGAAAAAGCGACGCAATGTAGTTTTGTATGTGTCTTTTTTGAGAATATTATAGTCAAACTTGCTTCAGGCTTGTCGGAAATAAGTTGTGTTTCTAGTAATTTATTGTTGATCTGAGTCAATAATACATAAGTGAACTTGAAACTCTTAAATGTAGACATGCAGAACGTGTGTTTTTCCAAACACATAACTCGGCTCAACGTCGCATGCGGGGAGTGAGACAGAAAGGTATGAGGCAAGATTGCTACGCGCTGACACACTCCCAAATTTCATGGGCAAACCCACCCGCCAGATTTCCCATTCTTTAGCCTTCTTTTGCGAAAATTAGCGCAAAAGAACAAAGAAAACTGGGGTCCCCGGTGCGGTCGCAATCTCTAAAGAGTCTGTTTGATTATCGGATTGAGGTGTTTCTCTTCAGTCAGATGATGCTCATGTTCGGCGCTTTGATCTTGCCGGGCCAGACACTGGACACGCCTGTTTTCAACGCGTTTTATAGCTTCAACATCGCAACCGGCATGCTCATCACGTTAAAAAGGAGGCAGTTTTTCAGGTTGGTCGCCGTGTTGCTTGCCTGCTCGCTGATCCTGTCGTTTCTTGACACGCCGATCTTTCCGACAATCGACCCGCTGGTCCCGCAAATTGTGATCTTCTTTGCCTTCCATGCTGTGGTGGCCGTCGTGCTGATTGATGAGATGCTCAGGACGTTTGAAGAAAACTACCGCGTGGTGCTGGGCGTGCTCAGCGGCTACATATCAATCGGCATGGTCTCGTTCTTTCTCTTTATACTTATAGAGCACGTGCACCCGGGCTCCTTCAAAGGCCTGCCCATAGAAAATGTAGAGACCCATTCGCAGGAAGAAGCCCTCATGTATGCCGCCTTCATCACGCTGATGACAATCGGCTACGGCGACATCGTTCCACTGACACCCATCGCCCGAAAGGCCGCAATCATTGTTGGGCTGGCTGGCCAGTTCTACATGGTGGTGCTCACCGCCATCATCGTCGGCAAATTCCTCAAATACAGACAGCCGAAAAAGAAGGACTGACGTGCGCGATAGCTGCAAAACCGCACCTGCGGCGTTTTCTAAAATGGCGCCCGCAGCCCTTTATAAAAATAGCGCCTGCGGCTTTTTTCCAAAATAAAGAATGAAAGCGACCCGTCTGATCCTGATTAAAGCTGAACGGGTTTCATTGGTGGTTATTAAGCGCAGCCTGTTTTAATTGCCCGGAAAAACCTGAGCCAACCGGAAGGTCGCCCATGCCAATGTTCTCCATGGACAATATGCGCAAGCTGAAGAAGTTCAGTTCTTTGGCAACCGGTAAAACCTGGAAGATGTTCATCGCCTTCAATGCAGAGGCCATGTCCGACGGCGTGATCTCCAAAAAGAACAAGCAGCTCATTTCACTGGCCGCCGCACTCACCACTCAATGCCCATACTGTATCGAGATCCATCGCGAGAACGCCAAGGTCTGCGGTGCAACAGATGAAGAGCTCGCCGAAGTCGTCTTCATCGCCGCCGCCATCCGCGCCAGCAGCGCCATCACCCACGGCACCCACATGATAGAGCATGATGAATAACACCGCGGGCAGGGGGATAAGCCGGCCTCTGAACACCAGCGGTACCACGCGACCAGATTCATAAAAAACGCTGGTTTCTCCCAAACAACGCAATTGAACGCACAAAACAACGCAAACAAAAAAGGCTCCGGAAATCTCCGAAGCCTTTTAAAAATCATAGGAATATTAGGGGTTTAGCCCTCATCGGCAAGCATCTCCAGCTCCAGCCACTCTTCTTCAAGCGCAGCAAGGTCCTCGTGCAGCTTCCCAACAGCGGTCATCACTTTGTGAAAACGGTCCGGATTGGAGCTGAACAGGTTCGGATCCTCTAACTCCTTCTGGCCCTTAGTGATTTTCGCTTCCAGTTTTTCAATCTCACCCGGAATGTCCTTCAGGCGGTGCTGCTGAGTAAAGTTGAGGCCGGACTTCTTGGTCTCCTTCTTCGGCGCAGCAGTAGAGGACTTATCCTCCTTCGCAGCACTGGAAGCCTTGTCCGCCTTGGCAACTTTACGCGCCTGCACACCTTCACCGCGCTGGCGCACCATGTCGGTGTACCCGCCAGCATACTCACCCCAATTGCCGCTCTCATCTTCCATGGTGATGATGCTGGTGCAGATGCGGTCAAGGAAGTCACGATCATGGCTCACAAGCAGGACGGTGCCGGGATAATCAGAAATCAGCTCCTGCAACAGGTCCAGTGTTTCAAGGTCCAGATCGTTGGTCGGCTCATCAAGCACCATCAGATTGGAAGGAGCAGCCAGCGCACGTGCCAACAGCAAACGTCCCCGTTCCCCGCCCGAAAGCACACGCACAGGAGTGCGCGCTTGTTCCGGCTTAAACAGGAAGTCCTTGAGATAACTCATAACATGCTTGGAGGTGTCGCCAAGAATAACCATATCCCCGCTGCCACCCGTCATGGCATTGACGAGCGTGTCATTGGGGTCCAGCTTCTCGCGCTTCTGGTCCAGCGTGATCATCTGCAAGTTGGCGCCAAGGCGGATCGTGCCCGCATCCGGTGCAAGCTCGCCAGTGAGCATCTTCAGCAAGGTGGTCTTGCCAGCCCCGTTCGGCCCCACAAAGCCAATCCGGTCCCCACGCAAAATGCGGGTGGAGAAGTCCTTGACAATCGCACGCTCTTCGTAGGTCTTGCCGATGTGCTTGGCTTCAGAGACGAGCTTACCGGAGATATCCCCCTCAGTGGCAGCCATCTTCACGCTGCCCTGCGGTCCTTTATGCTCCTTGCGCTTCTGACGCAGATCAGCCAGCTCCCGCACCCGTCGCATATTCCGCTTACGACGCGCAGTCACGCCATAAACCATCCAATGCTCTTCCTGCCGGATCTTCTCATTCAGCCGGGCTTGCTCTTTTTCTTCCTCTTCAAAAACCTTGTCCCGCCACTCTTCAAACTTGGCAAACCCCTGGTCCATACGGCGGGAGATACCCCTGTCGATCCAGTAGGTTACGCGGGATAGGTTCTCCAAAAAACGACGGTCGTGCGAGATCAGAACAATGGCAGACTTCATCTGCTTAAGCTCAGATTCCAGCCATTCAATCACCGGAAGGTCCAGATGGTTGGTCGGTTCGTCCAGCAACAAAATATCCGGCTCCGGCGCCAAAGCCCGCGCAATCGCCGCCCGCTTGGCTTCCCCGCCCGAAAGCGTCTCCGGATCTTCCTCACCCGTTAAGCCTAAGATTTCTAATAGGTATTTGGCCCGATATTGATCATCACCAGGAGCCAGCCCACCTTCAGCATAGGCAAGAACCGTCGCATACCCCGAAAGATCCGGCTCCTGAGGCAAATACCGGATCGTCCGCCCCGGCTGCAAAAAATACTCGCCCTTATCCGGCTCTGTTAATCCCGCGGCGATTTTCAGCAGTGTCGACTTGCCAGACCCGTTTCGACCAACTAAGCAGATCCGCTCGCCTTCCCCGACTTGCAGTTCTGCACCAGTCAGAAGAGGTGTGGTTCCAAAGTTAAGGTGTATGTCTCGCACATGAAGAAGCGGTGGTGCCATTAAGCTTGTCTTTCCAGATTCCCAAAACAGCGCATTTCAACGCTAGGAGTAGATTTGTTGGTAGTGCTCTACCACAAATGAGCCAAGGTGAAAGTTTTTTGCCGCCCCTGTGAAAAAACGGGGAGCACAAATGCTGGGCGTCATAGTGACGCGATTGCAAAAGATTCAGTAACGTAATTTGAAATAATTGTTCCAAATTTAGTCTATATTGGAAATAATGCTTCCGTAATCGTTCATAATGTAAATAAGAGATTAAAATAATCTCCGATTACGAGGAAATTTTGATCCTCCGACACTTGCTATAATAACGCAACAGTGAAATGTTGCTGCGAACTGCCAGTCTCCAAATCTGGCGGAATGTAACTTGAGGAGAGGGGAGATCTGCATGATCAAGTCCATTCGTATGTCAGCGCTAGCTGCAGCCCTTATTGCTGCTACTTCGCTATCTGCCACGGCTGAAACCGTATACAACCGTGGTAATTCCGCTGACCCAGAAACACTTGACCAGCACAAGACATCTACAACTTATGAAGCTCACATTCTGCGTGATCTTTATGAGGGTCTTGTTGCTTACAACGCGAAGGGTGAAATCATCCCCGGCGCGGCCGCAAGCTGGACTGTTTCTGACGATGGTCTGACATACACATTCAAGATGCGTGACGACGCAAAGTGGTCAAACGGCGATCCGGTTCTGGCTGGTGACTTCGTTTACTCCCTGCGCCGCATCATGAACCCAATGACCGGTGCGAAATACGCAAACGTCCTCTACCCTATCCTGAATTCTGAAGCCGTTAACAAAGGCGACATGGAAGGTGAGAAGCTCGGCATTAAAGCAATTGATGACAAGACCCTTGAAATCAAGCTGCACGCTCCAACTCCTTACTTCATCCAGCTTCTGGCGCACCAGTCCGGTCTTCCGGTACACCCTGCATCCGTTGAAAAGTTTGGTTCTGACTTCGTAAAGCCAGCCAACATCGTAACCAACGGCGCATTTGTACTGTCCAGCTTCGTACCAAACGATGCTGTGACCGCAGTTAAGAACCCTTACTTCCATGACGCAGCAAACGTTGCTCTGGATTCAGTTAAGTTCTACCCGACTGAAGACCGTGGTGCAGCTCTTCGCCGCTTCCAGGCTGGCGAACTGGACACTAACAACGATGCCCCACTGGAGCAGATCGACTTCATTCGTGGCACTTTGGGCAATCAGTTTAAAGTCGCGCCATATCTCGGCAACTACTACTACGCGCTGAACCATGAATCTGAAGCTATGAAAGACCCTGATATTCGTCAGGCTCTGTCCATGGCAATCGACCGTGAATTCCTTGCAGAAGACATTTGGGGCGGCACTATGGTTGCTGCTTACTCCCTCGTGCCTCCTGGAATCGACAACTACGGCGAACCAGCTTACGCTCCTTGGGCAGAAACTGACCTGCTCGACCGTGAGGAAGAAGCTAAGAAGATTCTTGAGTCTAAAGGTTACAACCAGAGCAACCCTCTGAAGGTTGAAATCCGTTACAACACCTCTGAGAACCACAAGAACACTGCTGTTGCAATCGCAGACATGTGGAAGCCTCTTGGCGTTGAAGTGTCCATGTTGAACACTGACACCAAGACCCACTATGCACACCTGCGTGACCGTGGTGACTTCGATGTTGCTCGCGCAGGCTGGATCGGTGACTACTCCGACCCGCAGAACTTCCTGTTCATGACTGAAAGCGACAACACAGGCTTCAACTACGCTCGCTATGAAAACCCTGAGTACGATGCGCTCATGGATGAAGCAGCTGTAACTGTTGACCTCGAAAAGCGTGCAGCGATCCTGAAGAAAGCAGAAACGATCTTCATGCGTGATCTGCCATTCCTGCCTTTGATGTACTACGGCTCCAAAAACCTTGTTTCTGATAAGGTTTCCGGTTTCGAAACCAACCTGTTGGACGTGCATCCAAGCCGCTTCGTCAAGATTAACAAGTAATCTTTAACGCGACAGAAAATGCCAGTCATGCAGGATAGCTCATGGCTGGCATTTTTGTGAACTATCGGTAAATAAAAACGATAAACAACTGGAGAAGCAAGGCCCATGTTACGCTATGTCCTGAGCAGATTGCTCAGCGCGATACCGACCTTGTTCTTGATCATTACGATTTCCTTCTTCCTTATGCGCGTAGCGCCAGGTGGTCCGTTCGATCTGGAACGTCCATTGGAAGCAAAGGTTATGGAGAATCTGAACAAGATCTACAATTTGGACAAATCTCTTTGGGAGCAGTACCTCATTTATCTCAAGAGCGTATTGTCCGGTGATTTTGGTCCAAGTTTCTTCTTCCGAGATTTCTCGATCAATGAACTTTTCGCCCAAAGTCTTCCAATCTCCATGCAGCTCGGTCTTTCTGCACTGGCTCTTGCCCTGGCTGTTGGTGGGTTTTTGGGGGTTATCGCAGCGCTGCGCCAGAATAAAGGCGTCGACTACTCTGTGATGGCCGTTGCGACACTCGGGGTGACCATCCCGAACTTTGTTGTGGCACCAATTCTGACACTCATACTGGGTGTGCATTTTGGTTGGCTCCCTGTCGGGGGCTGGGGCGGTGGCGCCTTTGTCAACATGGTTCTGCCTGTCGTAACGCTGGCTCTTCCGCAGATTGCAGTTGTTGCCCGTTTGACCCGTGGTTCAATGATTGAAGCACTGCGTTCCAACCACGTCCGCACAGCACGCGCTTATGGCCTGTCCGGATACACCGTCGTTGTCATTCACGCTCTGCGTGGGGCAATCCTGCCGGTTGTGTCCTACCTCGGCCCTGCAGCTGCTGCATTGCTGACCGGTTCCGTCGTTATCGAAACCATCTTCGGTATCCCGGGTATTGGCCGCTACTTCGTACAAGGCGCTCTGAACCGTGACTACACACTCGTAATGGGTACTGTCGTAGTCGTCGCTTGTTTCGTCATTATCTTCAACCTCATCGTGGATCTGCTCTATGCAATGCTTGATCCTCGTGTGCGTTTTGACTGAGGACTCGAATTTATGAGTGTTACCTCCGACCAGCTGAAAGAAGCCCCGAAAATGGGCCGCTCGCTGTGGGATGACGCCCGTGATCGTCTTCTCGCAAACAAAGCAGCAGTGACCTCTCTGATCGTGCTGGCAGTGATCACACTGCTGTCCGTCGTCGGGCCAATGCTGACGCCGCACCCATACGATCAGGTTTATCGCGATTACGTGAAGCAGCCTGCGAGCCTGGAAGCTTATCCGAAGCAGGATGAGATCCAGCCAGCCTTTGCAAAAATTGCAAAGCGTGCTCGTATGACCGTCGACAGCTATGAGCTGAACGATGGCAAGGTGACTGCAACAGTAACATCCCGTCGCAAACTGGATGAGCGTTATGCACGTTACTTCGATCGTTCTGATCTGTTTGAGAGTGCTGCAATCAGCAACATTTCTTCAGATAAAAAGAGCGCGACTGTAACCGCTGACATTCAGTACATGCACTTCTACTTCGGTACGGATGCAAACGGCCGTGACATGCTCACCCGTACACTGATTGCAGGTCGTGTTTCCTTGACCATCGGTCTGCTGGCAACCTTCGTTGCAATCAGCATCGGTGTGTTCTGGGGGGCTGCCTCCGGTTACTTCGGTGGCAGGGTCGATCTGGTGATGATGCGTGTTGTAGATATCCTCTACTCACTGCCATTCATCTTCTTCGTGATCATGCTTGTTGTGTTCTTTGGCCGTAACTTCGTCCTGATGTTTATTGCCGTGGGCGCTGTTGAGTGGCTGGATATGGCGCGTATTGTGCGCGGTCAGACCTTGTCCATCAAACGCCAGGAATACGTACAGGCTGCGGAAGCTATGGGTGTTGAAGGTGGCGGTATTCTGAAGCGCCACATCATTCCAAACACACTTGGTCCGGTTGTGATCTACATGACCCTGCTGGTACCAAAAGTGATCCTGCTGGAAAGCTTCCTGTCCTTCCTGGGCCTTGGTGTTCAGGAGCCAATGACCTCTTGGGGTGTGTTGATCTCCGAAGGTGCGCGTAACCTGCAAGGTGCAGCATGGATGCTGGTGTTCCCGGCAATCTTCCTCACCTCCACATTGTTCGCGCTGAACTTCATCGGCGACGGTCTGCGCGATGCGCTGGACCCTAAGGATCGATAAGAGGACAGAATGAGCAAGATTAACGAAAACACTGTTCTTGAGATCGACACTCTTAAAGTTGATTTCGAAACCAACACCGGCATGGTTCACGCAGTAAAAGGCGTGAACATCCATGTGGACTCCGGCGAGACTGTCGCGATTGTGGGCGAGTCTGGCTCTGGTAAATCCCAGACCATGATGGCAGCCATGGGGCTTCTGGCAGGCAACGGCATCACCCATGGTGAAGTCCGTTACCGCGGCACGAACATCCTTGGGTCTTCCATTCGTCAGCTCAACAAGATCCGTGGTGCGAAAGTGACCATGATCTTCCAGGAGCCGATGACTTCTCTGGATCCGCTCTACTCCATTGAGCGCCAGCTCTGTGAGCCAATGGTTGAGCACGGGGAATACACCTGGGCAACAGCTAAAAAGCGCGCTGTAGAGCTTCTGGAACTCGTGGGTATTCCTGAGCCGGCACGTAAAGTGAAGGCGTTCCCCTATGAGATGTCTGGCGGTCAGCGCCAGCGTGTCATGATCGCGATGGCGCTCGCAAACGATCCGGATATCCTGATCGCGGATGAGCCAACCACTGCGTTGGACGTGACCACTCAGGCTCAGATCCTTGAGCTGATGGCAGATCTTCAAAAACGCCTCGGCATGGCAGTTGTGTTCATCACCCACGATCTGGGTATTGTTGAGCGCATCTCCGACCGTGTGTATGTGATGAAGTCTGGTGAAGTTGTTGAAGAGGGCAACACCAAGGAAATCTTTGGTAATCCTCAGCACGATTACACCAAGATGCTGCTGGATGCAGAGCCAACCGGTTCTAAAGCCGTTGTGCCTGACACCAACCCGATTGTTCTGGATGCAAAGGACGTGCGCGTTGAGTTTGAAACCGAGACTGGTTTCCTCAAGCCAAACCACGTTCTGCGCGCTGTAAACGACATTTCCATGGAAGTGCGTGAAGGCCAGACACTCGGCATCGTAGGTGAATCCGGTTCCGGTAAATCCACTCTGGGCCGTGCTGTGCTTCAGCTTCTGCCAACAGCAGGTGGCCGTGTTGTTTACCTCGGAAACGACATCACCGGTGCAGCCAAAAAGAAGATGCAGCCGCTTCGTAAAGAAATGCAGCTCATCTTCCAGGATCCGTTCGGGTCTCTGTCCCCGCGTATGACCGTGGGCCAGATCATCACCGAAGGTCTGTTGGTGCATGAGCCTCAGCTTTCAGCCAAGGAACGTGATCTGCGGGCTATCCAGGCGCTTGAAGAAGTGTCCATGGATCCGGCCATGCGCAACCGCTACCCACACGAGTTCTCTGGTGGACAGCGTCAGCGTATCGCGATTGCACGCACCATGATCCTCAATCCAAAGCTTGTTGTGCTGGACGAACCCACCTCCGCGTTGGACCGTACCGTGCAAAAGCAGGTGGTTGAGCTTCTGCGGAACCTGCAAAAAGAGCATGGCCTGACCTATCTCTTCATCTCTCACGATCTGGCTGTGGTTCGCGCTATGTCCGATACTGTGATGGTGATGCAGAAAGGCGAAGTGGTTGAAAAGGGACTGGCAGAAGAAATCTTCTCCAACCCGAAAGAAGACTACACCAAAGAACTGCTCGAAGCTGCTGCGTTAAAGCCAGCTTGAAGCTAAGCGATCAAAGCTTTTAAAATTGAAAACCCCGGTGCAACGCGCCGGGGTTTTTGCATGAGGCGTGAGAGGTTCACTGTCAAAGTGCACCGCATCGTTTGCACTCAAACTATCTTAACAGCTTGAGCGCTCCCACAAGTGAGCGCACCAGTTTGCTTGGACCACAAATCCCTATCCCATCTACCTTCTCTGTTTTCAGAGCTTGTGTGGGTACCAGAGCGTCATACTCAGCGAAAGAATGGATTGATCTGGCAAAGGCGGGAAAGACAACCAGAGTAATTTCGTCAAGGTGTGCGGAGGACTTCGTCAATAAGTTCTGCATTTGATCGACATTGGCCTGCAGGATAGGGACAGGACGATCCGCACTGCACTTGAAAGACACACCCTCACGGTCCGTTAAGGTTACTCCGGCCAGCCCGGTGTTTTCTGTTCCAATCCCAATTGATATAGCCCCGACCGTATTTGCGAGCAGACCCGTAGGTAAATCCGGGTCCGCCACAATCGCAAGCCGCAAATCCTGTTCACCTCGAAGTGGTTGTTTCTTGATTTGATTAGTAAGCATCTTTGTCTCCTTTATGGGGACAATATCTGGACGCAGAAGAGAAGGTTGATCTATCTTACCCTAAAATGAGCTATATATAGGTAGGTGCTACCTGAAAATCGCCAAAGTTAGGTATGCTCTACCAATGGAAGTGCAAAATGTCTCATGAAAGTAGCGGGCAACAAAAGAAAGCTGTTCAGCTGGATGCCGCAGATAGGAAAATCCTTCAGGTTTTGCAGAAGGAGGGGCGCCTTTCAAATACTGAGCTTGCCGAAAAGGTGGGTATGTCCACCTCGCCGTGTTGGCGGCGCGTCAGACGGTTAGAGCAGGAAGGGGTGATCAGTAATTACGCCGCTCGTCTGGATCGAAAAACTCTGGGCCTTGGTGTGTTCGTTGTCGTGATGATCCAAATTGACGCGCACAATGCAGAACAGGCCGTGGAGTTTGAAAAGGCTGTGCTGAAGCTTGAGCAGGTCATTGCCTGCTACTCAGTCGGAGGGGGAGTTGATTTCGTGCTGCAAGTGGTTTGCGAAGATCTTGATGCGTATGCCGAATTCTCAATGAACATCCTACGGCGCCTTCCCGGCATTAAAGCTATGGAAAGCAACTTTGTGCTCAAGGAGCTAAAGCCGCTCACGGGCTGGCCTGTTTGACTGACATGCCAACCCATTTTTCACATCTTCGCGGCAAGGAAGGGGAATTAAATCCCCGCTCGCTCCAAAACGCTGATCCAGTTCTTGTGCGCGATCTTGGCGATCAGGTCCTCACCGAAGTCTGCTTTGCGGAAGGCTTCGATCAGGTTTGGCAAACCAGCCACATCCTTGATGTCGTTGGCAACCAGACAGCCGTCGTAGTCTGATCCAAGCGCAACACCATCTTCACCCAGTTTGTTGATCAGATAGTCTGCATGGCGCAAGATCACGTCTAAAGGCATATCAGAGTTCAGCTGACCATCAGGACGTAGGAAGAAGACCGCAAAGTTGATACCCACCAGTCCCTTGGATTCAGCAATCGCATCAAGTTGCTTATCTGTCAGGTTCCGGCTCATCGGGCAGATCTTGAACACGTTGGAATGGCTCGCCACGATCGGTTTGTCGGTGATCTTGGCCAGATCCCAAAAGCCTTTCTCATTCAAGTGAGACACGTCCAGCTGGATCTTACGGTGATTACACTGGCGCACCAGCTCTTTACCCACATCAGTAAGACCTGGGCCAATGTCTGGGCTATGCTCAAACTCCATCGGCACGCCATATCCGAAGATGGTCTCACGGCTCCAAACAGGACCGATAGAGCGCAAACCGCGATTATACAGCAGCTCTAGCGCTTCAAAGTCCTTATCGATGCACTCGGCGCCTTCAACATGCAGCATCATCGCCAGTTGCTCAGCTGCCATTGCCTCCTTGATTGCAACAGTTGAACGGCAGATCTTCACCTCACCATTCCCCTTGGCTTCAAGGTCCTCTGCAATATCAAGAAGCTTCAGAGTATAATCCAGCGCTTCCTGTTGGGACACGCCTTTGAAATGCTCAGGGCTTTTGAAGTCAACCTCTTTACCTTCCTTCGGTTTGGCTCGCACAGAAGGGGTAAACATGGCAAACAGCCCACCAGCAAAACCGCCTTTGCGGGCGCGTGGCAGATCGATGTGATCGTGACCAGCCTCCTCAAAGAAACTGCGTTCCTTGGGAGTATTCGACCGACGCTCCAACGAGAGCAGCGTATCGTTATGGCCGTCAAAAACCGGAACCAGGTTGGAGGCAGTATCTGTCATGAAGAACTCCGAAAATGAAAAATGCTATGAGAAAAACCATATGTGAAAAGCAAAAGGGATCTACGCAAAGCCCACGGCCACTGGCACAAAGCTAGGTCACATTGGCGGAATTTGAAACTACACTGTTAAATATTAAACCCTTAAAATCAATAGGATCAGCGGATATTTCTGGATGGTTTTATGAGGGAACAGCGCAATGGCGACAGTGATCAGAAGCTCTGACTTTACGGCAGACAAAGCCTGGGGTGCACAGCAGATTGCCAACATGAATGGCATTACCACACGGCTGCATTGGACGGATCAGCCCTACAAGTGGCATGTAAATGAGGGCGAGGAAGTGTTTGTCGTGCTGTCTGGATGCGTCGAGATGAAGTATCGCCAAAACGGCGAGGAACTCTCCGCCCTATTGAACACAGGCGATATTTTCTATGCTTCAATCGGCGCTGAACATATAGCACAGCCCCGCGGTGAGGCGCGTGTACTGGTCGTTGAGACTGAGGGCAGTGTCTGATACCAGGCGATTTGGGGAAGGGGACTGCTGTCCCCATCCTCGGTCTTGAGCGAGTAGGTCAGGCCAAGCCAGGCAAGGCCACATCTACCATGATCATCGCGAAATGACAGGCCGCTGCTGACAACACAAAACCGTGCCAGATTGCGTTTTGGAATGGCAGGTTCTTCCAGATGTAAAACAGGGTGCCAACCGTATAGAGGCCACCGCCGGTCGCAAGCAGCGTGAAGCCTGCCAGGGAAAGCTCATTGTAAATTGGAACAATCGCAAAGAAGCTCACCCAGCCCATCGCCAGATAAATAGGCACAGCCAGCTTATCCATGGAAGTAATGTGCAAGATCTTGATGGCCGCACCTGCCACCGCACAAATCCAGATCCCAACGAGCATGGAAATCCCAAGCCACCCGCCAAGAACCATCAGGCATAGGGGAGTGTAGGTACCGGCAATAAGGAAATAGATTGCGGAATGGTCCAGACGGCGCAGGATGCCAATTTTGTTATCTTTCTGCAAAATATTGTAGGTCGCAGAGCAGACAAGCATGGCCAACAGCGTACCCGCATATATGTAGATGCTGATTTGCCGGGCGTAATCATCCGCTGCCCACAAGACCATAACAAAGGCTGTTGTCGCAGCAGCTCCAAACGCAATGCCCACAACGTGGATGACGCCGTCAACCACTCGTTCTGCGTAGGTTTCTTCCCTCATCCGCGGACAATCCCCCAATTAATCCAATATATACCCTCTTCCATAATGCAGGTCCAAGCTCGTAAACTCAACTGTAACTAAGTTGCAATCTGGTCATTTACTGGGCAATTCTCAATTCTGAAGGTCATGCCCTTGGAAATCGGGCATATCCAATTGCCAGTCTCGCCCAGATGTGGCATTGCCTCTCTCGGCTTCCCAAAAGAAGCTGCTCTGATTTGAAAGACCCTTTGGGCTCTGTGGGAAAGAACGCGAAAGCGAAACAGCTGCTTTGCAATTTTCCCTAGAATCGGAGATTTTGCGCTGACTTCCCAAGCAGCAGTCGATGCCATTTTCGGGTTTGTAAGCGTTGGTTCTTGCCAGCGTCGAAATCTGAGAAGCGAACCGCAGCGCACTTTAAAAAACGTTTATTGCCGATACCCGGTCAATCACCTGCCTCTTGCGAGGCGCAACAAGAGATTTTGAATGACGGTCAGCATCGAAATGGGTGTCAAACCTAATGGCACCTCCTCTGTTGTCGATCTTGAAGAATTGCTTGCAACGCGACTACTCGTGCAGGGAAACTCCGGCTCGGGCAAATCGCACCTGCTACGCCGCCTGATGGAGCAAAGCGCACCATGGGTGCAACAGGTCGTGATTGACCCGGAAGGCGACTTTGTCTCGCTGGCAGATGAGTTTGGGCATGTGGTGATTGAGGCGACCATGAATGATCGCGAACTCACCATGATCGCCGCCCGTGTGCGCCAGCACCGTATTTCCGTCATTCTCAACCTAGAACACCTAGAGCCGGACAAACAGCTCAAAGCCGCTGCTGCCTTCCTGAACGGCCTGTTCGATTCCGACCGCCAGTACTGGTATCCGGTTCTGGTCGTCGTGGATGAAGCTCAGCTGTTTGCACCTTCCGCCTCTGGCGATTACGGCGAAGAAGCCCGCCGCCTTTCCCTGATGGCCATGACCAACCTCATGTGTCGTGGTCGTAAGCGTGGTCTGGCTGGCATCATCGCAACCCAGCGTCTGGCAAAGCTTGCCAAGAACGTGGCTGCGGAAGCTTCCAACTTCCTGATGGGGCGTACCTTCCTTGATATCGATATGGCCCGCGCCTCCGACTTGCTTGGCATGGACCGGCGTCAGGCAGAACAGTTCCGTAACCTTGAGCGCGGACAGTTCATCTCCCTCGGCCCGGCAATGACCCGTCGCCCGCAAAAAGTGGTGATTGGCGAAGTTGTCACGGGCAGCCGGGGGGGCTCGCCAAAGCTGATGCCAATGCCGAACCAGCCAGTTGAAACAGCTGCTGAACTGATCTTCACAGCAACGGACAATGATCCGGTGCTGCACAACAACCGTGTGGCCGCGCCTTCTGCAAAAGACGTTATGTTGCAGCTGTCACAAACAGCCGCCAGCAACATGCAGGCACAGCATAAGGAAGTTGTTGAAGCCGAACCGGAGGACCTCTTCAATCTGGAAGAGAAGAACCAGCAGTATCAGGAGATCATCGCCAAGATCCTTGAAGACCCTGAAGCTGCCTTCGCTCCGGTCTCACAGCTCTATCAGGATTTTCAGGTCCGCTGCCGCATTGATCGGTTGAAGTCTCAGGATCTTGCCAAGTTCCGTAAGTTTCTTTCTGTGGCCCGTGCTGGTGTCGATAAAAAAGAAGTCGAAGAAGGCGACTGGCAGCAAGCAGAAGTGATTGCTGGTCAGCTGCCAGAAGAGATGCGCGGCGTCTATCTTCTGTTGGCCAAAGCTGCCTTTGCAGATGAGCCGTGCCCGGCAGACCTGGACATCGCGAAAGCGTATGGTACCCGTTCACCGGGCAGAGCCCGTTGGCTGCTCACCCATATGGAAGAGCAGGGCTTCATCATCTGTGCCAGTGATCTGCGTGGAAACCGCATCGTGACCCTGCCGGATATCGGCAAGCAAACCGCAACCAAATAAGCTGTAGGTCAGCGGCCATCCGGCAAGGAATGGCCGCCCGCAGGCCCATCCACTTCATCAAAGAAGGTTGTCTCGGTGCTTCGCGAGCAGGTGGAGCACAAATGCGGTTTGGATGGCAGAACATACTTCAGGCAGCACGCTTTGCGCCGCGGAGCATACTCTGTCAGCCCCTCCTGCTGACGCTGACGCCAGACAATCCCACCATTGATCTTCTTCCCAAGGCTCGCAAGATAGGCACGCATCAGGCTCGCCACATCTGATGGTTTTGCACCATGGCGTCGCAAGACAAGAAACGGCGATATGATGGAAACAGCCACGGTGGAATAAAACACCGAAGGCGCCACTTTCCGCCGCCCAAGCTCACGGTGGAAGACCTGAATGATTTCCTCAAAGCAAATGGAAAGCGCGAACAGCTCCGCAGGACCCTGATCCGGATTAAGCTCGAAATCCTCTTCCGAAAGGCGAGGGTCAAAGAATATCTCCACCCAGGGGGCCTTGCCATGCAGGACAAACCGCAGTTCATCAATGCGGGGTGCACGGCCACTCAGCAGGTAACTGACCGAAATCCGGTTGAGCAGGATCTGGCAAATTGTCTTCAGGGCAAGACTTGCTGCAATCTTTGTCGTCGGTGCGCCGCGATCTTCCTTGATGTAGTCGATCATGCGCTTTGCAACCAGACCGAAGTTGCTGTCAAAACCGGAAAACTCCCGCAGCTCTGCAGCCACCACGTGCGGTGCAGGAGCGGTGATTGCCCGCGCAGCAACCAGCTCACCACCTTCAGGCAGAGCAGCCTCAATGAGGCCTGCAAAACGTGCGGGGATGCCCGCTGTTTCGAAAGTGGGAATATCTGAGGGCGATAGACCGGTGGACACTGCCTGCAAAACCTCTGGATCTACGACTGCGCATATCCGGAAAGTGGAATTGGATTTCCGAAATGGATACGCTGAAACTTATAGTTACGAGGCGCGCATGTTTGGCTGACAGTTGGCTGAACACGACACAACAACACTTTCGCGTTACTTAGCACAAAAACAAAGTCTACTGAAATGGTAGACTTTGAAGTCTGTGAGTAATGCACCTGTCTGTTGCAAATGGGTCAGGCTTTCGCCTTGTTGCCTCGCTTCTCCCAGGCAAATTTCTCTGCAATCCAGATGCCACCCAGCACCAGCGCCAGAGCAGCGCCGTGATAAAACGCAAACACTTCCCCAAGCAGCACAATTGCCATCACCGATGCAAACACCGGAACCAGATTAACAAAGACACCAGCCCGGTTAGGACCAATCAGTTCCACTCCGCGCATATAGAAAATTTGGGCAAGGAATGATGGGCAAAGTGAGATGTACAAAATAACGAGCCAACCTTGCACAGAAGGCCAGACCAACGTTTCCTGACTGTACTCAACCGCCAGCATCGGCAGTGACACCAGGGAAGCCACAAAGGCCATCATCGCAAAAAAGGCGAGTGCAGGGACCTTGGGTCGGTTTCTCAAAGCCAGCGTGTATCCAGCATAAAACACTGCTGCAACAAGCATCAGCGCATCACCCGGGTTGATGTGCAAGTTGAGCAGAACCTGAAGGCTGCCCTGACTGGCCACAACAAAAACCCCAAGCAACGTCAGCAAAATGCCGATGAACTGGATAAGCGTCACCCGTGCGCCAAATAGAAAGTAAGCCCCAATCACCACGATCATCGGAATGGAGCCCTGCAAGATGCCCATATTCACCGCCGTGGTGTTGTGAGCTGCCAGATAGAACAGGCCATTGAAACCGGAGAATCCGAACGCGGCCATCAAAGCGATGCTGATCAGGTGAGGGCGGATGTCCGCCCAGGAGGCGACAAGATCCCGCCAGGCAATCAGGCTCATGAGCGCAGCCACAATCCCCCACCGCAAGAACACGATCACCATAGGCGAAACATGCCCCACAGCCAGCTGGCTCGCCACGGCGTTGCCGCTCCACATGAGTGTGGTCAACACCAGAAGCAGCATTGGCCTGCTGTACAGCGGGGTGAGAAAAGGCATGTAAAAAGTCCGTCGGTGAGCGGGCAGGAGGCACCGCTGAAAAGGAGCTGTCACCCTTCACCGTCCCCCAATCAAATGCAAGGTGAATTTCCGCAAGGGCTGTAGAGGTTTCGTCAAGTATGCCCTTTTGCCCGGCATGTCACTGTGAAGTGCAGACAAACCCACCCAAAATCAAAGCATTAGATCGCAGGACCAACACCTGTTGTTCAATCACCTGTGTTTTGAAAGAGCTGGAAACGAATTGATGCATTGAAACTTGAGATTGAATTTGCAAGGGTTTGATCTGAAAAACTCAGCGGCAGGAAGTGACGGCATATCCTGCTAAAAAATGACAATACGAGGGGGACCCATGTCGCAAAGAGTAAGTGTTGCATCACTACAGGTTTCACCGGAGCTCCATAACTTCATCGAAAACGAAGCGCTTCCGGGAACCGGAGTGTCATCCGAACAGTTCTGGGAGGGCTTTTCGCAGATCATCAAGGATCTGACACCAAAGAACCGCGAGCTGCTTCAAATTCGTGAAGACATCCAGACCAAGATCGACAACTGGCATAAAGCCAATCCCGGCACCATTGATCTTGAGAGCTACAAGGCATTCCTCAAAGAGCTTGGCTACCTCCTGCCAGAAGGGGACAGCTTTGAAGTTGAGACGGACAACGTAGACCCGGAAATCGCAGAGATCGCTGGCCCTCAGCTCGTTGTACCAGTCATGAATGCGCGCTACGCCCTCAATGCAGCCAATGCGCGCTGGGGCTCCCTGTATGATGCG
Organism: Pseudovibrio sp. Ad5; assembly: GCF_001623095.1. Classification (NCBI taxonomy): domain Bacteria; kingdom Pseudomonadati; phylum Pseudomonadota; class Alphaproteobacteria; order Hyphomicrobiales; family Stappiaceae; genus Pseudovibrio; species Pseudovibrio sp. Ad5. The sequence continues at coordinate 309,672 of NZ_LMCH01000061.1, read as the reverse complement.
CTCTACGGAACCGATGCTATGGGGACCACCCCACAAGCCAGCGGATACGATGAGAAGCGCGGCGCAGAAGTGATCGCCTACGCACGCAAAAAGCTGGATGAAGCTCTGCCACTGGATGAAGGCAGCTGGGCTGATGTCAAAGAATTTGCCATTATGGGTGGTTCTCTGGCGCTGACCCTTGAAAACGAAGAGATGGCTGGCCTTCAGGACCCTCTCGGATTTGTTGGCTATGCGGGCGACAAGGACGCACCAACCTCTATCCTGCTGCAGAAAAACGGCCTGCACTTTGATGTTCTGTTTGACAGCACCAGCCCGATTGGCGCTGCGGACAAAGCTGGCATCAGTGATATCATTTTAGAATCCGCCATCTCCACAATCATGGACTGCGAAGACTCTGTTGCTGCCGTCGATGGCGAAGACAAAGCACTGGCCTACCGCAATTGGCTGGGCCTGATGAACGGCGATCTGAAGGAAGAAGTCGCCAAGGGCGGAAAAACCTTCACCCGTACTTTGAATGCAGACCGCCACTATACGGATGCGCAGGGCGATGCACTGGCTCTGAAAGGGCGCTCCCTGATGTTGGTGCGCAACGTCGGACACCTGATGACCAACCCGGCAATCCTTGATGAGGACGGCAACGAGGTCTTTGAAGGCATCATGGACGCCATGGTGACAGCTCTTTGCGCAGTGCATGACATTGGCCTGCGTGCAGGCGCAACAGCCCGCAACATGAACTCTGTGTCTGGTTCGGTCTACATCGTGAAGCCAAAGATGCATGGCCCGGAAGAAGTCACCTTCGCAAACGAGCTGTTTGGCCGTGTTGAAGATGTTCTGGAATTGCCGCGCAATACCCTGAAAATGGGCATCATGGATGAGGAACGCCGCACCACGGTCAACCTCAAAGAGTGCATTCGTGCAGCCAAAGCCCGTGTCTGCTTCATCAACACCGGTTTCCTTGATCGTACCGGTGATGAAATCCATACCTCCATGGAAGCTGGCCCGATGATCCGCAAGGCGGACATGAAGCAAGCAGCATGGATCAACGCCTATGAGAACCATAACGTGGACACCGGCCTTGCCTGCGGCTTGAGAGAGCATGCACAAATCGGTAAAGGCATGTGGGCCATGCCGGATCTTATGCACACCATGCTGGAGCAGAAGATCGGTCATCCAAAAGCGGGTGCCAACACCGCATGGGTTCCATCTCCAACCGCAGCAACTTTGCATGCCATGCATTACCATCAGGTCTGTGTGCCAGCCGTTCAGGAAGAACTGGCAAGCCGCGAGCCAGCCAAGCTGGATGACATCCTGTCCATTCCGGTTGCGACCAATCCAAATTGGACACCTGAAGACATCAGGTCAGAAGTTGAAAACAACGCACAAGGCATCCTTGGTTACGTTGTCCGCTGGGTAGAGCACGGTACAGGTTGTTCCAAGGTGCTGGACATCCATAATGTGGCGTTGATGGAAGACCGTGCCACTTGCCGCATCTCTTCTCAGCACATCGCCAACTGGCTGCATCACAATGTCTGCTCAAAAGAGCAGGTGATGGAAATTATGAAGCGTATGGCCGCTGTGGTGGATGAGCAGAACGCAGGCGATCCGGCCTACCACAACATGGCACCGGACTTCGACAACTCCGTCGCCTTCCAGGCCGCTTGCGATCTGGTGTTCAAAGGCCGCGTTCAGCCGAGCGGTTACACCGAACCAGTGCTACACAAACGCCGTTTGGAAGCAAAAGCCAAATTCGGCGTTTCTGCTTAAAAAAATAAAACCCTGCGCAGTCCCAAACGATTGCGCAGGGTTTGCTTGATTGGCACTTCATGAGCCAGAATTCAGCTGACATCCTTCGGTGTAAGATGTGTAAATCCGCCAAAATCGCCGTTTGTCAGATTGAGCGTATCACTATCAAACTCAGTTCCTGAAATTTTCACAGTCGGTCCTTGCAGGATGTTCCATTTTCTGGAATCACGGAACTTTTTATAGTCGCGGAAACCTTGTGACTGACTCAGCCAAGTCAGGTCAACTAGCCCGTCTTGCAAGGCATTGGCAGCAACCAATCCATTTCCATAGACGCCAATCTTGTAAGGGTTTCCAGCCTTTTCAAAGACTGACTGGATTTCCTTGAAGTAGGGCGTGATGTAGTGCACGTAGTCGTAATAGGACGCGTCATAGTCAACGGCAAAGTAGATGCCAGAGCCTTTGGGCTGCCTGATTACATCCTGTGCCAGATGCAGCGCCTGTTGAGCCTGCTGTGTTCCTGCAGCACTCGTAAAGGAGGATGGCTTGTTATTGCTGTCCTCATAAACAGTGATGATGGAAAGGCCCGCAGCAATCAGCTGCTGGGCCTCAGTCGGCTGCAATTGCTTCCACTTGGAAAAAGAGTAGTAACGCCCAACGGCCTTATACCCTTTTTTGGCGATCGCACTCGCCAACACTTCCACACCTTCAGCTGTATCAACGGCAGGTTCGGTCTTGATGCCTTTATCGTCAGTCATTGCTTCTCTGCTTCTTATTGTTATGCAGAGTGATGACGAACATGAGAGAAAGGCCGTGAGAGCCTACCAGTTCCAATGGTTAGCGAAGTTATACGCTGGGTTTGGAAGGATGAACCAATGGAAGGTTTATCCCTCATTTGGAGCAGGAGGGAGGTGCAAAGCTTCCAAAGCCACCATAAGAGCCTCGGTTCAGATTGAGTGTGTCCTGATCGTACTGAGTGCCGGCAATTGTCACGTAAGGACCCTGAAGAATGTTCCAGTCCTCAGATTGCTTGTATTCCTGATAGTCATAGTAACCCGTTGACTGAGAAAGCCATGTCAGGTTGGCAAGACCATCACCTTTGGCACAGGAACAGACGAGACCATTGCCATAAATGCCCACATGGTAGGGATAGCCAAAGGAAGCAAAAATATCGTTGATCGCTCTCAGATAAGGCCTGATGTAATGGGTGTAGTCATAGCTTGATGCATCATAATCGACAGCAAAATAGATGCCGGTTTGCCTTGGCTGATGGATGACGGCATCTGCTTGATAAAGTGCTCGTAACGCCTGTTGAATTCCAATTTCGGGTGAGAAAAAGGACGGAGCATTATTGCTGTCTTCATAAACCACAAAGATGTTCAGGTCTGCTGCGAAGAGCTCAGAAGCTTCTGCTTTGGTCAACTGTTTCCAGCTGTACTGGGAGTAATAACGTCCCACGGCTTTGTAGCCATCTTGGGCAAGTGTTTCGGCGGAGTTACCGGCATTTGATGCTGTATCAAGTGCTGGCAGCAAGAGTTTAGGGGAGGTTGGATCTGTCATTTGCTCTGCTTTTTGTTGTTATGCAGAGCAGTGACGAAGCGGAGAGCAACGACGTGAGTGAAGGCGTTCTGCTAGGGTAACAGAAGCCTTAATCTCTCACGCCTGTTGGATGTTAAAGCGGCAGTCTCACAATTGCGACAAGGCCGTTTTCCTCGCCATTCTCAAGGCGGATTGTACCGCCTTGCGCATGAATGATGCTGCGTGTGATCGCAAGGCCCAAACCGATGCCACCTGTTTCTTCATTTCTGGACTCTTCCAGACGAACAAACGGCTCGAACACATCTTCAAGGCGGTTCTGCGGGATGCCCGGACCTTTGTCTGCAATACGAACTTCCGCATGAGCCTCGTCAACTCGGAACGAAACCTCAGCCTGCTCGCCATAACGGATTGCATTGCCAATCAGGTTCTGGAAAGCACGTTTAAGAGACATCGGACGACACTTCAGCACAACACGGTCGCGTGCCTCTACGTTCACATGGTTGCCCATGTCTTCCTGATCATTGGCGATGCTCTCCAGCAAACCGCCAAGGTCGACAGAACGCAACTCTTCCTGCTTGGAATCTTCACGGGTAAAGGCAAGCGTTTCCTCCACCATTGCCTGCATTTCATCCAGCGTGGCGATCATGCGTTCCCGGTCTTCATCATCATCAATAAACTCGGCCCGAATACGCAGTGAGGTGATCGGAGTACGCAAATCATGGCTGATCGCCGCCAGCATGCGGGTACGGTCAGAAATAAACCGCGTCAACCGCTCCTGCATCTGGTTGAACGAGCGCGTCACAGCCTGCACTTCAGCAGGTCCTGCTTCTTTCAGCGGCTTCACATCGGCACCGCGGCCAAGATCATTGGCAGCCGCTTCCAGCGTTCGAAGCGGCTTTGTCAGGCGGTACACAGAGACCCAGATGATCAAAATGGTCAGCAAGGCCATAATGACGATCGGCAGCAATATTGGTACAAACGAGGGCTTCGGAAGCCGGAAGTTGCTCTCGATGTTCAGCCACTGGCCGTTCTTCAGCTCAATGGCAGCAAAGAGCTGGACGCCCTTGAGAGAAAACCAGCGGTATTTTTTGAAATAATCATCCCGTCGGTCATGCATCGCCTGCATGGAACCATGAGAAGATCGCTCACGTCCTTCTGGAGGCGGAGAGGATCGCTCACGCCACTTCTCTTCTTGAAAACGCTCATTGTAGATAACGGCAACACGGGCTTGTCGGTCATGATCCAGCTTGCGCTTCAGGTAGTCAGCAAGCCGAGCCTCCATGCTTTCATCACCACCCGTTTCGGCGACGACCGGAGTGTCTCCAATCGAAAAGCGCGTGCGTGTGTTCGAGACCGTACGCAGAACCTGCTTCTGCAAGCGCGGCGGCGTGGCTTCCAGCAGCTTCACCACATTGGCAGTGCGCCACAAGGCATTATCGCGGGCAAGATTGGCAAGCGCCACCTGACGCTCTCGCCCAAGCAGAACAAAGCTGACGACCTGCGAAAAGATAAGCGCAGCCAGCAGCAGCAAGATGAGCTGGGGAGCAAGACGGCGGGGGATCAGGTATCTGAGAAATTTCATTGGGTGACTTCTTTGACTTCACCGGTAAAGGTGTAACCGCCCCCCCAGACAGTTTTGATCAACTCCGGATTTTTGGGATCAATCTCGATTTTCCGGCGCAACCGGGAAACCTGATTGTCGATAGATCGGTCAAACACTCCCAGTGAGCGGCCAGAGGTCAGATCAAGCAGTTGCTCGCGTGACAGCACAACACGGGGCCGCTTCAAAAACGCCAGCAGCAACTGAAATTCACCGGAGGACAGAGGCACGCTCACATCTTCCGGATCAATCAGTTCTCGCCGTGCAGTATCCAGAACCCAGCCGTTGAACGCCAGTTTTTCTGTATCGATGGGGTCACGTTCCCGCGGAACACTGGTGGCACGGCGCAGCACTGCGCGGATGCGGGCCAGCAGTTCACGCGGATTGAAGGGCTTGGTCACATAATCATCTGCACCAATCTCAAGGCCCACAACGCGGTCTGTATCTTCAGCCATCGCTGTCAGCAGGATCACAGGGGCCTGATTGGTTTCCACCAGATGCCGGCAGAGTGACAAACCGTCTTCACCCGGCATCATGATGTCCAGCACCACAAGATCAATGGAGGAGTTCCTCAGAGTCTTACGTGCAGCAGCTGCACTTTCTGCCACGGTCGTACGCATATTATTCTTCGTCAGATACCGGGCAAGGCTTTCCCGGATATCCCGATGATCATCGACGATAAGAATATGTGCTGTACTCTGAGACATGCATCCTCGCTGTAAGTCTCGTCTCCCATTACCTGTGAAAGACCATATGGTATGCGATGCCTGACTTATGCCGTATTCCCGGGGCCTGCGAAAGGTTCTCAGGACCCAAAAATGTATCAAACTGTCCCAACCCGATATTCTGGCAAATACTGTGACAAAACAGCGTGTTTTCTGGTGTAGTTTTGCGACAGTTCGCTCCTATCTTCTGTTTATCGAAGCACACTCACACAAACCTTCCCCTCGTTTTAGGCTTTGATTTTTAGGAGAACACGACATGATGAATTTCAAAACGATTATGGCTGGCTCTGTAGCTGCATTGATTGCTGGTACCGCTCTGTCTCCTGCCATGGCTGCTCCAGGTTTTGGCGGAAGCTTTGGTAAGAAGATGTCTTCCCAGTTTTTTACAAATTTTGACGCAAACAAGGACGGCTCAGTCACCACTGCTGAGATTGAAGCAAAACGCAAAGCAGACTTTGCAAAAGCAGACACAGCTGGCGACGGCGCAATCACTCTGGAAGAATGGAAAGTCTTCGCAGCAGATCGTTCATCCGAGCGCAGCAAAGACCGTTCAGTCCGCATCTTCCAGCGCTTTGACAGCAACGGCGACGGTCAGGTGACCCGCGAAGAGTTCCTTGACCAGGCAGAACGCATGACAGCGCGCATGGACAAGATGAAAAAGCGCATGGGCGACCGTATGGCCAAGATGCAGGACGGCAAGGGCGGCAAAGGCAGCTGGGGCGATGGCCCACGTGATGGCAAACAAGGCAAGGACGGCTGGCAGAAAGGCCCCCGCGACGGTAAGCAAGGCGGCAAACAAGGCAAAGGTGGCTGGGATGATAGCCCACGCGATCAGGGCATGATGGGCTTTGGCAAGCATGGCGGCAAAGGCATGCGCGGCGAAATGATGGGCGCAATGTTCGCCAAGGTTGATCTGGACAAGAACGGCCAGATCTCCAAGGATGAACTGAGCAAACTCGCTGACCAGCTCTTCGCAAATGGCCCGGTTGATCTGGCTGGTTTCAGAACCATCGCAGCTGAGTTCAAAGAGCCAATGTACGTTCGTTCCTTCCAGCGTATGGATGCTAACGGCGACCTGAAAGTCACACAGGAAGAGTTCTTTGCACCAACTGCTCAGATGATGAAACGCATGGACCGGAACAATGATGGCGTCATCACCTCCGCAGACTTCACGAAGATGAAGAAAGACTGGCGCAAAGGCCAGAAGGACCCCAAAGGTGGCCACGGTCATGGTTACGGCAAGGGACAAGGCCAGCGCGGATAAACCAACCCGCTTGAGCGAATAAAAAAGGCGGAGCCATCGTGCTCCGCCTTTTCTGTATCAGCTTTAGGAAACCTGCATCAGCTTGTCGCTGGCTTGGTCTCTTGCATCTCTGCATCATAATCAACTGCAATGCCGTAATGCGGATCTTCCAGAACGGCGACCTCAACCATGCTGCCAGCTTTGTGCAGCAGGTCTTTACAATCCGGAGATAAGTGACGCAGATGCAAGGTCTTGCCAACCTGCTCATAGCGCGTTGCCAGTGCATCAATTGCCTGCAAACCGGAATGGTCCACCACGCGGGAATTGATGAAGTCAACAATTACATCATCCGGGTCAGACTGAGGATCAAAGATCTCCTGAAAACCAGCAGCAGAGCCAAAGAACAGCGGGCCTTCCAGCTTGTAGATCTTCTGGCCTTCAGAGTTGGTTGTTGTGTGAGCATCAATACGTTTGGACGCGTTCCATGCATAAGCCAGCGCAGAAACAATCACGCCAACCACAACAGCAACAGCAAGGTCAGAATACACAGTCACACCAGTCACCAGCGCAATAACAATCGCATCAGTCCGTGGAATCTTGTGCAGGATCTTGAAGGTGTTCCATGCAAAGGTACCAATCACCACCATGAACATCACGCCAACCAGAGCTGCCAGCGGAATCTGTTCAATCAGCGAAGAGGCAAACAGAATGAAGCTGAGCAAAAACATCGCTGCCGCAATACCTGCAAGGCGTGTCCGGCCACCGGATTTCACGTTGATCATGGACTGACCAATCATCGCACAACCACCCATGCCGCCGAAGAAGCCAGTCACAACGTTTGCAGCACCCTGAGCAAGACACTCTTTGGAGGCGCCACCGCGTGTATCTGTCATTTCAGAAACAAGGTTCAGCGTCAAAAGGCTTTCAATCAGGCCGATTGCAGCAAGAATAATGGAGTATGGCAGGATGATCTGTAGCGTCTCAAGGTTCAGCGGAACCATCGGGATGTGGAATTCAGGCAGGCCACCAGAAATCGGAGCCAGATCGCCAACGGTCTGAACGTTAAGCCCAAGGCCAATCACGATCACAGAAACAACAACAATAGCTGCAAGCGGAGCAGGAATAGCGTTGGTCAGCTTTGGCAGATACCAGATCACAGCCATAGTCAATGCAACAAGACCTAGCATCAACGTCAGGTCCATGCCTGCAAGCCAGCTTGCTGTGCCAGTCACTTCATCAACGGTCTGGAACTGGCCCATTTGCGCAAGAAAGATCACGATTGCAAGGCCGTTCACAAATCCAAGCATAACCGGGTGCGGCACCATGCGGATGAACTTACCCCAGCGCATCACGCCGAAGATCAGCTGAAGGATGCCCATCAGCACAACGGTCGCAAATAGGTATTCCACGCCGTAGGTCACCACGAGTGAGACCATAACAACGGCAAGCGCGCCGGTTGCACCAGAGATCATGCCCGGACGACCACCGAAAACAGCAGTAATAATGCCGACGATGAAGGCCGCGTATAGACCAACAAGCGGTTCAACCTGAGCAACAAATGCAAATGCAACAGCTTCTGGAACCAGAGCAAGAGCAACGGTAAGCCCGGAGAGGAGCTCAACCTTAATAGTATTGGCTGTAAAGCCAGTCTTTTCGGGCGCGTGCGCCTTCGAGGACGAATGCAAGTAGCACCTCCAATGGGATTCTTGGTACTGTTTTAAAGTAGTGGGCAAATCCTAGGCACGCACTGTGAAGTCCGTGTGAAACCAAGAGGTTTCCTGCTCAAGGACAAGAGCTATTCAGCCAGGACACCGCTAAAATTTGAGCGGTTTTTGTCTCCCTTTTGACGCGCTTATACGGGAATATCGTCAAAAACACCATCCCCCCAACGCATAATAGCCATGCACGGGGTGCGGGATTTAGTTAATCCATTAAATAGGCATTGGAGCTATTGGTGTAGCCGCAAAAAAGTGGAGGCATGTTTAGATGATAGACCGTTCACTATCTGATGGGGCTCTATCTAGTATTAATCATCGAAAAGTGATGGCTGATCACGTAAGGCATTTGAGTATGAGTAGTTCCCCAGTATCGCTTTAATTGCGTCTGAACTTAGAGGCTCTGCTAGCTTATTCCCGTTGAACTCTAGTACTCTTAGAACGCGCCGGTTCTTGGATTTGCCATTAATAAGCTGACGGGCCCATTGCACTTTTAGATTATTCAACACTTCAACGTGCACGTTCTTCTTTTTGACTAATTGCCAGAACTCAGCATCTTCAATCACAAAATAGCAATTGCGGCGAACCTGATCTTTTCCTTTCCATTGTCGAGTTTTCTGGTCTTCCTTGTCCCAGTTAGGAGAGGTGACATAAATGTTTTCGATTGAGATCAACCATTCAGGCTGCTCTTCCTCTTTATCGTTCCGCGTGGGCTTCTGCGCCCGCTCAGGAAAAGAGTTGCGATGGATGGGGAAATCGTTAGTGGGCGTGAAGCCGACACGTTTTATGTCATTGTTATTGATACAAGCTGCATAAAAATCAGCGCGTGCATCCAAGGCATCAGGCAAGCTTCCACTTTCCATACCTAGTTTGTTTAGTTCATCAGTGTTTTTTTCTAGCAAGCTGCGTGTCATCGAAATGACCATCCGTGCGGTGGCCTGACAGGATGATACGTCATCTATGGTTGCAAGATTATTGTCGGTTTTTGCTTCAGCTGCGTTCGCCTCATCGGTGGTCAGTTGCTCTGAAATCCATTTCGCTTCCTCTAGAACCTTATACCCTGCTTGCTCAAACCAATAAGACGGGGTTTCTCCTGTAAGGCCTTTTGTAAAGGCAGCACCGGGTTCTGTGCATATAAAAGCGTACACAGCGCTAACAGAGGAGAGCACGTAGAAACCCAATTTCGATAGAAAACTACCATCTTCAGGGGGGAAGATGATCAGCTCATACTGTAAAGAACCTTGGAAGAATGTTTCGTCCAGCGCATCAATGATGTTTCGAACGCTGTCCGCTGTTTGAATAAATGTGTCGAGCTTAAGAGAATGATCATTAACATCAAAATGGATAAACAGACGCTCTGAGCGGTCATCAAATTCTGAAAGTGAAGTTTCTGTCATTAGAATACGCTCCCACAACTAATGCGAGTAGACACTAAACTGACCATCCAGTGTTGAGCAAGGAAATCTTTTGAAAGTCAAAAGGTTGAGCTGCTGGATGGCTTCGCTGGATCCCGCATCAAGTGCGGGAAGACGGCTGAGAATGAACTGTCAGGTTTGCTTGCACCATGGCCGTCATACCGGACGGAGCGGAGTGGAGATCCGGTACCCAGAGCCAAAGGCATTGCTTTCTCGATTTTGGAAGAGAAAGCGAAGCAGGTGATACTAAGTCAACGCGAAAAACTTATCCCCCCGGCCTCAAACCGTGCCCATACTAAGCGCATGCCTATGTAACGGGCTGCTGGCGGAGCGACCGTCAGTTTGTCGTAGGCTGGGTTGGGCTGTTGGAAGATGTAACGCACCTTTCAGTGGTCCGGTGAACCGAACTTCAAACGTGACCGCATGGTTTGAGGGGAAGGGCCCAGGACTATAGGGTATCACGCGGTGATAGATGCAAGAGCACCGGCAGTAAAACCTGCTTTTGCGAAAGTGTCTATCAAAGACGGAGGAACTGCTCGGGCATGGAAACGTGTCTGGGTAAGCCACTTTCTTTCCGGGAAACCGGCTATCGTGCCTTATAGGCAAAAGAGGCGACGTAGTTCATTATAAGAAAGCCCGGGCAAGGCGTGTAGCCAATGCCGAAGAAACATTACTAATAAATAGCGCAGGTATTGCCTGCCGCCTTGCTCATCCCGACTTCCGGGAATTCTTTTCCAACACTGCATGGGATGCCATGTGGTGCTACTAGTGCTTCTGCATTCCCAAAGCGTATCGTTGAAACCTGAGAAACGGTTTGGGCACAAAAATCCGCAATAGATGAAACCGCTTTATGTGGAAATACGCAGGAAATGCATCTAATGCAGACTTTGCAGGATGCCGCCTAATCGTTAGCTTGTCGTCCTGCGAAGAAGCGTGTCAGGCAAGGAGCACCCCGGATGAAACCGACAAACTCAGTATTTACCGGAATAGAAACAACGGTATTTGAGCGCATGTCGCGTCTGGCAATGGAGCATCAGGCCATCAATCTGGGGCAGGGCTTTCCGGATGTAGACGGCCCGCAGGATGTGAGACAGGTTGCGGCTGACACCTTGATGGAAGGGCCTAACCAGTACCCGCCCATGTTGGGCGTCCCGGCGTTGCGACAGGCCGTTGCGGACAACAACAAGCGCTTCTATGATCTGGATGTAGACTGGCAGAGCGAAGTACTCGTCACCTCAGGTGCCACAGAAGCGCTGGCAGACAGCATCTGTGCGCTGGTTGAGCCGGGTGATGAAGTCATCCTGATTGAACCGCTTTACGACTGCTATCTCTCGCTGGTCAAACGGGCAGGCGCCACCCCGGTCTTCGTGCAGGTAACACCGCCAAACTGGGAGCTGCGTGAAGAGACACTGCGCAAGGCGTTCTCCGGCAAAACAAAGGCCATCCTGCTCAACAACCCAATGAACCCAAGCGCAAAGGTCTTCTCTACGCAGGAACTGCAACTCATTGCAGACCTGTGTCTGGAGTTTGATTGCTATGCGATCTGCGATGAAGTCTACGAGCACATCGTCTTTTCCGACGACAAGCACAAACCACTCATGACCCTACCGGGGATGCGTGATCGCTGCATCCGCATCGGCTCTGCGGGCAAAACGTTTTCACTGACAGGCTGGAAAGTCGGCTACATCACAGCCGATCCAAACCTGTTGGAGCCAATTGCCAAAGCGCACCAGTTCATCACCTTCACCACACCGCCAAACCTGCAAAAAGCAGTCGCCTACGGCCTGAGCAAAGAAGATGACTACTACACCTCGTTGGAAGACGACCTGAGAGCAAAGCGTGACCTGATTTCCAAACCACTTGAAGACATGGGCTTTAAGGTGCTGCCGTGCGAAGGCACCTACTTTGTCACCTGCGACTTCTCTCCACTTGGCTTCAAGGGCAATGACGTGGAGTTCTGCCAGAAAATGGTGGAACAGGCAGGTGTTGCCGCCGTTCCGATATCAGCATTTTACGGCACCAAAGGCCCACAGACCTTCGTCCGGTTCTGTTTCTGCAAAAAAGATGAAGTCCTGCACGAAGCTCTGGGTCGTTTGCGCGTCTGGATGGGAGAACTGGCGGTTTCATAAGGGCTCGCACCAAACTGAAGACGCTGCTTCTCTGATAGGCAGTTCTGGCTTTCGGGAATACGCGTAAAAATAAAGACAAATTCGCAAAAGTAGCTCTGCGCTCAAAAATAGAGTATGCAGACGACAACTAACCGGAGCTGCTTGGTCAGGCAAGGACGACTGACAGCCTTCCGCAATTAATCAATTAGCCTGTAATCCAACCCTTGGAAGTTTGAGTGAATGGATAATCCCGTACTCGTCGAAGTGACACGTGGCACCACTGTCGAGAGCCGTCATCGTGGTTCAATCGCTATTGTTGATGCCGATGGTAAGCTGGCATTCAGCGCAGGTGACGTGGAGCAGGGCATCTTTGCGCGCTCCGCGATCAAAGCTCTTCAGGCAATTCCAATGGTGGAATCCGGCGCGGCTGAAGCCCTCGATTTTGACGATGCCGAACTGGCTCTGGCCTGCGCCTCCCATAACGGCGAAGAGACCCATGCCAACTCCGCACGCATCATGCTCTTCAAAGCGGGCCTGACAGAAGAAGACCTGCTGTGTGGCGCACAATGGCCAAAGCACATGGATGATTGCGTTGGCCTTGTGAAGACCGATGACAGCCCATGCCAGCTGCACAACAACTGTTCTGGCAAGCATGCCGGCTTCCTGGCCATGGCCAAGACCCTCGGCATTCCAACCGAAAACTACATCGATTTTGATCACCCTGTTCAGATGGAAATCCGCAACGTTCTGGAACAGATGAGCGGTGGTATTCTGGCCCGTGATGTATGTGGCACAGATGGCTGTTCCATCCCGACCTACGCCATGGACCAACAGAAAACAGCGCTGGCCTTTGCCCGCTTTGCAACAGGTGTTGGCCTCGATCCGGTCCGCGCCAGTGCAGCGGAAACGCTCTACGAGGCGTGCGTCAACGAGCCATACATGGTCGCGGGCAAAAACCGCTTCTGCACCGAGATCATGGATATCTTCAAAGGTCGCGTCTTCGTAAAAGTTGGCGCAGAGGGTGTCTTCTGTGCAGCCTTGCCAGAGCTTGGCTTCGGCGTGACGCTGAAATGTGAAGACGGCTCCGTGCGCGGTGCTGAGGTGATGATGGCATCCACCATCAGATCGCTTCTGGATATTTCTGATGAAGAAGAAAAAGGCCTGAACGCCTGGGAACACCAGCAGTTGAAGAACCGCCGCGATGTTCTCGTCGGCGAAGTACGCCCTGTTGCAGACTTCAAGCGTCTTCTGAACGCCATGTGATGCAAGGCAGGGGCTCCGTCTCCTGCCGCCTCACCTAAACTGCACTGACAAGATTGTCTGTCACACGAATGGAGTGTGGCAGATCCTCCGTTGAAACTGCCAGATCGCCGCTCACCTGTTCATCCCATTTGAAGCCAGCGATATTCACGGCGCAGTCTGCAATGATATTCTGGGAAATGAGCGCAATTTGTCCTTCAGCTGCAAAGCTGACGGCAATGCCAACCGGGGCAGAGCGCACATTATTTTGAGCTGCAATCAAATTACGCATATACGGCCCCCAACCCAGATTAATGCCAATAACCCGCGCATCCTCGACAACATTGCCAGTCACACTGGTATCTGCCTCAACCGCAATACCAACCCCAAAGGTTGGATTGTCCTTCGCATAAGGCCCAGTGCCAGTAATGTCGCGCAATACATTGTTGGAGCACACGGCCAGACGACCACCCTCACGGAAGTTGGTAATGGAAATCCCGTTAGCCGCTGTTTCAATCAGGTTATTACTGACAATCGCGCCCTGAAAACCGAACTCGACAAACAAAGCCACCTCGCCAGAACGATGACAGGTGTTGCCAAGCACTTGAACATTAGACGCAGCATTGGCTCTGATTGCTGAGAACTTGCAGTCACTCACCTTGTTGTTGGAGATGGTGACATTATCCGCCCGAAACACATTGATGCCATTGCCATTCTGGCCAGTCCCGCCACTTCGTGCCGCGATGTTGGAGATTTGGTTGCCCGCAATGATCGAGCCATCATGCCCTTCTGACCACCGATGCACCAGAATACCGCCATTGCCACAATCAGAAACGATATTCCCCTCAATCCGAAGTGCACTAGCATTGTAGCTGAGAAGAGCAACATCTTCGATTGCATGTATGTGGTTACCAATAACAGAGCCTGAACACTGCTCCAGCACCAGACCAGACTTGCTGCTCTTGGTTATTTCGCAGGAATTGAGAACAAGCCGCTCACACTGAGAAAACCACAGCAGCGCCGAAGCCTCTTCAGAAAGAGAGAGGGCATTGCCATCAAAAATAAGATCGCTCAGGCAAATACGATCAGCCTGAATACCCTGCAGAAGAGGGCCACTTCCATTAAGCACCAGACGTGTATGTCCGGGCACGCCGCGCAAGCTCAGCCCACTGGGCAGAGAGAGATTCGAACAGAAGAAATTGCCAGCACCAAGCTGAAGGATCTGCCCTTGCGCTGCGGTCTCATTCATCGCGGCTTGCAGTGTGTAAGAGATATCTTGCTGCAAAGGAGATGCAGGAAACTCCACAATCACCGGCTTCAAAGGCATTGCCGCCTGCGCGTCCTGAGCAGCCACAAGCGTTCCAGTTCCGGCAATGACACCAGCACCAAGAAGGGCACGTCGTGAAAGTCTCTCTTGATCCTCAGTCATTTTGTCCCCCAACGCTGGTTTAAATACCGAACAAGCTCGCCAGCTTACTCGCCGCAGCCGTTGCGGGCAGATTGCCGGATTTCACCGCGCTTTCAACATCAGGCAGCGCCGCTTGAATGTCCGGGTTTGCCTTCAAAGCCGCCTGAAGCTTCTCGTTCAGCAAGCCCCACATCCATGCAAGCTGCTGTTCAGCACGTTTGCTGTCCCAGTCACCGCTCGCCTGCATCCGTTCTTTGAAGATGCCGAGCTGTCCCCACACCTCATCAAGGCCTTCATTGGCAAGGCCGGAAACCGTCAGGACTGGAGGAGACCAGTGCTTGGATCGCGGTGCAAGAATATTGAGGGCGGCACGATACTCAGATGCCGCAGACCGCGCCCGCAGCAGCCCGTCACCTTCTGCCTTGTTCACGGCAATAAGGTCGGCAATCTCCAGCACGCCCTTCTTGATCCCCTGCAGCTCATCCCCAGCACCCGGCAGCATCAGCACGAGAAAGAAATCAACCATCTGCGCAACGGTCGTCTCGGACTGCCCGATGCCCACAGTCTCAACCAGGATCACATCAAACCCAGCCGCCTCACACAAAAGCATGCTCTCGCGGGTTTTGGCAGCAACACCGCCAAGTGTACCGGCTGAAGGAGAAGGACGGATGAAGGCATTACGATCTATAGCCAACTGGGCCATACGGGTCTTATCACCCAAAATAGAACCGCCAGTGCGCGTTGAAGATGGATCAACAGCCAGCACTGCCACTTTGTGCCCGGCTGCTGTGAGATTGGAGCCAAAGGTGTCAATGGTGGTGGATTTGCCAACGCCTGGAACGCCAGTGATACCAATGCGGAATGCATTCCCGGTGGAGCCCATCACCTTGGTCAGCAGCGCTTCGGCTTGCTCACGATGCGCTGGCTTCTTGGATTCAACAAGCGTTATACCACGAGCAAGCGCAGCACGCTGCCCATTCAGCAGCCGCTCGGCAAGATCATCAATGTTGTCTCTGGAAGAAGCGAGGCGTGCATTCATTCAAATAAATCCGGTCAGAAGAATCTCTCCTGCCAACCTTGAACAGATGACGCCCCTTTGCAAGTCAGCGACTTGGAGAAGTTGTGGGGCAGAGCAGAACCCTGCGCCAGTTCTTCAGGAAGGATACGCAAAGAAAAACGCGTTAGCGATAGGTGACAGCAGTACCGGTTGCGGTCACCATCAGCATAGAACCGTTGCTGCCAACAGTCTCATAATCGATGTCGATGCCAATCACAGCATTTGCGCCATAGCGAGCCGCTTCCTCAGTCATCTCATGCAGTGCAATCTGGCGGGCTTTCTTCAGCTCACCCTCATAGGCGCCGGAACGACCACCGACGATGTCGCGAATACCGGCAAACAGGTCTTTAAAGACGTTCGCACCCAGAATTGCTTCACCGTGAACAATTCCCTTGTAGTCGGAAATCTCTTTGCCATCGAGAGTGTTAGTGGTCGTAGTAAGCATATGTCATCCTCAAATCCGTGCCGTGGCCCTCAGCCAGACACACATCAATCCGTTCAATCAAAACCAACAAGCTATGATCAAAGTGCCCGAGCCCATAAAACGTATGGGCGCTTATCTCATGTAGGAAAGGATCTTTAAATTTCCAGAGCTTGCAATTTGCGCCCGCAATTTTGGTAAGACAACTCCAACAAGCATCAGCAAACTCGCGATGGCATGTATGTCATGCAGGACTACCTGATCTTCCCAGCTTTCTGGAAACTGGTAAACTTTTCGCAATAGTCTGGATGCCAACGTGAAAGAGCTGGACGGTTTTCGATAATATCACCAGCTGCCCAGGCGATCCGTAGCTTGTCGGTGTTGGAGTCTACAGCATTGTCGGGACACAGAATATAAAAGTCACCTTCAGCCATACGCTGGAGGAAGTAGTCAACCGTTTGCTCGCTGGTCCACGCATCCTTCGGCTTATCCGGGTATTGGGCCATGTTTATACCCGTGTGAGTAAAGCCTAGTACAAAGAGGTGCACTGAAATAGGCGCATTTGCCTCTCTGAGCTCATGGCAAAGCTGTTCACTTATGACTTTAACGCCTGCCTTGGTCGTGTTGTAGGCAGGATTGCCGGGAGGTGTCGTGATCCCTTGTTTTGAGCCTGTGTTGACCACAACAGACGGGCGGTTTGCGTCCACCATGCGCGGCAGGAAAGCATGAACGCCGTGGATTACACCAAACAGATTGACCGAGATGAGCTGCCGCCAATTCTCCATCTCATCCCAGCTTGAAGATGGAATTTCAATCCCGGCATTGTTCATAAGAACGGCCACTTCACCAGCTTGAAAGGCTTTGTCGGCCAAGGCTTTCACCTGGCTCTCATCAGAGACATCTGTGGGAACACCAAACACGCTCGCAGAACTGGAAGCAACAGCGCGAACGTCCTTTACAGCTTCCTCAAGTCGCGGTCCGGGCAGATCTGCAAGAACTACGCCTAATCCCTGTTGGGCAAACCGAAGGGCAGATGCTTTGCCGACACCACTTGCTGCACCAGTAACGACCGCTAAACCACCGAGTTCAAGAGCTTCTTTAAACATTGTTGTTCGCCTCATGACTGGAAGTTCTATTATGGAAAGAGACCTGCTCTTTCTACCTCACCTGTATGAGCTTTATTCATTAAGGGTTCATTGCAGCACAGATCGCACGCATCTGACAGCCGGTCTGTCACGACCATCTGGCGCAGCAGGAGAAAACGAATTTTGGGGGAGGTGTTCGGGCATAGCTGACTTGCCTATCCACCGATAGGGTTCAACTATGTTGAAGAGCCTGAAGGCGAGAACAAAAGTCTCGCCTTCAGGCTTAGCTATAAATGGTCATCAACCGCGAGAGTGCCTATCGGCTTTCACTCTGCCGCTTGCTGTGGCTCGTAGCCAAGCTTGCCATTGAGCTCGTGGATGAGTCCCTCAGCGGCCTCGGAGATTACGGTTCCCGGAGGGAAGATTGCGGAAGCACCAGATGCATAAAGCTCATCATAATCCTGCGGAGGCACAACGCCGCCCACAACAATCATGATGTCCTCGCGGCCCTCATCAGCCAGCGCTTTCTTCAAAGCAGGGACGAGGGTGAGGTGACCTGCGGCAAGGGAGGAAACGCCAACGATATGTACGTCGTTTTCAACCGCCTGACGGGCTGCTTCTTCAGGTGTGGCGAACAAAGGGCCAATATCTACATCGAAGCCAAGGTCAGCAAAGGCAGAGGCGATCACCTTCTGCCCACGGTCATGACCATCCTGTCCCATCTTGGCAACAAGAATACGCGGGCGGCGACCGTCATTTTCTTCAAACGCCTCAACCAGCTGCTCAATTTTGGAGATGCTCTCAGACATTTCACCAACCTCGCGCTTATAAACGCCAGCAATGGATTTGATTTCCGCTTTATGGCGACCAAACGCATTTTCCATTGCCAGAGACATTTCACCAACAGAAGCTTTCACACGAGCGGCTTTCACACAAAGATCCAGCAGATTGCCTTCGCCAGAGCGAGCTGCATCCTCAAGAGCCTTAAGCGCGGTCTGAGTTTCCTCTTCGTTGCGTTCTTCACGCAAACGCTTCAGCTTCTCAATCTGCTTGGCGCGAACCTCTTCATTGTCCACTTTCAGAACTTCAAGTTCTTCTTCACGGTCAGGGCGGAATTTGTTCACGCCCACAACAGTCTGATGACCGCTGTCGATACGGGCTTGCGTTTTTGCAGCAGCTTCCTCAATGCGAAGCTTCGGAATGCCTTTCTCAATGGCTTTCGCCATACCGCCAAGGCTTTCAATCTCTTCAATGTGCTTCAGTGCTTTGGAGGCCAGATCAGCGGTCAAGCGTTCAACATAGTAGGAGCCACCCCATGGATCGATGGTCTTGGTGGTACCGCTTTCCTGCTGCAGGAACAGCTGAGTGTTACGTGCAATCCGAGCGGAAAAGTCCGTAGGCAGCGCCAAAGCTTCATCCAAAGCGTTGGTATGCAGAGACTGGGTATGCCCCTGTGTCGCCGCCATAGCTTCAACGGTGGTGCGGATGACGTTGTTGAACACATCCTGTGCTGTCAAAGACCAGCCGGAGGTCTGCGAGTGTGTCCGCAGCGACAGGCTCTTCGGGTTCTTCGGCTGGAAGTTCTCCTGCATCAGCTTTGCCCAGATCAGGCGTGCTGCACGCAGTTTGGCAACTTCCATGAAGAAGTTCATGCCAATCGCCCAGAAGAAGGACAGGCGAGGGGCAAAAGCATCAATATCCATGCCTGCTGCCACACCAGCGCGGGCATATTCAATACCATCCGCAATGGTAAAGGCCAGCTCCAGATCAGCCGTCGCACCCGCTTCCTGCATGTGATAACCGGAAATGGAGATCGAGTTGAATTTCGGCATATTTTCCGATGTATAGGCAAAAATATCGGAGATGATACGCATGGAAGGCACGGGCGGATAAATATAGGTATTCCGCACCATGAACTCTTTCAGAATGTCATTCTGAATGGTCCCGGAAAGCTTTTCAGACGGCACGCCTTGCTCTTCGGCAGCCACCACATAAAGCGCCATAACGGGCAGAACCGCACCGTTCATGGTCATGGACACACTCATCTTGTCCAGTGGAATGCCGGAAAAGAGCGTGCGCATGTCATAGATGGAGTCAATGGCCACACCCGCCATGCCCACATCACCGGCAACGCGTGGGTGATCACTGTCATACCCGCGGTGGGTTGCCAGATCGAACGCGATGGAAAGGCCTTTTTGTCCAGCAGCCAGATTGCGACGATAGAAGGCGTTGGAATCTTCCGCAGTCGAGAACCCGGCATACTGGCGCACAGTCCATGGCTGCTGCACATACATGGTTGGGTATGGCCCGCGCATATACGGCGGCAAACCCGGCCAGGTGTTCAGATGCGTCAGACCATTAAGATCTTCTGGACCATAAGCAGGCTTAACAGCAATACCTTCTGGCGTGTTCCATGTGGCTTGCGCATCAGTGGAGGCCGACACGGCACAGTCTTTGTATTCAATCTGGGTGTAGTCAGGAAACAAGCTCATCAAATTGCCTCCACTTCATCAGCCAGCGAAACGCCAACCACTTCAAAACATGTCTTCAGTTCAGCAAGCATATCACAGCCTTGGTATATGGTTCCATCAAGGCCATTCTCAGTCAGCTCAGCAAGAAGATCCTTCGGACGCCCGGCCAGCGTAATGCGTTTAGCACCGGCAGCTTTCAGTTGTTTCAAAACGGCAACGGCTTGTTCCTCGTAAACCTTGTCAGAGGAGCACAAACACACAACCTTGGCATCGCTGATACGGAAACAGGAGATCATGTCATCAAGGCTGTCAAACTGCTTGCCACCCCCGCTGACAAACCCGCCAGTTGCATAAAAGTTGGTTGCAAATGTTGCACGAGCAGTATGCTGAGCAACCGGTCCAAGCGTTGCTAAAAAGACCTTTGGCGGATTGCCTTGCGTTTCCTGGAAAGCCTCGGCTTTGTCCCGGAGGTTTTCAAATGGTGCCGCCAGACGAGAAAGCTTCAGAGCCTGACAATCATTGTCACCCAGTTGCTTACGGCTGGCCTGAATGTCAACAAGACCGGCCCCCTCAGTCAATGCTTTGGCAACCGCCTCAAGCAACTGCCCATCTGTGCTTGGCTCTGGCAGATCCATGCGTGTTGCGATCTCACCAATCTGGTCAGCATCCGCTTTCAGTACGTCAACATCAAGCTCGCCAAGGTTCGGGAAGGCGCTTGTGCCGGTCAACGGATGACGACCTGTTGCGATCAACTTGTCCTCTTCACGTCTGGCTGTCGTAACATCAGAATGAATTACGCCAGATGCCAGTGCTGCAAGCACCCCGCCTTCTTTCTCTATCTTCTGGAAATACGACCAAGCTGCATTGGCAAGGTCTTCAGTGCGCTCTTCAACCAAACCACTTCCGGCAGCAGGATCGCTCACCTGCGCCAGATTGCTTTCTTCAATTAAAATGAGCTGCGTGTTTCGCGCAATACGCCGCGCGAAGGCATTCGGCAAACCAAGAGCGCTTGTGAAGGGAAGAACGCTCACGCTGTCAGCACCGCCAATCCCGGCAGCAAACGCGGCAACTGTTGTGCGCAGCATATTCACCCAGGGATCGCGCTTGGTCATCATCCGCCAGCTGGTTTCCATATGAAGATGGAGCGGCAGGGATGGCAACTGGGCAGCATCCAGCAAACGAGACCAGATCTGGCGCATCGCGCGGGCTTTGGTGATGGTGCCGAACTGGTCAGCACTTGCACTCAGGCAGGCCGAAACATGTGTTGGAAGGTCTTTAGCAGGCACTCCGCCTTTTTCCAACGTACGCATGTAATAGAGCAGGCTGGAAAGGATGAGGCCAAGTTCCTGAACGCTGTTGGCACCCGCATCGTGATAGCAACGCCCGTCACCGCGCAAGAGGCTGCCCTGAATACCGTTGTTGCGGGCGTATCCCGCAAGATCCTGAGCACGCAGCTCAAGCCGCTCAAAGGAGTTACGAACCCGCCCGGAGTTGACAAACACACTCAACGGATCGGAAACACCATGAACAGTCAGCTGGTTTAGCTCAATACCCAAACGCTTGCAGGCTTCAACGAGCAACGCGAGTGTTGCGCTGCCCTCATAACCACATTCAAGGCGGAAATCGATCAGGTCAGGTTTGACCCCCTCAAGGAGCCTCAGCATATCATCTATGCGCTGAACACTCAGTCCGCCACTCAAAACACGCGGGGAGGCAGGAAGAACCAGCTCGATGCTGTCAGCACCGCCCTCAAGGTCTTCGAGCATCTGGGCGTTGGCCTCGGAAACGATGGGATGATCACTTCTCTGAATGATCTTCCAAGGGTGAGAGCGCTCCCTCAATTGCAGTGGAGCACTGTCCGTGCGCCCTTGGTATAATGGCTTATTCTCAAGGCCGCCGGCAATTGGTGTGTTTAATGCATCCAGTGCCGCGCCTTTGAGGGCACGCAGAGCAGATGCTTCCCAGTCGCTGTGCGTCGCTTCTAGGAAATTGCTTGGAAAATCAATGTTTTGCATGTCCATCCCATGTCCTTCTGATAACTTTATACGAAGGAACCTTTGATGGTTTCAAGCTATGCGTTAGGACGAGATTGGAAAACAACTGCCTCAAACACTGCGTAAATTGCAGAACTACTGATGTGACAATGGTTGGACAGTTTTCGCATTAGCTTAATTTATCCTAAACTTGTCGCAATTGACCCTAGGGCATGTAACGCTGTTACTATTGCCGAGAGCTAAGCAGTAGTTTCGTACTCTTACTATAGATATTTCGGAGTTTCTGCGAAATAGCTCCTAGTTAAACTGTTGGGGTAATGCGTTTCTGGGGCAACAGTGGGGCCACTATTTACAAGTACTCTGAATACTTGGAGGTCAGTTGATCTACCTCCGAAAATGAGAATGACGGTATTGCCGAGATTGCTGTAATAACAAGTGGTCTAAGAGTAATGCAAAATACAAGAGATGGTTACATCTTGTAGAAGCGAGGCAACTCAAAGAATTGCCAGCAAACTACAAAATACAGCGATTAACAGGCGTGCAATTTATTTTCTGAGCATGAGATAAGGCAACTGCCATAACTCCGCGATGATGCAGTCCTGCGCTGAATAACCATTCAAAATGAAGAGTTTTCGAATTTACCTGCGCAAACCATCGGTTTGCGAAAGTTAGTTGGCATGCCTTCGGTATGTCAGGTGGGCAAGTGCGTCTTCAATCCAGCAGCACCCGAGCGAGTGCCAGGCGGATAGAAACGGGAAGGCAGGGCAAATGAACGATACTTCAGATATCGAAGCAAAGGTAAAAGCGATTTCAGAAGCACGGGCAGCGAAACCGGTTCTGGATATTGTGGAGTCCTATTTAAGGCGATTGGGTGCGTCCCATATCCTGATCACAGGTCTACCTATGCCAAACAGGACAATTGACAGTTTGGTTCATAGGTTCAGATGGCCTGATGAAAGAAACGGCGGTGTTGAGCGGACAACGCTGAGTGCTGGTGACAGCGCGTTGATGTTGGGATTATCCGGCAATCGTCCGGTCGTCTGGTCAGTGTCCAGCACGGACACGGGCAACTCCGAGCTCTTTGCAGCAATTGGTGAAGGTGCGCGGGTCATGGTGATCCCGGTGGATGCTCTTCATCCGTTCCAGGCAATGGTGGTTGGTGCAGGGCATCAAATTGCCGCTGAACCTTATGATCTGGCATCACTGGAAATTGTGTGCTCAGCAGCGTTCCGGCGCTTGTTTGAGCTGGGTGTGATCTCTGATCAAAGACCAGGAGATCTGTCTGCACGTGAACGTCGTGTTCTGGAACTGACTGCGCTGGGCAAAACTGCCCATGAGATTGCAGAACTTCTGGAGATTTCACAAAGAACGGTTCATGCGCACCTGCAAAACGCAAGTGCCAAGCTCAATGCATCAAATAAGACCCACACTGTGGTTGAGGCATTGCGTTACGGGCAGATTAAAATCTGACCAAAACGTTCTCTCAGTACTGGTGAAAAGCAGGCTCATTTCAAATGCGTCTGCTTTTTGCGTGATTGAATTATATGCAAAGGCGCATACTTGTGAGGACTGATGAACCTCACAAGAGGCTTCTATGTAATTTCAGCAAGTCCTGGCACTCGGGCGACAATTTCATCTGTCATTTCTGGACCAACTTTTTCGCGGGTATATTGAACGGTTTCTTTCGCGACCTGTTGAATTTCTTCAACTGAGAGGCCAAGGCTGGTCATCTCATTTAAGGCAGCCAATACGCCGACACTAGCATTCATTTTGCTGGCAAGGCCGCCCAGAAGCCCCTTGTTCTCAGTGGCTTCATCGATTGCAAGAAATCCCTCTGCAGCAGGGAAGGCCTCAAGCAATGCCTCGACTTCTTCTTTACTGCTGTTTTTGGCGATGAAGTTCAACATAATCCCAACAGCAGGTTGAGCCTTCTCAGGATCCAGTCCGGTTCTTTCGGTAATGCGATCAACAAGTACGTGCATTGTAATCTCCTGTCCCCTAATGAATCTAATATAGTGATCATTGGGTGCAATGTTAGAGACAACGAAACAGGCGCAGAGCAACTCTGTGTTACCATCACTAAAAAACAGGCCTAATCCCGTGTGTCTCCTTCAAATTCCGTATCGCATGGCCTCTTACGTGCCTTCGTTGTTCAAAGTATCGCTCACGCACCTTAAAAGAGTTTAACCGACCCGCTTAAACAGTGCAGCGGAATTACAAGTGGTTACCAAGGCAAAGCCGTAGCTTTGACTTTGGAAATTATGTTAGAGCTTCTAACAGCCTCATATCTACGCAGTGACCTGCGTCCTATCCCATCTTACAGGTGATACACACGAGCCTGCACTACAAAGGAATGAACCATGTCGAATCTCGACAAAGTCCTTGATCGTATTGACCAAAATTTGGATCAAAGTCTCGATCGGTTGTTTGACCTCCTGCGCATCAAAAGCATTTCTACTGATCCTGAATATAAAAGGGATTGCCGCGAAGCTGCTGAATGGATGGCTAAAGAACTGACTGCAATTGGCATTCCTTCAGAGGTCAGAGACACCACTGGCCATCCAATGGTTGTTGGTCATCGTGTTGCTGATGGAAAGCCGGGCCCACACGTTCTGTTTTATGGTCACTATGATGTGCAGCCAGTCGACCCGATTGAGCTTTGGAACGCAGACCCGTTTGATCCGCAGATTGTTACCCGTGAAGACGGCTCTAAAATGATCGTCGCTCGTGGGGCAAATGATGACAAAGGCCAGTTGATGACCTTTGTTGAAGCTGTCCGCGCCTGGGTTGAAGAATCTGGTGATGTTCCGATCAACATCTCTGTTCTGCTCGAAGGTGAGGAAGAAAGCGGTTCTCCATCCCTTCAGCCATTCCTGGATGCAAACAAAGAAGAGTTGTCTAAGGATCTGGCACTCGTTTGTGATACCTCCATGTGGGACAAAGATACTCCTGCAATCTCCGTCATGCTGCGTGGTTTGGTTGGTGAAGAAATCACCCTGAAGGGCCCAAGCAAAGACCTTCACTCTGGTATGTATGGGGGCGCAGCACGCAACCCGCTTCACGTCCTTTCTGATATGGTTGCTGGCCTGCGCGATGAAAACGGACGCATCACGCTTCCTGGGTTCTACGATGGTGTTCTGGAACTGCCGGAAGATGTCAAAAAAATGTGGGACAATCTTGGCTTCTCTACTGAGGAGTTCCTCGGTGGTATCGGCCTGAAGGATCTTGGCGGGGAAAAAGACCGCTCTGGCTTGGAGCAGATCTGGGCACGCCCAACCTGTGAGGTAAACGGCTTGTGGGGCGGGTACACCGGCGCGGGCTTCAAAACGGTTATCCCTGCAGAAGCACACGCAAAAATCTCCTTCCGTCTGGTAGGCGATCAGGATCCTGAGAAAATCAGAGCTGCATTCCACTCTTACCTCAAGTCCAAAACTCCGGCGGATTTTGAGCTGGAATTGCACCCGCATGGCGGCGATCGTGCGCTGCGCATGGACTTTGATGCACCAGCTCTGACCAAAGGCCGCGCTGCGCTCACTGCTGAGTGGGACAAGCCAGCGGCTTTGGTTGGCTGCGGTGGTTCCATTCCGATTGTTGGCAGCTTCAAGCGAACGCTCGACATGGACAGCCTGCTGATCGGCTTCGGTCTGGATGAAGACCAGATCCACTCACCAAACGAAAAGTACGAGCTGAAGAGCTTCCACAAAGGCATCCGGTCCTGGGCGCGTGTTCTGGAAGAGCTGGCGAAGTAATAAGCCATTGAAAATTTCTGGCTCTGGACTGTCTAGTTCAGAGCCAGCATCTTTGAATTGAAGTTGTATTTTGGGCTCAGCCGACTGGAGAATTGAAATGGCATCTATCTGCGTGTTTTGCGGATCATCAATCGGGAAACGTCCGGAATATGAAGCTGCTGCCCGCGTTTTGGGCACCGAAATTGCAAAGCGCGGCAATCGTCTCGTTTATGGCGGTGCTGAAGTTGGATTGATGGGTGTCGTTGCAAATGCAGCGCTGGAAGCCGGTGGCGAAGTCGTTGGCGTCTTGCCAGAAGCACTTGCAGCAAAAGAACTGGCACACAGATCTCTGACGGATCTCCACATTGTCGGTTCTATGCACGAGCGTAAAGCGATGATGGCTGATCTGTCTGATGCGTTTGTGGCACTGCCAGGCGGCATCGGCACCATGGAAGAGCTCTTTGAGGTTTGGACATGGGGGCAGCTCGGCTACCACAACAAGCCATGTGGTCTATACAACGCAAACGGTTTTTACGGGCGCATGCTGGCATTTCTGGACTTCATGGAAGAAGAAGCGTTCATGAAGAAAACACACCGTGAGATGCTGTTGGTTGGTGACAATCCGACCCAGCTGCTGGATCAGATTGAAAACTATCAGGCGCCGATCGGTCATAAGTGGATCACGCGCGCTGAAACTTGATGGCTTGACACTCTGCAGGACTGAATATCACTTGATTAAAGCATGCTACGCAAATGAAAATGAGCGCAGCATGCTTTAGTCCTGCAGATATCGTGGAAGGCGAGAAGGTTCGTTTGTCAGGTAAAGCGCAGCCAGCAAAAAGACGAAGCCAACGGCCTGCCCAATACCTATAGGTTCAGCAAAAACCCAATACCCTGTCAGGATCGCCAGTCCGAACTCAATGAAGCCGGTGGTATAGGCCGTTTTCCTGCCAGACTTGTCAGAACTTCCATAGGCAAGCAAAAGCTGCGGCAACAATCCTGCAATCAGTGCCAGCCCTAGAATTGGCAGGGTACTCGGCATGGAACCTTCACCATGCCACACCTTGAGTTCGACAAGAGCAAAAGGAACTGCTGTCAAAACCGCCCCGGCAAAAATACAGGCAGCAATGGACAGAGAAGGCAGGTAACTCGGCGTTTTACGGCTAACCATCTGCAAGCCGCCATAGCACAATGGTCCAATCAATCCGATTGCAACGGCGATAAAATCCACATCAGGCAGAGGTGTTGAGGCAATGATGATCAGCAGTGCGCCAAACACCAGTCCAAGCGTGAGCTTGTCACTGCTTCTCAATTTTTCGCCGCCAAGAGCTCTTAGTATCACCAGAAGCGCAGGATAGGAGAAGAACAGACTAGCTGCCAGATAGATCGGTAGCATGCTCAGAGCATAAAAATAGCTCCATGCCCCAAGACCCATAATCATACCAAACAGCACATAATGTCGGCTGCTTGGGCCGGACTTAAGCGCTTGTGGCAGGTACGGAGCAAGCAACACGGCTGGCAGAATGTAACGCAAGAGAACTGCGGCGCCAGGTGAGATGCCGGCGGCAAAGCCAATCTTTGCAAAATACGGGATGCTTCCGAAGCAGACGGCGCCCAAACCCAATGCAATCAGGCTCACAAGCTTGTGGCCTTTGCCTCCACTTTTAAATCCATGAAACATGAAGTCTAAGTAACGCCGATTGCTTCTACTCTGAAATAGGTTCTGGCCTCAAAGCCGCCACAAATATGAAACCTGCACGGACTAAGAGCAAGTTTATTCGCTGAGCCAGCTGAGTTTGAGCTCAGATGGCCACAGAAAATAGGCCTGTAATGAGGTTTATGCCAATTCAGGGTCAGGTGCACTCAAGGTTCAACCCAGCGCAGGAAGCCCACTCAGGTCTTTCAAAACAGCAGATGGCGCCAGGTCTGTATATTCATCTGGCATCTGAGAGCGATTAATCCAGACCGTCCGCATACCGTACTTTGTTGCACCTGCGATATCCCAGCGGTTGCTGGACTGGAATGAAATCGCTTCCGGATACATACGGAAATGTGTGGTCACAAGATCATAAACATCTGGATGCGGCTTGTAGGTTTGCACCGGATCAACCGAGAAGACCTCGTCAAAGGAATCCGTGATACCAGCGTTTTTAAGAGCGCCATCCATCATTTTCATAGGAGCGTTTGACAGGATCGCAAGCTTGGAACCACGTTCACGCAGATCTTTCAGCAGCTGAGGAACTTCCGGATAGCAATCTAATTCCCAATAGGCGGCCAACAGCTCATCGCGTGCGCTCTTGTTTGCTTCTGGTACAAGCGCAAATGCAGTGTCCAGAGCCTGAACTGTCAGCTCCCAGAAATCTACATATTGCTCCATAAGAGAACGAACCCAGGAGTATTCCAGCTGCTTCTCACGCCAGATGGATGAGAGTTTCTTGCCTTCAGGACCCACGGCACCCATGTGTTTTCTGGCGGCAGCATGCACGTCAAAAAGAGTTCCATAGGCATCAAAAACATAAACTGAGTGGCTCATCTCTGCTCTCCGGCTTTGCACCAAGCGTCAAGATTGGCAAATTCCAATACCTCTAAGAAAGCGATGTCATGCGTGTTCGTCAAGGCATGGTAAATACGTGCCCCCTATGCTTTGGGCGCAAAAATTTAACAATTGTTCCATGAAAACAACATTTCACTCCAAAATTGCTCATACACGCACAAAACACGGCCAGAATCTTTAGCCCGCTCTCACAAAGGTTGCGGCAATCTCAAAAGTCCTCAAAACACGATTGCATTAAAACTGTGCAAAAGAACAAAGAAGAGGCGTCAGGCCTGAAAACTACACGCAAGTCACAAGCCGCAATCTAATTGCGTTTTCTCACTATTTACTCGCGTGTAGTGACATTTAGTTGCGCTTCGGAGCTAAAATAGCTGCGGGATATAACTTTGAGCACGTTTGTGTTGGGCATGATGACCGCACCTTGGTGCTTTGTCTTCTTTGTCGAGAGTATGGTTGACCCCATTTGAATTCTCAGGTCGACTGACAATAGATAATTGGGCGGGGCCTTTCAGGCTCATAAGCCGACTTTTGAGGAGAGATTAATTATGGCCGAAATGTCGAAGACTCGGACATGGGTTGAAGGCAAATGGTACGAGGGTAATCCGCCACTGATCGGTCCGCGTACGCATTCTTTTTGGTTGGGTTCGAACGTATTTGATGGTGCCCGTGGATTTGAAGGCGTTATGCCTGACCTTGATTTGCATTGTGAACGTCTAAACCGGTCTGCCGTAAACCTTGGTATGAAACCAACCATGCGCTTTGAAGAGATGGTTGAACTCGCGACAGAAGGCATGACCAAGTTTGAAGCGGACGAAGCAGTTTACATCCGTCCGATGTACTGGGCTGAACACGATGGTCCTGGCATCATTGACGGTGATCCGGAATCTACTCGTTTCTGCATGTGCCTGTTTGAAGCTCCAATGCCGCCCAAAGGTGCTTCCAACAGCCTGACATTGTCTCCATTCCGCCGGCCAACAATGGAATCCATGCCAGTTAATGCGAAAGCTGGCTGCTTGTACCCAAACAATGCGCGGGCATCGCGTGAAGCAAAGTCCCGTGGCTTTGACAATGCGATCATGCTGGATGCTCTGGGCAATGTTGCAGAGCTGACCTCAGCCAACATCTTCATGGTCAAGGATGGTGAGGTGCTCACCCCTTATTGGAATGGCACTTTCCTGAATGGCATTACCCGCCAGCGCATTATCAAACTGCTCAGCAGCGCTGGCTATAACGTGCATGAAACAACGCTGACCTTTAAGGACTTCCTTGAGGCTGATGAGATCTTCTCAACTGGCAACTACGGCAAGGTGGTTCCAGTCCACAAACTAGAAGATCGCACAATGGATCATGGTCCTGTTGCTGCCAAAGCAAGAGAACTCTATTGGGAGTTTGCACACGCTAAAGTGCCTGCATAACCCCATAGGGATTGTTTGTTTTAAAGGGAGGCAGTGGCCTCCCTTTTTTATGCCGGTGTGAAACGCTTGATCGTGAGCAAAGCAGCAAGAATGAGAGCACCTGCAGCCACAAGCGAGGCAAGCAAAAAGTCGCCGTTCAGCTCATAGAGATAACCGGCAAAGCTCGGGCCAAACATCTGGCCTAAACCGAAGGCAGCGGTCATCAGGCCGACAATTTGGCGAGGGTTAGAACTTGCAAGACGACGCGCCTCAACAAGCCCGATCGATGTAATGCCAACAAACGTCCCACCCAACAGGATTGCAGCTGCTGAAAGCCCGGCGATAGTCGGCGTCAGAACACTCAAAGCCACGCCAATGGCTTCAAGTGTGCAGGCGACTGCAATTGCACGGCCATACCCGATACGGACTGCCAACTTCTCCCAAAAGAAAACGGAAGGGATGATCGCAAGTCCAACAAGCAGCCAACCAAGGGATTTCATTGGAGCCAGTTCAGGCGTCGAACTAGCCAATGCACCGAGGAATGTGGCGGTGATGACGTAGCCAAAACCGAAGCAGCCGTAAGCAAAGATCAAGCGCCACGCGCTCAGGTTCAGTGGCTTGTTCGTGGTCTCCGTTTGGGTGGCGTGAGAAGCTGCTTGAGGAGCAAGCTCTTTTCGTGGAGGAAGAAGAAACGGCACGCACAACGAAAGTAGAAGACTGAGCGCACCACTTGCGATCCAAAGCTGTGATGAACTTTCTAAGCTTGTGCCGAGCCATTCAATCATAAGGGACGAACCTGCAATGCCGATACCAACTCCAGTGAAATGGATCGGAAAGAGATGAAGGCTACGGGTCTCTGCCAGCCGCTGCATGACTATATTTGCGACCAAAACAAATGCATAAGCGCTTGCCAGCCCAGCTAGAAAGCGAATGACAACAAACCAGTAGACGCCAAGACTAAACGCCATGAAAAAAGTGACTACAGTGCTCGTGATCAACGCGATCATGAAGATACGATAGGGACCGCCGGGCAGGGGAGCGCGAGCTGCCAGCAGTGCTCCGAGCAGATAACCAAGATAATTGGAGGAGGCGACAAATCCTGCGTTGACTTCATTCAAAGTTCCGTCCTGCAACATGAACGGCAGAACCGGAGTATAGACAAATCTTCCGATACCCATGACTGCAGCCATAGCAAGGCAGCCACCCACCGCAGAAAGGACTGCAAACTGGTCTTTTTCGGTTGTAGTGGATGGTTTCATGAGTTTTTCGGAGGCATCTGACACAAATTGATTCCTTACAAGCCGCAGAATACAGCCAATAAAGTGACCTCACAGCTCCTGTAATTTCCAACTTAGAAGTTCTACTTACAAAAAAACAAGAAAAATATTTGCAAATTATGCTCTTCACCCGTTGCTCATACGGAAAAACATCACTATTTTGCACCATGAGTTGCAGCGCTGCTCGGTTGTAAAACTGAAAAGTACTGCGCCCAAAATTTCCTTTCCCATGGAGGTATACCATGTCTTTTGCTCTTGAAGACCTGCCATACGCATACGACGCTCTGGCCCCTTATATGTCTGCTGAAACTCTCGAGTTCCACCATGACAAGCACCATATGGCTTACGTAACCAACGGCAACAAGCTGCTCGAAGGTTCTGGTCTTGAAGGCAAAAGCCTTGAAGAGATCGTCAAGGAAAGCTACGGCACAAATGCAGGCCTGTTCAACAACGCTGGTCAGCACCTTAACCACCTGCACTTCTGGAAATGGATGAAGCCAAATGGCGGCGGTTCTTCTCTGCCGGGCGTTCTGGCTAAGAAGTTTGACGAAGATCTCGGTGGTTTCGACAAGTTCCGCGCTGACTTCATCAACGCTGGTGTAACCCAGTTCGGTTCCGGTTGGGCATGGCTGGCTGTTAAAGGCGGCAAGCTCGTGGTGATGAAAACACCTAACGGTGAAAACCCAATCGTACACGGCGCAACCCCAATTCTTGGCTGCGACGTATGGGAGCATTCCTACTACATCGACTACCGCAACGCGCGTCCTAAGTACCTGGAAGCGTTCGTTGATAACCTGATCAACTGGGAATACGTGGAAGAGCTGTACTCTGCAGCTGTTTAATCCCAAAGACAGATTATAATCAAGGCGGCCTCGTGCCGCCTTTTTTGTCTCGATGGCCTTATTTTTTTAAATTGTCACTATTGACAGTTAATTATTTGAAGCCTATCTCTACTCGTGTCCGATGAGTGAAAGCACATACCCATGCCGCGTCCTAGTGTTCAATCCGCCAGACTAAATGAAATTGTTGAAGCTGCTGCGAAATGCGTTGCTCAATATGGTTTGGAAGGCGTGACGCTGGAACGCATTGCTGAAGAAACCGGACTGAAACGACCGCTTATCAGGCACCATGCCGGTAATCGGGAAGAGATAATAAACGCTGTTGTAACCCATGTTCTGTCAGGCTTTGGTGAGTTGACGACAATGTTCGCAAACGCATTGCCAGCAAAACGTGGTTCCTACACTGCCGTTGATCATCTGTTTGATGATCACGGCCACTCTGATCCAGCTGAGATGATGGTGTTCCAATCCATTGTTGCAGCAGCAGACAGGTTTCCTGCTGAGGCAGAAGCTCTTCTGAAATGGGTTGGTGATTTTACAGCAGTTGTCGTCGAGGCAATTAAACGAGACTTTCCTGAAGTGGAGAGTGAAGCCGCCGAAACCGTTGCCCATGGCATCGTGGCACTCTACTTCAACGTTGATTCCTTGGCTCCCCTCAAGCCGCCACACGCGTGGAGGCGTTATGCAAAAAATGCAGCATTGCTGCTGCTGAGGTCCTTGGAAGATAATGCAGGTACTCAAAGAGCTCCTTAGAAAGATAATCAGCTACGGCAAGTGGCGAACCATTTTTGCTCTGATCCTGATTGCTACCTCACTTTACTACGGCTGGCAGTGGGTCTGGGGTGCGCTTTTCCTCCTCTGGACAGTTAGAGCGTGGCGGAGCCAATCCGTCTATGTTGTCGAAACTCTCACTCGTGGTGATAACCCGTTCCTGTTCTGGATCACGATCATCCTGTGGGCGACGCTTTCGCTCTATCTCATCCTCGCAGATCTAATAATGAAGCTAGGAGGCGTTCCCCATGTCTACTCATAGCAACGGTATGCCCGTTCTACCCAAAGAGGCCTACACCTCGCAAGAATGGTTTGATCGAGAACAGGCCGAAATCTTCTCCAAAACCTGGTCACTGGCAGGCTTTCAGGAGGACATCACTGAACCTGGCCAGTACATTTCCGTTCAGGCTGGTTTGAACAATATCTTCATCGTAATGGGTCGTGATCATCGCTTGCGTGCGTTTCACAACATCTGCCGCCACAGAGGCACCCAGCTTTTGCGAGCTGAAGGCAAGACGCAAAAGGCGATCACATGCCCTTATCATGATTGGACATATGATCTTGAAGGCAACCTGATTTCTGTCCCGGAAAAAGAAAAAGAGTTTCCCGGGATAGATTTGTCCTGCAATGGTTTGAAAAAGGCATCTGTCGATATCTGGCGCGGAATGCTCTGGGTGCACCCAGATGAAAATGCTCCATCTATCATCAATTGGTTTGGAGAGGTAGAGCCATATCTTGCGCCATATGATCCAGCTGGATTAATTGAGACGGAAGAGGGCTACTCAAAGCATGAGATCAAGGCCAATTGGAAAATTATCGTCGAGAACTACATCGACGGGTATCATCTGTCACACCTGCATTCTCATACGCTCAACATGTATGACCACTCAAAGATTGAGTGTGAGTTCATCGGCCCACACTTCGCCTTCTGGGAGCCCCTTGCAGATTTCTATGCAGCTGAAGTGGAAAAGGTCACACCAATGCCACTCATTCCGGGCATCCCGAAAGACAAGTTGGGAGCCTGGGTGCCAATGTTGTTTCCGGGGATTGGATTAGGTGAATCTGAGAATTCATGGTCCACCTTCCATATAACGCCAATCGCCCCGGACAGATCCGTGGTTGAGATACGGACCCGTGTGGCGAATGAATCCACTTGGGCCTTCACAAAAGCGGCCATGGCATCAGCCTCCTTCTGGGATAAGCATCTGGGTGCCAAATACAACGAAGATCCAAAAGCAGATCCGATGTCGTCTGGTGACTTTATGCAGGAAGATATCTACGCCTGCGAACAGCAGCAGAAGTCCCTGCAGAGTCCTTTCTTTGAACACGGCCCATCCTCCAAACACGGTGAAAAGCCCGTTCGCGATCATCAGCGTGTCGTGGCTGAATGGGTGGAGCGCAGATCGTGAGAAATATCGTTTATTCACTGAGGGTTTCAGAGGTTATCTCTGAAACAAAGTACGCGAAAACCATCCGATTTGACGTCCCTGCAGAGCTGAAGGAGGAGTTTTTCTGGAAGCCAGGACAACACATTACCATTGAGCTGGGTGTAAACGGCGAGAAGGTGCGTCGTCCCTTCACGATTTCAGCGGCCCCCAGTCACGGTAACGCACTACAGATCACGGTTAAACCCAATCCAGATGGCATTGTCTCCAAGTTCCTCTGTACAAAGGTGAAGGTAGGTCAGCAGCTAAATGTGATGCTACCCTTCGGAGGTTTCACGCTTGAGCCTCTAAAAGATCAGCAAAGAACGCTCTACTTCTTTGCCGGTGGCAGCGGAATTACGCCGGCTGTCGCAATGATTGAAGCTGCATTGGAAAGAGAGCCACGTTCAAAACTGTTCTTGCTCTATGCGAACCGGACAGCTGATGACATCATCTTTAAGGAACAACTGGAGCTGTTGGCAGAGCGCTTCCCGTCTCAACTGGAAATCAGGCATATTCTATCCAAACCATCCTTGTGGTCTATGTTCTCACCATGGAAATCTGGCCGGATAACCAAAGAGGTGGCCTTGGAGTATTTGTCTGGATGCCGCCCTGTTGCTCAGAATACGCAATACTTTATTTGCGGTCCCGGTACCATGAACGCAGATGTGCGCGAGGCTCTTCGAAACTGCGATGTTCCGACAGATCGTATCCATGCAGAGAGTTTTGGCGGGAACCTTGATACGCCAAAAGACGTGGCCAGCGTGCCAGCTCTGCTAAAGCTCGACTACTACGGCGAGACCATTGAGCTGGAAGTTGCAAAAGGGCAGTCGATTATGAATGCTGTCCGGGCAGCGGGCTTGGAGCCACCTTATTCCTGCCAGTCAGGAATCTGCGGAGCATGCCGGGCTCAGATCAAGAGTGGTGCGGTGAACATGAAGGCCAGAATGGCTTTGGAAGACTCTGAAGTCGCCAAAGGGGCAATTCTGACCTGCCAATCCTATGCAAAAACCGCAGAACTATCGATCAGTTTTAAGTAGTTCAAGATCCGAACAGTTTGGCGAAGAAGCCTTTTTCATATCCAAGCTGGCAACGGGATGTGATGATCTGGTCTAAGACCCCATTCATCAGATAGAGGAATGCTTCGCACTCACTCTGAGTTGTGAAGCAAGCCTCGGTTGAGACGTTATAGGGCTGATTATCACTCAAAACGCGCCCACCAACATTTGCTTGCCAGATATTGGACGCGCCATGTTCAGCAGTCGCAATGGAACAATCATACTGAGTGCCTTTCACGCGCGGCATGATTGGCCCTGTACGAGGTATCAGTTGTCGTTCCAGATAATTGGTGCTTGGTGGTTGACTGCAGCTGACCAGAAACAGAGACGCCGCTGCAAAGCAGGCGAGTGGGGCAATTGTCTTCATTTAATCAACGCTTTCGGGCCTTATCGGCCTCTTCTGTCAAAAGTGTATTTTAAAACCAGCCAAAAAGTCCTTTGTAATACCCGTGCTGGCAACTGGCACTGCGCGTAAGCTCCAAATACCCACGCATGAAATTCAGATAAGCCTGACACTTCTTCATTGTCCGAAAACAGGCAACGCTGGAGATATTGCGGCTGGGATCGCTGAAATACCCGGTCACAAACGCCTGATAAACATTCTCCGCCCCATCCTCTTTCACCCTGATCCGACAATCATACTGTGACCCATAAATCCGCGGCGCCGACCGCAAGTCATTCGGGATCAGATGATTGAACGGATAAAGCTTATTGTTGACCTGAGCGACTGTAGACGCAGGCAGCATAAGGATAAGAAGCAAGATAACCAGAATGGCACGCACAGGATGTTCCAGACTTTTTTTGTTGTTTATGTCTTTAACATTGAGCGCCAAGAGGAGTTAAAGCTCCTCATTCGACCAAATAATCTTAGTCCTATGTTGGTTCCAGTATTCTTAACGGAGTTTTTGAACTGAGAATAAGGTTAAGGCAAACTTGCAGCTATATTAATTAAAAAAGGCGCCCGTTTGAGACGCCTTTTTACATCACTTGGTGAAATTAGACTAGGCCTTGCCGGTCTGCTTTAAGGCAAAGGCATAGACCAAGGCGACCTCTTTCAGGCGATCGAAACGACCGGATGCGCCACCGTGGCCGGCATCCATGTTGGTGCGCAGCATCACCAGACTATCATTGGCCTTCTTCTCACGCAGTGTTGCAACCCACTTGGCAGGCTCCCAATAGGTAACGCGCGGATCAGTCAGGCCGCCAAGTGCGAAGATCGCCGGATAGTCTTTCGCTTCCACATTGTCGATGGGAGAATAGGAGGCGATATACCCATACGCGCTCTTATCGCGGATCGGATCTCCCCATTCCGGCCATTCAATAGGGGTCAGCGGCAACGTATCGTCGAGCATAGTGGTTAGCACGTCCACAAATGGCACTTCAGCAATCATTGCAGCAAAAGCCTCAGGTGCCATGTTTGCACATGCACCCATCAGCATGCCACCGGCAGAGCCGCCGTGCGCAACGATCCTGTCATGAGCGGTGAAGCCTTCGCTAGCCAGAAACTTCGAGGCTGCGATGAAGTCATAAAAGGTGTTCTTCTTGAATTCACGACGCCCGTTCTTGTACCAGGCATAGCCTTTGTCTTTGCCACCACGAATGTGCGCAATCGCATAAACAAATCCGCGATCAACAAGCGACAGGGCATTAGTGGAGAAGCTGGCAGGAATTGAAAGGCCATAGGACCCATACCCGTAAAGCAGGCAAGGAGCACTTCCATCCAGAACTGTCGAGCGTTTATAGAGCAGAGAAACCGGAACCAGTGTGCCATCATGTGAAGGAGCCATCAGGCGGCGCGTAATGTACTCAGAAGCATCGTGACCAGATGGCACTTCCTGCCGCTTGCGCAGCACTCTATCGCGCGTAGCAAGGTCATAGTCATATACTTCGCTTGGTGTTGTCATGGAAGAATACGTGAACCGGATGGTTGTGGTGTTGTATTCAAACCCTGCGGCTATACCGAGGCTATAGGCTTCTTCATCAAATTCAATGCTGTGTGAAATACCATCGATGAAACGATGGACGACAATGCGCGGCAAGCCATCAACGCGCTCAAGCCACACCATATAATCCTTGTAAACATCGTGCGATAGGATCAGACGGCCAGGCTTATGAGCAATCAGATCAACCCAGTGTGACTTACCCGGAAGAGCAAGTTGAGCGACGAGCGGCACGCTGACAATCTTGAAATCTTCAGCCTCACCAGCGTTGGTCAAGATCAGCAGGCGGTCACCATTGTCTTCAACGGAATACTCCACACCAGTCTCACGCTTGGCAACCAACGTAGGGGCTGCCAAAGGTTCATCTGCAGGAATAAGCCAAACCTCGGTGGTTTCATGGTCACCTGAACCAACACAAATGAAACGTCCGGATTGTGTTCTGCCAAGCCCAACAAAGAAACTTGTATCCTGTTCTTCATAAACAAGAACATCTTCAGACGGTGCTGTACCAAGCTTGTGGCGGAAGAGCTTGGAAGGGCGATGGTTCGCGTCTACCTGAA
Source organism: Pseudovibrio sp. Ad5 (assembly GCF_001623095.1). Taxonomy (NCBI): domain Bacteria; kingdom Pseudomonadati; phylum Pseudomonadota; class Alphaproteobacteria; order Hyphomicrobiales; family Stappiaceae; genus Pseudovibrio; species Pseudovibrio sp. Ad5. Next base: position 272,367 of record NZ_LMCH01000061.1, on the reverse strand, counting down.
CATAAAACAGATACTGACCGTCCGTAGACCAAACACCGCCTGCACCAGTGTCTGGTATGGTGTCTTCCAGATCCTGTCCTGTCGTCGTGTCGCGCACTTTCAGTGTGTAGTACTCGGAGCCTTTGTCGTCGTAGGCCCAGGCCAGATACCTATGATCATCGCTGTGAGATGCACCGCCAAATTTGAAGTATGCTTTGCCATCAGCTTCAAGGTCTCCATCGACAAGAACTATGGGGTCGCTTCCATCACGCTTGCTGCGCACAAATTTGGGATGTTGACCACCTTCAACAAACTTCGTCGCATAGGCGTACTCACCATCAGGAGAAGGAACTGAACTGTCGTCTTCTTTGATACGACCCTTTAGCTCTGCAAAAAGTGCTTTTTGCAGCTCTTTAGTGTCTTCCATCTCGTTTTCGGTATAAGCATTTTCTGCTTCAAGATAGGCACGGATCTCAGGATCAAGCAGAGTGGGGTCTCGCATTACCTCCTGCCAATTATCTGCGCGCAGCCAGGCATAAGGCTCGTTGCGAGTAAAGCCATGATGGCTGGTTTCATGAGTGCGCATCTGCGCGTTTGGTGGAGCTGACTTTTTCATTATACCTGACTGAGTTTACGCTTATGATTTTGAAATCTGAATTCTATTCTTCAGCATTTTAATCGGGAATGGGCATAAAGCCAGTTCCCGATTAAAACTTATCCCTGAGAAGATATGCGCTGAATCGAAGGTATAAATTTGAACCTGAAGCTTTTTACACCGATAATTTTCATGCTCATATGTCTTTCGAAGAGAGCAGATAATATTATTTCAATGTAATTAGAGTTGTTCTTCCACAGCTTCAAAACGTCGCTCTTTTGCCTCGCGATAACACCTATCTTGGATTTGATCAAAACTACGTGTCAGGTGTGAATGTCATCGAAGTACCATTCATGCAGTAGCGAAGTCCTGTTGGTGGTGGGCCGTCAGGGAAAACGTGTCCGAGATGTCCTCCACAACTTGCACAGCAAATCTCTGTGCGGACCATGCCAAGCGTAGCGTCTTTATGTTCTGTCACAGCATCGGGAGAGACCGCCTCAAAGAAACTTGGCCAGCCGCAGCCTGCATCAAATTTTGTGTCTGATTTGAATAGCTTAGAGCCACATGCTGTGCAGCTGTAGGTGCCTGTTTCAAAGGTATTCCAATAAGGGCCTGTAAAGGCTCGTTCGGTGCCTTTTTCCCTAAGGATACGATATTGCTCAGGGGTCAGTTGTTCCCGCCATTCCGACTCGGTCATGTCCTTAGGTGATTTTTTGTTAAACATGATAGAAATCCTTATTCACCGGGCTCAATGGTAGGGCCGTGTTAAGTTTACCAAGACATAAACAAACAGCCAATGCCTATAAGGCAAGTTACAATTAGGTGAGGTTAAAGTTTATTGGAGCCTGACAAAACTAGAATGTGATGAACTTGCCCTGCATGGGTGGGCAGATTATGTCTTTGGAGTGGTCGGGGGAGCGTGTTTGGCAAATTCGACTCGGTCTTATAGGTTAACCACACTAATAAATTTACGGAGTGCTACATGCCTTTATTCGGTGTCGAGGCAACGTTCTGGGCGTTATTAGGCCCGTTTGTTGCCGCTGCGCTTAGTCCCTTTCTGGCAAAGACTCTGAAACACAATGCTGCGTGGCTTCTCGCTGTTATTCCTGCATTGGCGTTCCTACAGTTTCTTTCATTTGTGCCAGGCATTGCCGAGGGGCAAACATTCAAGGCGAGCTTGGAGTGGGTTCCCACCTTCAACGTAAATTTCTCGATTTATCTGGATGGCCTGTCTGTCTTATTTGCGCTTCTGATTTCGGGAATAGGAACGCTCATTACGCTTTATGCAGGTGGATACCTGAAAGGCCATGAGAACCTTGGGCAGTTTCTGTCCTACCTGTTCCTCTTCATGGGAGCCATGCTGGGTGTTGTTGTTGCTGACAACGTCATCACACTCTTCGTCTACTGGGAGTTGACGTCTATCACGTCCTTTCTGTTGATCGGGTTTGACCACCTGCGCCGCGCCTCTCGCCGCTCTGCTGTGCAAGCGCTTGTTGTGACAGGCGGCGGTGGTCTGGCTCTGATGGCTGGTTTGATCCTGGCTGGCTACCAGGGTGGCAGTTTCGAGTTAAGTGAGTTGCTCAATTCTGGTGACGTTTTACGCGAAAGCCCATATTACACCGCGATCTTCATTTTGGTGGTGCTGGGCGCTTTCACAAAGTCAGCTCAATTTCCGTTCCATTTCTGGCTTCCAAACGCAATGGAAGCTCCGACACCTGTTTCTGCATACTTGCACTCTGCCACCATGGTGAAAGCCGGTGTTTACCTGCTCATGCGCATGCATCCGGTTCTGGGAGATACAGAACTCTGGATGACCGTACTTCCGATCTTTGGTGGCATCACACTGCTCGTTGGCACCATTCTCGGCATTCGGCAGACAGACCTCAAACTTGTTCTGGCCTACACAACAGTTGCGTCTCTCGGGTTGCTGGTGATGCTAACAGGCACATCTGACCCGGTGGCGATCCAAGGCGCCGTTATATACCTTTTCGCGCACTCACTCTTTAAGGGCTCTTTGTTTATGGTGGTCGGAACAGTCGACCATGAATCAGGTACACGCGATCTGAACAGAGTAGGGGGCTTGTTCTCACTGATGCCGATCACCGGTACAGCTGCGGTCCTCTCTGCGTTGTCAATGGCAGGTTTGCCACCTCTGGTCGGCTTTGTTGCGAAAGAAGTTCTTTATGACGGAACATGGCACGCTGTGAACGGTGGGCTTTGGACTGGCTTTGCCGTACTGGGCAACGCGATGATGTTTGCTCTGGCTGCAACCGTTGCCATTAAACCGTTCTTCGGCGCCAAGGTGAAAACACCAAAAGTTGCTCATGAAGGAACTGTCCTACTTGTTGCAGGATCAATCACTCTTGCGGTTCTGGGCTTGGCAGCCGGTGCATTCATCGCATCAGTTGGTCATCAGCTCTTGTCACCAATGACCTCTGCAATTCTGGGAACACCATTTGATGAAGAGTTGCATCTGTTCCCCACATACCTGTCACCAGCGCTCTACCTGTCTTTAGCGACAATTGCCCTTGGTATTATCATCTTCATGTACATGGATAAGCTCCGTGTGATTGTTGCTGATGCTCTGCGAACCATTGGGTGGGGACCGGATAAAGGCTTCGACCAGGTCCTGGAAATTATCATTCGTTTTGCAACCACGCTGACACAAACAGTTCAAACTGGCAGTATGGTCACCTATATGCGTGCAACGTTTACCGTAATCGCGCTAGTCCTGTTTGTACCAATGACCCTCACAGGCAATTGGCCAAAACTGCAAGGTATAGGCAGCTTCTACGCTTATGAGTGGTTTATTGCCGCGATTGCGGTGATTGGCGTTTATGCCGTGTTAACAGCACGCTACCGAGTAACGGCGATTGTCCTGCTTGGTATTCAAGGTTTTGCAGTGGCACTGATCTACCTGCTCTTTGGAGCGCCGGATCTGGCCTTCACGCAGTTTATGGTTGAGACACTCTCGGTTGTGATCCTTGCGTTGGTAATGACCCGTCTGAATCTGAAGCCAACCGATGCCCGGTCATCGCGTGGCAAAGCCTTTGATATCAGCCTGTCAGTGCTTTGTGGTGCGGGTATCAGCATGTTGCTGATGTCCATTATTCAACTGCCGTTTGACCCAACACTCTCTGAGTTCTTCACACAGTACAGTCGGACGATTGCGCACGGTCGGAACATCGTGAACGTTATTCTCGTTGATTTCCGCGGCTTCGATACGATCGGAGAGATCTCCGTTGTGATGGTAACGGGTCTGGCGGTCCTTGCACTTATCCGAGTGCGACCTAAATCAAACGGAAACTCGAACTCGGAGAAAAATCGCTAATGAATACGCTTATATTCAGAACGGTCGCTCCGTATCTCTCTGCCCTGATGATGCTTTTTTCCGTCTTCGTATTGCTCCGTGGGCACAACGAGCCCGGTGGAGGTTTCATCGGCGGGCTGATTGCCGTTTCCGCCTTCGCAATTTATGGCATTGCCTGCGGTGTCTCTGCAGTTCGCCGGGCAATGAAGTTTCATCCTATGTCCATTGCTGCGTCAGGCCTGCTCCTCGCAGTTGTCTCTGTGTTGCCGAGCCTGTTCTTCAGTCAGCCAGCAATGACAAGTCAGTGGCTTGCGCTTCCGTTTTTGGGCACGGTGATTGATCTATCAACACCGCTGTTCTTTGATATTGGAGTGTATCTGGTGGTGGTAGGAGCGATTTCTTCGATCGCTCTTTCTCTGGAAGAAAGGGCAGACTAATGGAAACGCTTTTCTCTGTTCTGGTCGGGATCCTTTTTGCAGGTTCCATCTATCTGCTTTTGTCTCGCAAGCTTGTACGGATCCTGCTGGGCATTGCCATTCTTGGAAATGCCGTGAATCTCTTGATCTTCACGGCAGGACGCCTGACACGGGATGTACCGCCAATTATTCCGCTTCAAAGCTATCTCCCCGTAGAAGCAACAGCGAACCCTCTGCCTCAGGCATTGGTGCTGACCGCAATTGTGATCTCGTTCTCCTTCCTGGCATTCTTCCTGGTCCTCGGGTACCGGGCCTATCAGGAGCTGGGAACAGATGACTTGCTTGATATGCGCGTCGCAGAACCCAAAGAACATTCTGAACCGCCGCTGGGGTACTAAGTAGATGGCTGCAACGAAAACAACAGTTGATATTACAGCGGCTATGGTGACGGAGGCGGTGCCTCTTGCCGACTGGCTATTGGTTGCTCCTGTCCTGCTCACCATGGCAGGCGGTGCAATTTCAATTATTTTCCGAAAGAAATCGGCTACTCAACCTTGGATCGCGATCACAACAATCGCACTGGTGATCCTTTCAAACATCGGCTTGCTCAACCACGTTCTCACCAACGGTGTTGTGACGATGGTGATGGGCAGTTGGCTCCCGCCATTCGGCATCGCTTTTACAGCTGATCCGCTCGGCGCGTTGCTGGCACTGACAGCCTCTGTCGCAACCATGTGTGTCGCCGTCTTCGCAATGAACTCAATTGCTGAAAACGAAAGACGCTACGGTTTCTATCCGTTCCTCCTGATGCTGCTCTGCGGTGTCACGGGATCATTTCTGACAGGAGATATCTTCAACCTTTATGTGTGGTTTGAAGTCCTGTTGATCTCATCCTTCGGTATGCAGATCCTCGGAAATGAAAAGGTGCAGATCGACGGTGCTGTAAAATATGCAGTGCTGAACCTGATTGCGACAACGCTATTCCTTGCCGCAACTGGCCTGCTTTATGGTCTGGTTGGTACGCTGAACATGGCGGACATCGCTGGCAAGCTGAAAGCCTTTGACAGCTCTGGTCCAATGCTTGGTTTGGCAACCTTGTACTTCCTTGCATTTGCAATGAAGGCAGCAGCGTTCCCAGTCAATTTCTGGCTTCCCGCCTCTTATCACACACCACGTTTGGTGGTAGCCGCAATCTTTGCAGGCTTACTCACCAAAGTAGGTGTCTATGCGCTGCTTAGAGTGATGCTTCTGCTGATGCCGGAAGGTCGTGACTGGCTCGCCTCTCTAATTGGAATAGTCGCCATCGCAACGATGCTGACCGGCTCACTTGGTGCGCTGGCTCAAACAGATATCCGACGGCTGATGGCCTATCTCGTCATCGCTGGTATCGGTGCCATGATGGCTGGTATCGCAGTTGGCAATGAAGTTGCTGTATCTGGTGCGATCTTCTACTCCATGCATTCCGTTCTCATCATGACCGCGCTTTACCTCCTGGTCGCCTTTATGTTCCAGATGAGCGGAACATTTTCCCTGCGGGAAATCGGAGGTCTCTACATCCGCACGCCTCTGGGCGCTGGAATAGGCTTGATCCTCTTGCTCGCAGTCGCAGGCTTGCCACCTTTCTCCGGTTTCTGGGCAAAACTGTTGCTCGTAGCTGGTGCGCTAGAAGCTGGTCGTGGCTGGGTCGCAGCTGGTATTCTGGTCTCAGGGCTGTTTACGACCATCGCTGTAGGACGTCTTTGGATCTTCGCATTCTGGCGGGGCGGGAACGAGCACACGGTGGATGGCATTCAAGCTCTCCCCATTGCCGGAAGCTCTGATGCCTCTGAGATATCGTGGAGCATCTGGTTGCCACTCGTCGTGTTGACCGCGCTGATCTTCATAATTGGAATTTTGCCGGAAACCATGATGTCCATAACTGAAAATGGAGCAAAAACGCTGATTGATCCGACAGCCTATATCGGTTCCGTATTTGGAGGCATCCGATGAACAACACGGTCTTTCTCATGAACTTGCTGCTTGCAGCAGCATGGGGTGCTGTTACCGGCTCATTCACACCGCTGAATCTGATTTTCGGTTTTATCTTGTCCAGTATTGCATTGTTCCTGATCCGGGAACAGATCGCATTTCGTGACTACTTTCAGCGCGGTGGGAAGATTCTCATTCTTGCTGGCAGCTTCTTCAAAGAGTTGGTGCTGTCCTCTTGGCGGGTGCTGATGATTGTTATCAAACCGAAGATCAATCTCCACCCAGGCATCATCGCAGTGCCGCTCTCAGTCAGCGAAGACTTTGAGATCACATTGCTGGCAAACATGGTTACGTTGACACCGGGAACGCTTTCCGTCGATGTTTCGGAAGATCGAAAGGTCTTGTTTGTGCATTGCCTCAACGTGCCAGACCCAGAAGAAACAATTGATGGCATCAAGAATGGTTTTGAACGTCAGATCTTGGAGGCGTTTCGATGAACGGATTTGAGGCTTTCGCATCAGATTTTCTGTATGCCTGTGTGAGCATCGCGCTCTTTATTCTCGGTCTGACATTCTTGCTGATTGTCTATCGCATCATCAAAGGCCCAACCTTGCCTGACCGTATTGTCGGACTGGATCTATTGGTGGTTGTCGCTATCGGCCTGATAGCGACTGTGGGTGTTGGGTCATCATACACGCTCTATATCGATATCTCGCTTGCACTCGGTCTTGTCGGCTTTCTGGCAACCGTTGCCTTCGCCCGTTTCATCTTAAATCGAGGGCAGGCCAAAGACTTTATTATCATGCAGGAAATCAAAGATTCCGAAAAGCAGGAGGAGCAGAAATGATGTCAGCAGTTATCTCTATCCTGACTGGGATTATGCTCATTATAGGAGCAATCTTCGCAGCTGGCGCAGCGCTTGGCATCAATCGTCTGCCAGACGTCTATACACGCATGCACGCAGCGTCCAAGGCGGGTACCTTAGGGTCTGGCTTGATGGTGCTGGCGCTTGGCCTCTATTCGCAACAGTGGGATGACTTCATGCGTGCTGTCGCGACCGTCTGCTTCTTTCTGTTGACGGCTCCGGTTTCTGCACACCTCATCGCACGCGCAGCCTATGTCGTGGGCTACAAACCTTGTAAGGAAACCAAGTTGGACGAGTTGAGTGTGACGAAGAAGTCTGCGGAGCCTGAAACACCGCAATAATATGTCAGCTTCGATCACAGTTTCTGGGGTTTAGTGCAACCAAATCACCAGAAATAATCGACAATGCCCTTTGGGAAGGCGGTTGACTAGAAACGTGAGTTTCACCGGCACCGCCTTGCCAACAGCCAATTACACAGCAAAGTCTCATTCTTTTACCTGTACATTAGGGCAAGCAGTTTATCTAGTTTACTTCTATGATTTCTCAAGTTTGTTGGAAGTCTGTAAGGTCCTTCTAAATCACAATGCACAAAAAACCATAGTAAATCTGCTTTTTCATACCGAATTTAACTTGTTATCCTTATTTCCTGTCTCTATAAAAGCCTCCTATGGTTTTTGCTTGTTTAGAGTCGAAGCTTAGCTGAGATAAGTACGGATCTAACGTTTAATCTTCGGATTGAAGTATTAGCTCTGTAGTAAGTAAGCACACCTACGAAATTTAGATCCACAAGATGACAGGTTAGAGATGAGCGAGATCCCTGCAGATAATAATTTGATGGAACTGACTGCTGATATCGTGTCAGCCTATGTTGGTAATAACACTGTGGCCTCTGCCGATTTGCCTGTGCTGATCAACGACGTTTACGTCGCTTTGCAGAAAACCAGTGGTGATCTTTCCGAGCCAGAGCCAGAGCCACTCAAGCCAGCTGTGCCGGTGAAGAAGTCTGTTACGAACGATTACATCATCTGTCTTGAAGATGGTAAGAAGTTCAAGTCCCTGAAGCGTCACCTACGCACGCATTACGATATGACACCTGAAGAATATCGTGAAAAATGGGGTCTGCCTTCAGACTACCCAATGGTTGCTCCTCATTACGCGGCAGCTCGTTCTGAGCTTGCTAAGAAAATGGGTCTCGGCCAGCAGCGTAAACGCGCTAAGTAATTTCAGGACATATCCTGACAGAAAACCAGCCTCAATCGGGGCTGGTTTTTTTTATTCCCCTTCTGCTGTTTCTTATCCCCTCATTATTGATGAATTTCCCTTAAGGGTGCACGTGTTGTGCATAGTGCCCTGGCACGCCTTCTTCGACCTTCCGTAAAGGTAAAATTAGTTCATCTGACACTAGAGCTTAAGTTCTAATTTTCTTGTGCTTTACTAAGTTGTGATCTCAAAACACCTGCAAGTCTCAAGAGTTAATTCAAAAAAATAATTCGATAAGGTTTTAAGGGCAGCTTTCGAAATTTCGAAGCTGGACTCAAAAATCGCTTAAGTCTGCCAGTCGTTTAGAAAAATTTATGCTTTGAGACCGCGAGGTACCAATCTTATCCCCCCCGAGTATCGCTAGGGCAACAATCAATTGTTCTTTGACGATAACCAATCAGTTCATTGGAGTAATTAAATGCCAAGATTTTCTGAGGGGGAGAAAAATGAAATGTCCAAGAGTCCGTGTTCGGAGTCTTCGGTTCATTCTGGACTGTCCCAAAAGCCTCTGTCAGCGGTGGACTGGATGGCGACAGGCCGTGTTGCACTTGCATTTGGATTGAAGCCAGAGGAGCTTCATTCTGCCTCCCGCGGTTATGCAAAAGCTGCACAGGCCCGCCAAGTCTCTATGTATATTCTTCACGTCTCAATGGGTATGACCCTGTCCCAAGCAGGTGCAGTCTTTGGGCGTGACAGAACAACAGCAGCTCATGCCTGCAAGGTGGTTGAAGATTTAAGAGAAGATCCGAAATTTGATGCTGTCCTCTCAGAGATAGAGGGGCAGCTGTCTGCGTCTGTTGCCAGTGCGCGCATGCATTCTTCCCTAAGCTCCGGAGGTCAGCCTGATGCCTACCCAGCCTGAGGAAGCAGTATCTGAAATACAGCTCATCAAATTCTGCAAAGGGCTAGCAGTTGCAAAGCAGCATGCGGAACCTGAGGGGGAAGCTAAAGCTGTCTTATCGCGTGCAATAGCCCTGTCGCTGGTTGCTCCCTATGCGCAGGGCTACCAGCTGACCAAAAAGGGCAAAAGCTGGTTGCGGCGAAAATTAAGCCTTGGAGGGTTGGAAACTCAATCTAAAACGGAGCAATCTCAGATCAATACCATCAACTCAGAAAGTCCACTGGCTTGGCTAAGGAGTAGAAAGGACAAAAAGGGGAGAGGATACATCTCGGAGCTCCAGTTTGAAGCAGGTGAGCGATTAAGAGAAGATTTCACCTACGCGCAACTTTGGGGAACCGTTAGATCGAACTGGCGCAGCGAGCAATCATCAAGATCGAGTACTAAGATAGATGATGTATCCGACAGCGTTTACGATGCCAGAGATCGCCTTCAAAGAGCTCTCTCAACTGTCGGACCAGAGCTCTCCGGCGTTCTCATGGATGTGTGCTGTTTCTTGAAGCCTTTGAAACAGGTTGAGAGCGAGCGTCAATGGCCACAACGAACAGCCAAGATTGTTCTGGGGTTGGCGCTAGATCGACTTGCTACACATTACGGCTCGTCTCGTAGTCGTGCGGTCGGTCCCGAAAACGCTCGAATGGCGAGTTGGGCAGCGTCTAATTCGGAGTTAGAGCATCGGATGCATCATCCTTGATACGCTGAACCATGGAACTCAAGCCATTGGAACGCTGAGGCGTCAGGTGTTCTTTGAGGCCAATCTTGCCAAATATACTCTCGATGTCCGTAGCAAGAATTTCCTTTGCAGAAACACCGGAGTATTGCGCAAGAACGATAGCAACAAGACCGCGAACAATGTGTGCATCGCTGTCGCCCTTATAGAACAGGATCGGGCCTTTATCGGTATCTTCCTGAATGTTCTTCGAAAGCCAGACCTGAGAAACACAGCCATGAACGCGGTTTTCCTCACTGCGTTCATCATCTGTCAGGGGCTCAAGTTCTCGACCCAGCTCGATGACATAGCGATAGCGGTCTTCCCAGTCTTCGAGGAACTCAAAGCCTTCCAGAATATCAGCGATCGCAGTGGTCATAATACTATTCTCTCACTCAGGGTTTTGAGGGCGTTTCTACCGCGCCAACCGGTTAGGGGCAATACGATTGGATTCAAAATATATAACGGCCCACACTCCAGATGAGAGTATAGGCCATAAATAGCTCAGATTTATGGAAATTGACCTTAATTCCGGCCGTAATACAGCGGATTAGGACGCGGTAACGGAACAGCAGCAACTGGAGTTGCATAGATTGGCTGAACTTCAGCAAATAGACCTTGTTCAGACGGATCTGCTTGCGCAGAGCTGTTCTGTTGCTGGTCTTGATCGAGTTGCCATGGAATGTCCCGATCAGCTGAACTAAGTGTACCGGAATGTGCAGGCTCGTCTGATGGGCTTGTAAGGCTCGGCAGCAGCTGGCCAGCTGCAACTTCATCAAACGGTATTGCCTCGATAGCATCCTGAGCTGACGGCAGAGCAGCAAACTTTGTGGGTTGCAGATCTTCTGTCTCACTGTCGCTGAGGTAATTGTAGGTCAAGCGAGCAGCTTCTTTTGCCTTTAAACCGACGAGAGTGATGACCGAGCCGCCCATCTCGCAAGCATTGGGATTACGATCACAAAAACCCCCAAGATCCTTCACGGTGGATTGAGCAGCAAGGTAAACCTGAACGATCCCAATAGATGGTGCATCCTCATCACTGCCAGTTCCAATTGGAAGCAGAAGCAGTACAAGTCCGATCCAAAATGTAGTTCTAAGCAAAAAGAACATTGGCTTCGCCCGTGGGTTTCAAGTGCGCCGAATAGGCTGACAATTTTTAGATAGTCGTTTAACTTGTTGAAACTATAGGGTTTACTCTCAAATATAACATATATTGTTCTCAATAAAATTGAATCAAATTTTATGTAAATTGGAAAACTACTGAAATTTATGGCTATTTTTGGTCTTTCGAAAAGTTGGCGAAGCGTATCTATGATTAATAAAAGGTGTAGAAAAAGTATCCCAGCGGTATCTTATTGAACTGAAAAGCCACCAGATGGAGCTCACAATTAAAACTCAAAAGTGCACATAAGAGTTTTTTTAAGCAAAACTTGATAGAAACAGTAGGGCTGGAAAACTGGAAACGAGCCCAATTTAACCCAAGGTTTTATGGTGGTTCTCGGTGGGCAGAGAGCTATTCAAAGTGGACTTGCTGAGGTGAGGGCGATATCTCTAACCTCTCAGGAAGACACCAGTTAAAATTGGTAGTGACCGAGTACTCGGGTAACACACAAATTGCGTTGAAAGAGGTAGTGCTTGATGGTGGGGCGAAAGCCAAACGGCAAAAAAGCGAGCAAAGGTGGAGCCCGTCGGGGTTCTGCACATACGCAGCCTGATGGTGATTACCAAATGCACGTAGACTATGACGAAGACGGTGTTTTCTATGAAAATGGCGAAGTCGATCATGCTGCTGTTGCTAACGCTGCCTCCAAAAAGTCTCCAGGCATGAACAAGCTCTCTACACTGGTGCTGTTAGGCTTCGTTGGCATGGCATCGCTGATCGCGGTGAACGCTGCCTTTTTGCAAGATGCCAAGCATCCCTCTCCAATAGTCGCCACTCGGGTTTTTCAAAGCCAGTTAGATAGCTCAGAACTTGTAAGAGCAACTCAGAGATTGAGACAGCAAGAGCTGGTTGCTGAAGTGCAAAAAGAACTGCGCCGTTTAGGGGTGTATCCGGGCAGTTTGGATGGCCAGTTCGGTCCCGCGACAGAACGGGCAGTCCGTGCTTATCAAAGACAACGCGCAATGAGTGAAAACGGGCAGGTGACCGAAGCGCTGCTCGCACGGCTGACAATGGACTTTGCCGCGTTTGCGCCGTCTCCAAACACCGCGTCTGCTGAAGGGGCTGAGATTCCTATTCCTCGGGCAAGTCCTGAGGAAATTGAAGCATTGACGCAAAGTGGCTCCAATCTGACACAAGTCTCCGGTCAAACGGATGCAATGACTGAGCGTATCAAGCGCCTGCAAAAAACATTGGCAGATCTGGGGTACGGCCCGCTTACAATTGATGGTATTCCGGGTGGCCAGACCGCTTCTGCAATTGCCGCATTCCAACGCGATAATGCTTTGCAGATAGACGGGCAAATGAGCGAAGCTCTCTTCTCTAAGCTTGCTACCGTCAGTGGCACGCGGATCTGATAGCGCGACTAATTCAATAAGAAAGACAACTTGATGCGAGTAACCTCTGAATTTTGGGTCGCTGCTTACACACGCCGGTGCTTCGGGGAAGGTGCTTTCGCAGGCATACGCCGCAAAGGCGCGCTGGAAGCAGGTGCAATCTTCATCATTGTTGATCGGTTGGACACGACCTACGACTTTTACGGTCCTGCCCCACAGTCTTTCTTTGAAGAGGAAAAGCCACTTGATCGCGAGTTTGAGTGTTTGATGGAAAAAACTTCACGAGAGGAAATTGAAGCCAAACTCACACGCGAAGAACGCATGGACCCTGACTTCTGGGTTGTCGAAGTTGAAGATAAGGAAGCCAGAAGCTTCCTGTCACTGCCAAAAGAGCCGGGGCCTGAAGATTTATTTTCAGGCTTTAAGGGTCGCAAGTTCTGAATGGTAATGTGAGGGCCGCGTTAAAGACGTGCCCTGGGCTTTGAGTTCCCGCACAACTGTCTCGGTTGCCTCAAAAATCGTGTGGTAGCGAGGCTGAGAAATCTCTCCACTCCAGCTGCAGAGCAACTGTCGCGCAATCTTCTTGCTAACACCAGCAGCAGACTTTTGCAGGTCTCTCATGCGATCCGTCTCAATGAGTGTGCCCCAAAACCGGACGAGCAGCTGATCGACAAGACGGGAAGAGAACCCAAGACCAACGAGCATGACAATGAATCCGTCCGGAGAAGAATGCGTACAGCATTGATGAATCTGATCTGGAGTCATGCGGCAGGCGTGCGCCAACTGGCCAACCATGCTCGTATGGCCAAATTTTAGCCCTCTAAGTGTTAGCTCCTGCGCCTCATTTTCCGTCAGAGCGTCAACCGTGTCATCTGAAGCAGAGGCATCTGACAGGCTTGCTGAGAGGTCTTTGTATGATGAGATCGGCGCGCTCTCCAGGAAAAGACCAAGCAGATCTTCTGCAAGCTCATCAGAGGAACTGGCTGGATGTGAAGGGGCAACGGTGCTCCTGGAATTGAGAGCAACGTATTCTCCAATCATCTGGTCATGGTCATTTGCAAGAGCTTGCATGAGAATGGCCGATTTGAGCAAAAGCCTCTGTTGCTGCAATTAGGAGTTGAGACCTGTCTTCCATGAGTTAAGGAACCTGTATACGCAAAACAATGATTTCTCGATGTTTTTCGCAATCGCCAGAAAAACACAGCGACACATATGACATCGAATATAATTACTAGCTAAATTTAGGAGCAAATGCTTTACAGCTCATTAACTGAAACTCCGCTTAACTGAGGCTTGGAAGAACCACAGAATTGACCGGTAAATGTGCCAGAGGACAAACTATGGGTACACTTCATGATCTCGTGATTGAGCGCTCGCGCAGGCAACCCTTAGAGATACGCAGAGGCTTTGATCGTCAGCTTTCATCAGCCCAGATCCATATATTCCCGGGTGTCTACAAAATGCCGTCAGGATTAGCCTGCCGCAGCAGAGTTGGTGTTATTCGCGTTGTAGAAGAGCACTCGGAATACGAGAGGGACTAGCTTCCTACGTTTTTTGCCTGTATCTCCATTGCTGCAAGCAGTGGGATTGTGAGACATGGGCAAATTCGGGAAAACAGAGTTGATCAGCAAAGGTCGCACCTTTGCGACTTGTCTCTTACTTGTGTCTTCAGCCACCCTGCTGTTGTCTGCATGCGCCAAGCCCACTGGAGATTTTGGCCGCGCTAAGCCCAATTTCCTTCATGACCGCGTCGCAAAAGATCTGGGTATGCTCTATCGTTATTCCCAGAAGCAAGACGTTTCCAACCTCAATTTGACAGATCAGGAAAATGAACTGCGCGATCGCGGATGGACACTGGTTGTTCCTCCGGCCTCTGAGGATTGGATTGGAGCCAACAAGGCTCAGTTGGAACGTCAGGGTTTTTTGAAAGATCCATACGCTGCGATCAATCCATCAAATTATTACGTTTATCTGCGCTCGGATAAGTACCGCTCCAGCGAAACGCGTTATACCCGCCTGATTGATGACATGGGGTCCGATCAAAAGCTCCTCCTGCCGTTTTGTAAAATTGCCCGTCAGGTTCTGGTGAGTGATCATGAGCGACTAGAGGCACTGAACCGCCAAACTCAGGTGAACCCGCAGTTCGCAACGGGAGTAAAGGCGAGGGTGCGCGAGAATAAGTCCTTTGTGGACTGGGTACTCCGCGCCACAGGCCGCCGCCTGCAGGCCTATCAGATCGCCATCAACGCGCTGGAAGTGGAAACCCCGTCTGCCCAGCAAATCTGGGACGCGAGCAAAGGCTATGAGCAGCTGCGTCGCACCTATGAAGAGCTGCCATCCAAATGCTATGCCGAAGTTAAGCGTCCGGCCGAAAAGGTTGAGAATCCGTCTCGCATCTTTACCGGATGGGGTTTAGAAAGCACTATTCCGCAAAAATAGCTGGAAGGTTTGCTCTAAATCTTTGGCAGATCAGAGCAAGTTGCGGATCGTAGTGCTGCTGAGATCTGTGGTAGATACGCGTTGGACGGTGCAAAGGCGCGGAACAACGCAAACCCCTTCAGCTCATTCGTCTCAACCACAATCATCTCTTCCAGGTCTTCTGGTGGGTTCTCACGCAGGATCGAAAGCTGCTGCGGTGTCAGCACCAGCATGCGCACAGCTTCGCCCTCAGACGTCTTGTCATTGAGACTGTAAGTCACCTGTCCCTTTTCATTGAACAGGCCAAGCGACCAGAACGGAGAGGGAGCAAACGCGCTCACAATCAGCGGCCCGTTCTCGAGGGAATAACGACAGATCGCATGGCGCATAGATGGGTCGAGATCCGGCAGAGGCTCACTACGTGGCAGGATCGGTGGCAGCATCTGAAAACTGCGATCCGCACCAAAGCCACCAACACGTTCGTAAGGAGAATGCGGAACATAAGCGGGAACGCTCAAAACAATGGCCACATGAATTATCCCCGCGACGAACAATCCGCCGACGCCCCACAAAATCCAACGAGGCGAAATGTAAAGGTCCTGTAGTTTTTTGAGTAGATCATTCATTTGCAGCTCACCAATTCAACAGCAGGCATCACTGGAGCACTCAAGCCGGCACCCGTGGTGTAGGGGATATCGTAAAGACGCATGGCAAACACCAGCCCGTTACTCCCCCCGGTTGGCAGCCAGTTCCCGGGTCGGGCTTCAGGAGAAACCTGAATTGCAAACGCGCCTGTGTGATCCGTCAAAATCCCATGGCTATGCAAGGAGGCGCGTCCAGCATCAGTCGCAAGCAGCTCCAGGGCGTTGTTCAAAGCCGTAATGGTCCAAAGCCGGGTAGATGGCACCTTACCGGCAATTCGGTAATTGCACTGGGGGTCTAGCGCCCGTCCGCTGTCATCAAAGGCAGCGTAAAACGCAATGCCTTCACCGCTTCCAAGCGGCACGCGCCCAGTTCGTGCAAAAATGGCTGTACTGTAAGGATCACTGTCAATCGTCCCTGCATGCGGGTGCGCAACCCACACACCGCTTTCCAGTGCGCTGAATGGAGAGCCTCTGTTGAGCGACAGATAAGCACTGCCTATCCCCACAATCAAAGCAATCATGATGGAGAATAAAAACGGCCCGAACGAGAAAAACGGCGCTTTGAAAAGCAATGGCGAAATATGAGGCCAAGGCTTTTGCCAGGAGGTTTCTCCATCAAAAATCTGGGTGGTTTCTGGTTCGCGAACCGCCACCAAAGGCATGTGAGGGGTGTGGGTCATCGGGTATAAGTCACATCCGCCTTTGCGTCAGAGCCCAGTTGGGCCTGCACGTTTGACTGAGAAATACTGTTGAATGGAAGCGCACGCAGCCGCTTCCCAAGCGCTTCCAGAACCTGCTGAGACGTTCTGTTGAGCAGTTCTGGCGGGCCAGTCACCTCAACATCACTGAGACCATTCGCGGCAATAACATCCTTACCTTCAGGCGGCTCCACACCGGGCATAGCTTTCAGCTCCAACCCCTGGTGCGCATACTTCATAAAGTTGCCCCAGGTCATCGCAGGCAAACTACCCCCGGTCATGCGTCGTGAGGAGGAGAAGTCGTCGTTTCCGTACCAGACCGCAGCTGCAAGGTTGCCCGTGTAGCCAATGAACCAGGCATCACGATAAGCCTGTGTCGTACCAGTCTTACCGGCAGCAGTAATCCCATCCAACCGGGCACGTCGGCCAGTGCCACGTTCCACTACATTCACCAGGATATCATTCATCATCGAAACCTTATCAAACGGCAGAATCCGCAGAGAAGGGCCAGCGTCACGATCATGGTTGTAAAGCAACTCACCTTTTGAATTACGCAGCTCTAATATGGCGTAGGGGTCAATTTTCTTCCCGCCAGCTGCGAAGGCCGCATAGGAACTTGTCATATCAAGAACCGTAACCTCAGAGACGCCAAGCGGCATAGCACGGGTAATACGCAGTTCGCTGTTGATCCCCATCATGTAGGCGGTGGTTGCAATCTTATCGCGCCCGATGGCCTGTGCCAGTCGAACGGGAATGGTATTGATTGACTTGGTCAAAGCGGTCTTCAGCGTCACGGCACCTGCATAGCGGCGGGTATAATTACGTGGACTCCAGCCGCCAATACTGATTGGACGATCGGGCACAACACTCTCGCTCTCATATCCATTCAGGAAGGCCGTCATGTACACAAACGGTTTGAACGAGGAACCTGGTTGGCGAAGCGCATCAGTGGCTCTGTTGAACTGGCTTTCATCATAATCGCGTCCACCAACCATGGAGCGCACGGCGCCCTCAGTGGTGATAACTGTCATGGCCGCTTCTTCAACACCGTAACGGTCACCGTATTGGCGTAAGGTGCTCTCGATTTGGTTGGTAGCTTCCTGCTGCATGCCCGGATCAAGCGTGGTGCGAACAGAAATAACCCTGTCATTACTGAGCTCTGGGTACTGTTCGGCAAGGTCTTTCACCTGTTCAAACGCCCAGTCGAGAAAATGATCCGGTGCCCGGCTCTTGGTCCGGTCAATCGCCTCTGCCGGGTTGCGCCGCGCGCCGATAACTTGGCCTTCAGTCATGAAGCCCGCTTGCACGATATTCGTCAGGACCTCGTTGGCACGAGCACGGGCAGAAGGCAGGTTTTTATGCGGCGCATATTTGGAAGGGGCCTTATAAAGCCCTGCTAACATTGCAGCTTCTGCCAGCGAAATTTCGCGCACGTCTTTACCGAAGTAAAATTCAGAAGCAGCAGCAACACCAAATGTCCCCGCGCCCATGTAGGCGCGATCGAGGTACAACTTGAGGATTTCTTGCTTCGTCAGGTTCATCTCAAGCCATAAAGCGAGATAAGCCTCTTTGATTTTGCGTTGTAATGTGCGTTCGTTTGAAAGGAACAGGTTTTTTGCCAGCTGCTGTGTAATCGACGAGCCACCCTGCACAACAGAGCGGGCTTTCACGTTGGCAACCATGGCGCGGAAGGTACCAACAAAGTCGATTCCCAAGTGATCAAAAAACCGTCTGTCCTCGGTAGCAAGGGTGGCCTGGATCACGTGATCGGGAATTTCATCCAGTGGAATTTTGTCGTTCAGCAAAATGCCGCGTTTGCCGATCGGGTTTCCGAACCGATCAAAAAAGCTCACGGAAAAGTCGGAGGTGGTTTTCCAGTCAGAACGCTCCGTTGCTTTAAAGGCCGGTTGCGCAAAGGTCAGCACGATCAGAAAGCCGAACGCGCAATAGGTCAGCCCTTCAGAAGCAAGCCCTGCAATAAACTTGGAGGGGCCGCGCAGAGAGAACCGGCGCATGAAGGCCGAGTACTCACGAAAGAACACCCCCAAAAACTGTGAGGTGTGCCAAAGCGCAGAATCCAGCCATGCATCGGTTGCAAGCATCCGCTGAGATAGATCCTGAAGGGTAAAAGATCGCTCCTTGCCCTTTTTTTTCACATTTTCAGCAGAATTTTCCGTGACATTCTGCTTTTCGCTGTTATCAGAGTTCTCTTCCAAACTGATTACCCGTAGTACCGGTCACACCCCTGAATGCGCAAAGGGGGACAATGAACCAAACCGAAGAACTAGCTAAGCGACATCCTCGCGATATTCCCATCGGAATTTTGCAATGAGAACGACATAAATGGTATCCGTAAACTCTGAGAGTCACCGCCCTTTCTGGCAGACCAAAACCCTAGATGAGATGACCCATGAAGAATGGGAGTCACTCTGTGATGGATGTGGACGCTGCTGCCTGAACAAACTTGAAGATTGGGACACAGGCGCAATCTACTGGACAAACGTTGCGTGCACTCTGCTGGATGGAACCACATGTAGGTGCAAAAACTATGAACAGCGCTTCGACACAGTGCCCGATTGCGTACAGCTTTCGCCGGAAACTGTAAGAACTTTGAAATGGTTACCGCCAACATGTGCGTATCGTCTAATCCGTGAGGGCAGGGATCTGTACTGGTGGCATCCGCTTGTTTCCAAAGATCCGCAAAGCGTGCATGACGCCGGAATCTCAGTCCAAGACAAAACCATCAGCGAAGATGGAATGGAGCCAGAAGAGTTCGAAAACTATCTCGTCGACTGGCCGGATGAGGAATACACCAAAGACTGATCCTGCAAAATATGTTTATTTTCAATTACTTCTCCACAGGTGAGAAGCGGGTATAAGTCAAAATTCAAAGCAATTGTAAAGCCAGCGCAGTGCCTCAGGGCCTGCGCTTTTTTTAATGTCGCATCAAAGCCTTACAGCTTTCTTTATTTAAAGTTGAACGAGTTTCAATCCTAACGTGAAACGGGGATAAGTGTCCATGCCTCTTTGGATGACTTACCTTAGGAATATAATCTTGACAGCGCGCCGCTGTTTTGATAGGGTTTTGGCATGCTAGAGAAAGTGTGACGGTGCCTGCAGAGGCAGTCTTACTCTTTCTATCTGCACTACATTTTAGAGAATTGACCAGCTGCTCCTTGTTTCAATGGGCGGCTTTTTTTGTGCCTACAGCGTACCGCCGAAAAGTGAACATCGGTTTTCGGACAACGATACGCGAACAGTTTTAGAGACAGGAGGAATGATGGCGGAGGAGCAAGAGCCCCAGCAAGAGGATGAGCAGGCAGCACGACTGCGTGTGCCATTAGAGGTCTGGCAGGTCGTCCGCCGCATGGTGGAAGAAGAGGCCATCTCAATTGCTGATATCGCTCGCAAAACAGGCCTGCCAAGCAGCACCATCACCACCAAGATTAAACGGGAGGGATGGCTGCGCAAGTGGGAGTTGGCGCAGGAGCTTGCCAGCTCTCAGCCAGAAGAACGCAGGCGCCTGATCGCCCGTCTCTATGCTGCCTTTGAAAAGCAGGTCAGCGCACTGGAAGCCAAACTGAAAAAGCTAAGCGGTGATCCGCAATCAGCAGCGGGAGAGATGGATGCCACAGCAAAAGCCATCACCAGCCTCGCCAAGACGCTGGATATGTTGATCGACCTGCAGCAAGCACACGGTGAGGACAACACAGAAGAGGTGAGTGATGACCAGATGCGACAACAGCTTTCGCAGCGCATTGAAAGCTTGTGTGGCGCAGGGCAAACTTCATGACTTTGTCGCCTCTTTGAATGCACATGAACTGAGTTATCTTCAATATAACTGGCAGGTGTTCGCGCACGCCCATCAACGACCGCCAGATGGAAGTTGGACCACATGGCTGCTTATGGGCGGACGCGGTGCAGGCAAAACCAGAGCAGGGGCAGAATGGGTCAGAGGCAAGGTTGCAGGGGAGGCATGGGCTGGTCCGGCGGCTGGCAATATTGCGCTCGTCGGGCAAACCTATGCAGATGTGCGGGAGGTGATGATCGAGGGCATTTCCGGTCTGCTCACCGTCCACCCAGCAGGCCACAAGCCTCAGTGGAACCCATCACGGCGCCGTTTGGAATGGGCGAATGGAGCGGTCGCTCGGGCCTTTTCATCAGAAGACCCTGAGGCTCTGCGCGGTCCTCAATTTGACGCCGCCTGGTGTGATGAAGCAGGCAAGTGGAGCAACGCAACAGAAACCTTCGACATGCTCCAGTTTGGTCTGCGTCTTGGGGTGCAACCACAGCAGCTGGTGACCACAACACCCAAGTCCACGCCGCTGTTAAAACTGCTGCTGCAAGACAAAGGCACCGTGGTGACCAAGGCTGGAACGAAAGCGAATGCCGCGTTTCTGGCAGAGGTGTTTCTGCTGCAAATGGCAGAGCGGTATGGTGGCACCCGATTAGGCCGGCAGGAGCTGGATGGAGAACTGATTGAAGACCGGGAAGACGCTTTGTTCGCCCGCAAATGGTTCGAGATGGGTCGGGTGCGGGATGCCCCCGAACTGAAGCGCATTGTTGTTGCCGTGGACCCGCCAGCCACATCAGGCAGGACTGCAGATTCCTGTGGCATCGTCGCTGCAGGTATCACAGAGGCAGGTGACCTGCATGTCTTGCGAGACAGAACCGCCCAGGGCCTGCGCCCCGCTGCATGGGCTGAGCAAGCCATCAAACTCTATCATGAGCTGGAGGCGGACTGCTTATTGGCAGAGGTCAATCAGGGTGGCGAGATGGTGCGTGAGGTCATTGAAAGTGTCGATGCCAGCGTGCCGGTAAAGTCCGTCCACGCAACCAAAAGCAAACGCCGCAGAGCAGAGCCTGTCGCCCTGTTGTATGAGCAGGGGCGAGTTCATCATTGCGGTGTCTTTCCTGAGCTGGAAGATGAACTCTCCGACTTTGGGGTTGGTGGCCTGAGCAACGGAAGATCACCAGATCGGCTGGATGCACTGGTCTGGGCCATAACAGAACTCAACCGACGCCCGGCAGGCAAACCACGCCTGCGCAAACTGTAAAAACACCAATAATTTGAAGGGTTAGCTCGCAAACTTGAATCTGTTTGTGAGGATTAGCCCTCCGTGTATCGCCGAAAAGTGGGAACCGGTTTTCGGATAAGGATACGCGAGAAAATGAGTTAAAGCTGTTTATCAAGGCAGACCAAAAGCAAACAGCTTTGTGCACTCAAATACATGAATCAAAACATTAAGTTAGAGCGAAAAGGACTCTGATCTCATGGGGTTACGCAGACTTCTTGATTCAGTTTTTTCACCAGTAACTGAGCAAAAGGCATCACGGGCAAAATCAGTCGCCTTCATGCGGTTTGGTGAAGGGGCCGTCTGGACCCCGCGCAACTATGAATCACTTATAAACCAAGGGTATTTACGAAATCCTATCGCCTACAGATGCGTACGCCTCATCTCCGAAGCCGCCGCAAACGTGTCCCTCACTGTGAAAGTGGGCGATGAAGAGCTGGAAGCCCATCCCCTGATGGAACTTCTGAACAAGCCCACCCCCATGCAAACACGGCGCTCGTTTCTGGAAGAAGTCTACGGCTTCCTGCTGGTCTCCGGTAACGCGTATATAGAGGCCGTCTCGCTGGAAGGCGCACCGCGTGAGCTCCACGCTCTCAGGCCCGACCGCATGAAGGTGCTGGTGGATGAGGTAGGCTGGGTGGAGGCCTACGAGTATCAGGTGGCAGGCCGCAAAGTAGAACTGCGCAAAGCCCCCGGTGACAAGGTCCAACCCGTCCTGCACATCAAGCTCTTCAACCCGCTCAACGACCATTACGGCTTCGCCCCCATTGAAGCCGCACAAATTGCCCTCGACATTCATAACGCAGCCGGAGAGTGGAACAAGTCTCTGCTTGATAACGCGGCTTGCCCGACGGGGGCGCTGGTCTATGGTGCAGGCGATGCGATGAACATGACGGATGACCAGTTTCACCGCCTCAAAGAAGAGCTGGAAAGCTCCTATCAGGGTGCGAAAAATGCTGGCCGCCCCATGCTGCTGGAAGGCGGGCTCGACTGGAAACAGATGGGCATGTCGCCCAAGGATATGGACTTCATTGAGCTGAAGAATGTCGCCGCCCGCGAAATCGCACTGGCCTTCGGCGTGCCGCCTATGCTGCTCGGTATTCCGGGAGACAACACCTACGCCAACTATCAGGAAGCCAACCGCGCCTTCTGGCGTTTGACGGTCGTGCCGCTCGCCGCGCGGGTTCTCTCCGAGCTCTCCAATTGGCTCTCTGCAGCCTATGACGAGCAGGTCACACTGGAGCTGGACCTTGATGCTGTCGAAGCGCTGGCGCTGGAACGCAAAGCACTGTGGGATCGCATCACCGCAGCGGACTTCCTTTCCCGCGATGAAAAACGCATCGCCGTTGGTTATGGGGCGGAGGGCAAAGATGAATGAGCTGCTGGCAGCGCTCGCTGCAAAAGGAGATCTTGCCCATGTGGCGCTCGGTGCCTGGGCAGGCACTTCCACATCACTGCTCTTGTGGGCATTAAAGCAAGTCATCCGGTTCAATCGCAGGTTCGAGGAGTTCATGAGTGAACTGGAAAAACTCAACCAGCTGCTGCGCATGGATCCATGAAAGTCGCACACTCAGACTATTGAGATTATTTGAAAGGTTGAAGGTGAAGCCTTGACCCAAAATCACAAAACACAAGCCGTGCCCGTTGAGCAAAAACAACAGCCAACTCAGCGCGGCAATGAAGCCCCTGCACAGACCTTCGCCAACTTCACCAAGGCACTCGCCGGAGCACTGGTGGAGCGACGCGCGGCAAAGTCGGAGGGAGCAAACTCCGGCAGAAAAAACAATTGAAAGCTCGCTAAGGGAGGCAATCAATTTGAACACAGATCACCCCATCGCAATTGAAGGTTACGCCAGCCGGTTTGAACTGAGCGATCAGGGCGGCGACGTGATGCGCAAAGGTGCATTTCAAAACACGCTGCAAAAGCAAAAACTCACGGATGTAAAAATGCTCTGGCAGCACGATCCATCCCACCCCATCGGCAAGTGGCTGCACATTCAGGAGGACAGCATCGGCCTCTTTGTAAAGGGCTTGCTCTATCCGGGCATCACACAGGGCCGGCAAGCCATCGCCATGGTGCAAACGGGTATTCTGGACGGACTGTCCATCGGCTTCAAAACCCGCCGCGCCCAACGCAACAGCAAAACCGGCAGACGGGATGTGCTGGCGGTAGACCTCTGGGAGATCTCGCTGGTCACGTTCCCGTTGCTGCCATCAGCACGGCTGACCGTGGTCTCCTGAAGCTCCTGATTATTTGAAAGTACGATCTGTGGTCCCAACTGGCACCGCAGTTTTTTTATATTCTTTATAAGGAAAATAATCCTATGAAAAACACATGCAATCCAGCATTGGAAACCAAAGACTTCGCAAGGGAAGCTGCAGGAAAATCAGCTCATCCCGCAATTTCTGGCCCGGCAACAGGGCAGTTTGTGTCCGGAATGGAGGCCTCTGGCAGCTTTAACCAGCTGAACCACGCTTATTCTGAGTACACCCAGACCAACGACATCCGTCTGGCTGAGCTGGAGCAAAAATCCGGCTCGGATGTGCTCCTGGATGAAAAACTGGCCCGTCTGGACGAGATTATCGACGGTCAGCTGCGCCACCTGAATGAGCTTCAACTCAAATCCCAGCGCTTGCCGCGCTCTACGCCAGAAACCACCGGCGGCCCATCAGCTGAGGTAGAGCACAAATCCGCGTTTGAGACTTATATGCGAGACGGGCAGGAGACCCGCCTTAAAACGCTGGAGCAAAAGGCCATGTCCTCTGGCACTGCTGGCGATGGTGGGTATCTGGTGCCGGAGCAGCTGGAAACGGACATCCTGCGCCGCATCACGGCCTTGTCCCCCATCCGCTCCATCGCGTCCAACCGCAAGATCTCAGGCGCATCCTACCGCCGTCCTGTTGTGACGGTGAACCCGGATGCGGACTGGGAAGGCGAAACCGATGCCCGCAGCACGCCCACAAACGCAATGAAATTTGAGATGCGGGAGGTAAAGATCTTCGAGCTTTCTGCTCTGCCAGCCGTCACCCAAACTCTGCTGGATGATGCTGCCGTCAACATCGGGGAAATTCTGGCAGAAGAGGTGGAAACTGTCTTTGCAGAAAAAGAATCCGCCGCCTTCCTCAATGGCAACGGCACCAGTCAGCCGCAAGGACTGCTCAAAGGCACCATCCATGGCTCGCTGGATGATACGGGCCTCTCCATCGGGTCCATCAAGACAGGACAGGCAGGGGCGTTTCCCTCTTCCAATGGAAGCGATCTGCTGATATCGCTGATTTACGGGGTCAAAACCGCCATTCGCCGCAACGCCCGCTTCCTCTTCAATCGCAGAACGCAAGCTGCCATCCGCAAGCTGAAGGACGGGCAGGGCAACTACATCTGGCAACCACCAGCCGCTGCAGGTGCTGACCCAAGCCTCATGGGCTTCCCGGTCACTGAAGCTGAACACATGCCAGACATGACCGCTGGCTCTGATCCATACGCTATCGCGTTTGGTGACTTCCACCGTGGCTACATGGTGGTGGACCGCGTCGGCATCTCTGTTTTGCGTGATCCGTACACCAGCAAACCAAACGTGCTGTTTTACATCACCAAACGCGTCGGCGGCGGCATCATGGATTTTGACGCCTACAAACTGCTGAACTTCAGCGCCTAATCATCTTCAACAACAATCGAGGAGGAGCCGCGGTGACGGCTATACTCACAGTGCCACCGGCTCTGGAGCCGGTTTCGCTTGCCCAGGCGCATGCGCAGCTCAGGGTCTCCCACACCCACGAGGATGATCTGATCGAGCGTCTGATCAAAGCCGCACGGGAACAGGTGGAGACACTCACACGGCGGGCCCTTATAGAACAGGAGTGGCGACTGCTTCTGGATGATCTTTCACCAGACCGCCTGATCCGCCTGCCTGTCGCGCCGGTCGCACAGATCCTGCAGGTCTACACCTATGACAGGGAAGGCAACCAACAGCTGGTGCCAGCGTCGAACTATCAGGTGGATTTGGCCGGAAATCCCGCCCGCCTGCGCTTCAAGGCAGGCGCGGTTGGGCCGTTGCGAGACCTCAACGGCATCGAGGTTGACTTCAAAGCTGGCTACGGCTCAGCAGCAACCTCGGTTCCCGCAGGCCTGCAAACCGCGATTCTGATGCTGGTCGGCTTCTGGTACGAGCGCCGCTCCATGCTGGAAGAAGATCGCCTCACAGGCCTCATGCCCCACGGCTTCGAGGCAGCACTCTCGCCTTACAAGGTGCTCAGGATATGAGAGCAGCAGGCACACTCAACGAGCCATTGCTGCTGCTTAGACCTGAGATCACCAACGGCACGGATGGCTCTATCACCAAAAGCTATCAGCAAGTCGCCATGGTCTGGGGGCTGGTAGAGGCATCCACTGGCTCACAGAGTACCGTGGCAGGCCGCATTGCCAGCGCTTACCCGCTCACGCTCACCCTCCGCCGCCGCACAGATGTGGCAGAGGGCTGGCGGGTGGAGCGGGATGGACAGAGCCTCAGGGTAAAAGCAGTTCTCCCGCACTCAGAGCAGGAGCCCTTCATGCAAATCCTTTGTGAGCAAGAGGAGGGCGATGATGGGGGAGCTTGAATTCCGCAAAGCCCTGTTTCAGGCAATCCACGCCAAGGCATCGCTAAAACCCTATCTGGGAGATCCAATGCGGGTGTTTGACGGCGTGCCAAGGGGAGCAACCTTGCCCTATGCAACGCTGGAGGCTGTCACCACACAATTGCTGACAGGCCATCTGGACGACGGCGGCAGGCTCACAGGTTCCATAGGCATCTACTCCCGCCATGCAGACCGGGCTCAAACCCAGGAGATCCTCCAGATCTTCAACGAACTGCTGGAGACGGGTGTCACGTCACCTGCCGGACTTGAAACCTCAGGCCTGACCATGACTGAAACCAGCTGCCGCCGTCTGGGCGATGGTCGCACATGGTACGG
Source organism: Pseudovibrio sp. Ad5 (assembly GCF_001623095.1). Taxonomy (NCBI): domain Bacteria; kingdom Pseudomonadati; phylum Pseudomonadota; class Alphaproteobacteria; order Hyphomicrobiales; family Stappiaceae; genus Pseudovibrio; species Pseudovibrio sp. Ad5. The sequence goes on along the minus strand of NZ_LMCH01000061.1, from coordinate 246,086 downwards.
ACGCATCAAGTTCTCCGTCCTGCTGCAAAAGACTGCTTAACACCAACCTTTGAGAGGAAAACAGATGGTCGCTCAGGCTGGAAAAGACCTGCTGTTGAAACTGGACACAGTGGGAGATGGCACCTTTGAAAGCGTGGCAGGTCTGCGCTCAAGACGCCTCGCCCTCAACGCCACGCCCATTGATATCACCGATGCCGAAAGCGCAGGCCGCTGGCGCGAGCTGCTGACAGGAGCCTCCACCCGCCACGCCTCGCTCTCTGGCAGTGGCCTGTTTCGCGACAAAGCATCCGCAGAAAAAGTCCGCACCGCTTTCTTTGCTGGAGAGCTGCATACATGGCAGGTCATCCTGCCCGGCTTTGGAACACTGGAAGGCCCGTTTCACCTGTCTGCATTGGAATACTCCGGCGACTACCGATCTGAAGTCACCTTCGAGATCTCGCTGGAATCCGCCGGGGCTCTCACGTTCACCCCGCTAACCTGAGGAGTACAGGATGCCACCTAAAACCTATGGCAGAGGCGTTAATCGCAGGCGCGGTGAAGTCCTCGCAGACCTTGGCGGTCAAAAGCACATTCTTGTGCTCACACTCGGGGCACTGGCAGAGCTGGAAGACGCGCTCAGCTGCAGCACATTACAGCAGCTGACCGAGCGGTTTTCCTCTGGGAAGCTGAGTGCTGCCGACATCATTAAAGTGCTCGGTGCAGGCCTTCGCGGTGGTGGACTTGTCATTGAGAATGAAGAGGTTGCAGAACTCTCCCATGAAGGCGGCGTTGCAGCTCTTGCCAAGCTGGCAGGGGAACTGTTGGTCGCCACGTTCTCTCCACCTCAGCAGTCAAAATCATGAAGCGCGGGCAATCTAAAAACCAAGCTGTGCCTTGGCATGATCTGTTGCACAAAGCCTGCCGGGAGCTTGGTTGGTCACCGCGCACCTTCTGGCAATCAACACTGGTTGAGCTGGAAATGGCTTTCACGCCACCGGGAACCCGCAATGCCCGCACGATCACGCGAGGTGTACTGGAAGGGCTGCTGGCCCAGTTCCCAGACAAAGAGGATCAACAAACACCATGACGGATAGTTTTAATGAACCGCTGAACGTAGAGGACGCGCGTGAGTTGGAAACAACCATGCAGGAGGTCAACGCCCTTGCCAAAGAGTTCTCTTCAGAGCTTGGCAAAGGCCTGCAAAGCGCAGTCACCTCTGGCAAAGACCTGCAATCGATCCTCTCACAAGTGGCGCTCAACATGTCCAGCTCTGCACTCAACAGTGCATTGAAGCCACTTGAAAACCTGCTTTCTGCTGGAATCTCATCAGCTATTGGCAATGTGGCAGGCGTGACGCCCTTTGCAAAAGGCGGTGTCGTTTCCAGCCCGACGATGTTCGCAGCAGGCAACACGGGCTTGGGGGTGATGGGAGAGGCGGGGGCAGAGGCAATCCTGCCTTTGCAGCGCGGCAACGATGGTCGTCTGGGCGTTGCCATGAATGCGGGCAACACGCAGCCCAACGTCACAATAAATGTGGCGACACAGGATGTGCGCAGCTTTGAAAGATCTCAGGGGCAGATTGCGATGATAATGGCCCGCGCCACCGGACGGGGGCGACGCGGGCTATGACGTCGGCATTGAAGAGGAGGGACTCAAGGACCGACGTGGCTTTGCTACCGGACGGTGGTAGCAAACTTTTTGGAAAAATCCGTTGCTTTGCAAAGAGGGAGGAGCATCGACAACGGGTCTACGCAAATCACGCAGATAACTTTCCCATGTCAAACCTATTAGATGCTTCGCGGGCGTCCAGCCTTGAGCCAAGTCAAACAGGAGGGTGAAATGCAACCATGTTTTGTTGATGAATCATTCCCACTTGGAATTTCCCTAGGGGCTTCTGTCAGAGTAGAAAAACGCAGTCAGGTCACAAGGTTACTCAATGGCGCAGAAACCCGAAACGCCATCTGGAAGGGAACGCGACGGCATTTTGATGTGGGGACCGGATTGCGCAGCTCGGCAGACCTGCAACGGGTGCTCTCATTTTTCGAAAAAGTGGGTGGTCGCCTCTGCGGATTCCGGTTTCGTGACCCCATGGATCATAAATCCTGCGCCTTTGATGCAACTCCATCTGCAACCGATGTGACGATCGGAACTGGCGACGGGACAACCAAGACGTTCCAGCTCATCAAGCAAGTGGGAGCGGCAAGCGTTGCCTGGCAACGCAAAATCACGAAACCAGTGGCAGGAACTGTCTCGGTTGCGGTCGCCGGTCAATTGAAAACCGTCGGCAGTGATGTGCTTCTCGATCCTCTGACAGGCAATCTTGAATTTCAGGCAGGCCACATTCCCTCAAACGATCAGGTGATCACGGCGGGCTTCCTGTTCGACACGCCCACGCGCTTTGAAAACGACCAACTGGAAATCAATCTCCTGCACTTCGAGGCAGGGCAGGTGCCGTCCATCCCCCTCGTCGAACTTCTCATCTGAAACCAACTCTGCGAGCAAACCCATGTTCAATGCTGCTTTGAAAGAACACCTGACCGGTGAGGGCACAACCGTGGCCTACTGCTGGCGCTTAACCGCTCCATCCGGCCTCAGCCTCGGTTTCACCACCCACGACCACCCAATCTCACTGCTCGGTAAAACCTATGAACCCGGCATCGGATTGGATGGCACTCAGGCCATGGCTCAATCTGACTTTCAAGCCGGACAGGAAGAAGCGCTGGGCGTCCTCTCTTCCGACAGCTTAAGCGAGAAGGAGTTGAGTGCGGGCCTTTGGGATAATGCCGAAGTCGAGGTCTATCTGGTCAACTGGCAAAAACCTGAGGAGCACCAGTTGCTCCGGCGCGGCTCTCTTGGCGAAATCACAAGAGATGCCGATGTTTTCCGTGCTGAGTTCCGCTCATTGGCCGCCAAACTCTCTGAGCCCAAAGGCAGGCAACTCTCCCATCAATGTCATGCAGATCTGGGAGATCATAACTGCGGGATCAGTCTGGACGCCGCTGCCTACACAAGACAGGTGAGTATCACAGGCAAAGAAGATGGCAATCGGTTGGTCATCGAAGGTAACACCGATATCGGCACTGGCTGGTGGTCCTTCGGCAAACTCACCTTTCAATCCGGCCCATACGCCAATCAACCCTTGCGCATAGCCAGTCACCTCATTGAGCAAGGCAAGCACAAGCTCACGCTCTGGGCTCCCGTGATCCTGGAGCAAACTTATCCGTTATTCGCGTCCGTTTCCGCAGGCTGCGATAAAAGCTGGAGCAGCTGCCAGACTAAGTTCCAGAACACCGAGAACTTCCGGGGCTTTCCTCATATGCCGGGCAACGACTTCATCCTTGCCGGACCTGAAAGCCAATCCGCTGCCAACAACGGCGAAAAGCTGGTGGAGTAATCATGCAGCAGTCTCCGCACACCCTCCTAAGGGAAGCGCGCAGCTGGGTTGGAACGCCTTACCAGCATCAGGCCACAACCAAAGGTGCCGGCTGCGATTGTCTTGGCTTTATCCGAGGCCTCTATCGCTTTTTGCATCACACCGAGCCACCCGTTCCCGCCAGTTACGCACCTGAATGGGCGGAGCTGAACGGCGAGGACCAGTTGCTTAACGCTGCGCATCAATATCTGAACGAGGTGCAAGGGTCTTTGCAAAAGCCAAAGCCAGCGGAGGTCATTCTGTTTCGCTGGGCACCGCAGTCTCCCTGCAAACACCTTGGATTTATGACCAGCAAAGACCGCTTCATCCATGCTTACGAGGCGGTGGGAGTGGTTGAAAGCCCGCTGGTGCCCATGTGGCGCAACAAGATTGCAGGGCGTTTTTCATTCTTCTCAAGTCAGTGATCCGGAAAGGACAGGACCATGGCAACAATGGTGCTATCAAGTGTTGGTGCAGCCGTTGGCGGCGCAGTCGGTGGCCCTTTCGGCGCTATCATAGGACAAACACTGGGGGCTATTGGCGGGGCGTGGATCGATCAGCAGATCTTCGGTGAAAACCGGGAACTCTCTGTCGGCAAGCTAGGCGACCTGCAATTGCAAACCGCAGCTGAAGGCGCATCTCTTCCCTTTGTCTATGGCCGTGTCCGCGTGACTGGCAACATCATCTGGGCAACGCGGCTCGAAGAGGTGGTCTCCGAAGAAAAGCAGGGTGGAAAATCCACTGGCTCATCGACCAGTATCACCAGCCACAGCTACTTCGCCAATTTCGCCGTCGCCCTTTGTGAAGGCCCTATCACCGCAGTACGCCGTGTCTGGGCCAACGGTACGGAGCTGGACACCAGCGCAATTAACATGAGGGTGTATCTGGGGGCAGAAGAGCAACAACCGGACCCCCTAATAGAAGCCAAGCAAGGCACTGCACCAGCCTATAGAGGCACCGCGTATGTGGTGTTCGAACGTCTCCCGCTGACTGAGTTCGGTAATCGGATCCCTCAACTCGCCTTCGAAGTGCTCCGCTCCATTGAACCACTGGAACAGCAGATCAAGGCGGTCACGCTCATCCCCGGAGCAGGCGAGTTCGCCTACCATCCGCAGGAAGTCATCGAGGAACTTGCCCCCGGCAACACCCGGAGCGTCAACCGCCATGGCAAGGGAGAGGAAACCGATCTGGTCTGCTCTTTGGATGAACTTCAGGCACTGTGCCCAAACCTGAAAAGCGTCGCGCTTGTCGTCGCCTGGTTTGGCGATGACCTACGCGCTTCCCAGTGCACCATTCAGCCCAAAGTGACCTACCAGACCACAAAGCACTTACCTGAGAACTGGAGCGTTGCAGGCCTGACCCGCGCTGAAGCGCAGGAGGTCTCCCGCATCAATGACAGACCTGCCTATGGTGGCACGCCCTCCGATGCCTCCGTCACTGAAGCCATCAAGGAACTAAAGCGCCGTGGCCTTGCCGTCATGTTCTACCCGTTCGTGATGATGGACATCCCCGATGATAACCAGCTGCCCGACCCATATGGCGCAACCAAGCAGTCCAGCTTCCCCTGGCGCGGACGCATCACCTCTGACATCGCAGCAGGACAACCCGGAACGCAGCAGGGAACCAGCGCAGTTACGCCTCAGATAGACGCTTTTGTCGGCTTAGGCAGTGACTGGCGGTTCCGCCGTTTCATCCTGCACTATGCCAATTTGGTAAAAGAGGCCGGGTGTGTGGAAGCGTTTCTCATCGGCTCAGAAATGCGCGGTCTCACCCAATGTTGGGCAGGCGGCGGCACGTTTCCTTTCGTTGATCACCTGAAAACACTGGTCACTGAGGTCCGTCAGATTGTCGGCAGTCAGACCAAACTTTCTTACGCAGCCGACTGGAGTGAATACGCGGGCCACACCCCTCAATCCGGTGACCTGCGATTTCCTCTGGATCCGCTCTGGGCACATGCAGACATCGATTTTGTCGGCATCGATAACTACCTGCCATTATCGGACTTGCGTCAGAACGATGACCCGCAAACAGCCTACAACCTCAAGGACCTTCGGGAGGGAGTAGCCTCCGGCGAATATTACGACTGGTATTATGCCAATGACTCAGACCGAGCTGAGAAAACCCGCAGCCCGATTACGGACGGAGCCTACAACAAGCCATGGGTGTTCCGGCAAAAGGACCTTCAGAACTGGTGGCAGAACCAACATTTTGAACGTGTTGCAAGTGCTGAACAGAACACGCCAACCCCCTGGGTGCCGCAATCCAAACCCATCTGGTTCACCGAACTCGGCTTTCCTGCAGTAGATAAAGGAACGAACCAGCCCAATGTCTTCGTGGACCCCAAATCTGCCGAAAGCGCATTGCCGCACTTCTCCAGCGGGCGGCAGGATGACCTTGTCCAGCGTCGCGCATTGGAAGCAAGCCTCAGTTATTGGGGAACAGACCATCCGGACTGGCCGCAAGGCGACAATCCAGCCTCAAGTGCCTACGCAGGTACGATGGTCGATGCGGACAACGCCTTCCTCTGGACATGGGACGCCCGCCCGTTCCCTGAGTTCCCGACATATTCCGATGTTTGGGCAGATGGTCAGAACTGGCAGCTCGGCCATTGGCTGACAGGTCGTCTCGGTGCAACCTCTCTCTCAGGCCTCATCCGTACCATGCGTGATGATTTTGGACACACCCAAGAGCTGACAGAGATCGCTGAACTGGGCGAAACCCTCGAAGGCCTGATCGTGACAGGCCCAACGTCCTTACGCTCTGCGCTTTCTCCCGTCCTGCAACTCGCCGGAGGCATCGCCGTTGATCGCGGAACCCATCTGGCCATCCTCCCCAAATACGCCAAGGCCACAGATTATGGAAAACTGAGCCTTGCTGACCTGCTGGAAGCTGAAGAGGAGGAGGGCTACATCTCCATCAGCCGCAATGATGGTAGCGACCTGCCAGCTGAACTCCGACTGCGGGGAATGGACCCCAATAACAATTATGAGCCTCTCGTCGTCTCCTCCCGCCGTCTGGAAGGCATGGACAGGCGCACCTCCAATATCCAGCTCCCCATCACAGCTTCGCTCTCCTCAGCCAAAAAGCTGGTTCAAAAAATGCACCAGAGCGTGTGGCTGGATCGGGAGGCCCTTCAGTTTAAACTTGCTCTGAGTAAAATTGCTCTGAGACCGGGGGATGTGCTTGAACTTCCCGGCGAGCTTCTGGGTGATGGCACCACTTCCGTTCAGTGCCGGATTGATCAGATCTCATCTGGTGCTCATCTGGACGTTCAGGCCATACGGCTCAACGGATATCCTAATATCGCTGCAGCAGTCACGGAGGGATCATCACAACGATCTTTCAACGACACCACCTCAGGTCCGCCAATTGTCAGCGTCTTGGATTTGCCAAGGTTCCACAGTGAGGGAGCGGATGATGGAAGCCCGGTGGTCGCTATCTACAATGCGAATTGGCCGAGTGCCTATCAGCTGTACAGCTCCAGCTCAGGTGAAGAATTCACACCGCTAGTGCAGGTGACAGAACCAGCCACCATGGGCATATTGCAAGAACCTCTCAGCCCCGGCCCACTTTGGCGATGGGATTTGGTCTCTCATATCACCGTAAAACTCTACGGAGGCCAGTTACAAAGCCGAATGCTACTCGATGTGCTGTCAGGCGCAAATGCCTGTGCCATTCGCAAAAATGATGAGTGGGAAGTGATACAGTTCTGTAAAGCAGAACTGATCGCCCCCATGACCTACAAACTCACGCAGTTGCTCAGAGGACAATTGGGTACGGAGCATCTGGTTGCTTCGTCGAGCGCTGAGAACGCTGATTTCATCCTGTTAGATCAATCCCTGCTGAAAATGCCATGGACCAGCGACAAAGCTGATGTTGCGCTCTCATATCGTGTCGTTCCAGCTGGCAAACCTCTGGGCTTTAAATGGGCCGTGAACACAAGCCATGCCGGAAAACAAAGCTCACTTAAACCATTCGCACCGGTTCATCTGAGTGCAAGCCAAGCAGATAATGGGGATTTGGAACTTAAATGGATTCGCAGAGCCAGATGGGAGGCGGACAGTTGGGCAACGCCAGATATTCCCCTCCAAGAGGATAAACTTCAGTTTTCTGTCACGCTTTATCGTCGGTTTGAAGGCGAAAATGAACGAACAGCCTTGCGTGAATACGAGGCCACACAGGAAAGCCTGACAATCCCACAAACCCAGCTGCAATCGCTATTTGGAGCAGGTCAGCATCTGGTGGCCTGTGAAGTTGCTCAAAACTCAACGAAATTCGGTTTGGGGACAACTTCAGATTGCTTGGCGAGCGTAACACTTTAACAATTGCTTTTACCGGATTATTTGCAAACCAAGCCAAGAAACATCACAGACCCCAGAGAATCTGCTAGGTCTTTGTTTTGAAATATATAACACCTCGTTCATGTGAGGTTCAGCCAGTGCCAGTTAGAAGACGCCCTATGAGACACCAATTCCACAACCTCTTTTTTCGCTCATTGATGGCACTGGCTTTGGCGGCAACGGTTTTTACATGGTCTGCACCTGCGCAGGCCGCGTGTTTGTCCTCCAGCCAGACCAGGCAAGCTGTTGCCAGCGGTCAGGCGCGACCTTTGGGTTCGCTGCGGGTCAATGGGCAGATACTTTCAGCCAAACTCTGTGAGCGAGGAGGGGGGTTGGTCTATGTGCTGTCCGTACTCAACAACGGCAACGTCTCGCAAGTGACGCTGGATGCACGAACTGGGCGCCGGTTGTAACCGAGCTGAGAAGAACTCTGGATAGAGATTTTTCTGCCTGAATTTGAACGAATTTTGGAAGCGATATTAGGCGATACTGCGCATTCCTATCTGAAAAGTGGGTAACGGTTTTCAGATAGGAATGCGCAACTGAAAAATTAAAGCAGTCTGAACTGCTTTATGAGCCTGAGTGCTTGTGTGGGGTAGATCTTATGCGAATGTTGATCGTTGAAGATGATCGGGATTTGAACAGACAACTGTCTGAAGCGTTGGAAGACGCCGGTTACGTTGTCGACAAAGCATATGATGGCGAGGAAGGCCATTTCCTCGGCGATACTGAACCTTATGATGCTGTCATTCTGGATCTTGGTTTGCCGCAGATGGATGGTCTCAGCGTATTGGAACGTTGGCGCAGAGACGGCCATTCCATGCCAGTCCTTATCCTGACGGCTCGTGATCGTTGGAGCGATAAAGTCGCTGGCATTGATGCTGGCGCAGATGATTACGTTGCAAAGCCCTTCCACATGGAAGAAGTGCTGGCACGGGTGCGGGCACTGGTGCGCCGCGCCGCCGGTCTGGCCTCCAACGAGATCTCCATTGGCGACATTGTTCTGGACACCAAAGCAGGCAAAGTGACGAAAAACGGCATGTCCGTAAAACTCACCTCTCACGAGTTCCGCCTGCTGTCTTACCTCATGCACCACAAAGGCCGAGTGATTTCCAGGACCGAACTGGTTGAACATCTGTACGATCAGGACTTTGACCGCGACTCCAACACCATTGAGGTGTTTGTAGGCCGATTGCGCAAGAAGTTTGGTAGTTCACTGATCGAGACCGTGCGTGGATTGGGCTACAGGTTACAGGAAGAAAATGCCTGATAAGAACAGCGCAGACACCAACAACTTGCAGGGGCTGCTCAACTGGAACCCCATCAGGTTCATTCGCAAGAAGCAACAGGCGTCATTGGCATGGCGTCTGATTTTTGTTGCAGGCCTGTGGGCTGTTGTCAGTCTTGTGGTTGCGGGTGCTATTCTTGTTGCTCTGTTTCGTGAGGCGGGTGAGAAAGCACTGGATGAGCGCCTTGAAGTCCACATGACAGCAATTGTCAGTGCGCTTGCTGCGGAAGGAGAGCAGAAGAACCCTGCATTAAGCCGTATCGGTGATCCACGGTTTAACATGCCGCTGTCGGGATGGTACTGGACCGTACAGCGCGGTGGCAAAGTTCTGTTTGAAAGCGAATCTCTTTTTGGTGACACGCTGCGCCTGCAAAACATGAAGGGCGAACTGGAACTCAAACAAAATATCACTGGCCCAGCTGGTCGCGATCTGCGCCTCTTGCAAAAGCGTATCCAGTTTGGTGGTCTCCAACCTGTAACAATTGCAGTTGCCGGAAGCACGCGAGAGCTTGGTGAAAGTACCGCATCCTTTGCATGGCAAGCGGCGATCACGCTGGGCGTTCTCGGTCTTGGTCTTGTCGCCGCCATCTTCCTGCAGGTGCGCTTTGGCTTGCGGCCGCTAACAGAACTTCAGGAGAGCCTTGGTCGGGTCCGTCAGGGAAAAGAGGAAGAAGTTCAGGAAGATCTGCCAAAAGAGCTGAAACCGCTCGCTGTTGAACTCAATGCTCTCATCCACTCAAATAGAGAAGTAGTGGAACACTCCAGAACTCAGGTGGGAAATCTTGCCCATGCCCTGAAAACGCCTCTCTCTGTCATTACCAACGAGGCTAGAAGTTCAGATGAACCGCTCGCCCTGAAGGTTTCGGAGCAAGCGGATCTTATGAGAGGGCAAGTTCAGCACTATCTGGAAAAAGCACGAATGGCGGCTCAGCGCCGGGTGATCGGAGTATCATGTGAGGCTGCTCCTGTCGTGTCGCGCATGGCGCGCGCTATGGAAAAAATCCATCGCGACAAAGAGCCGGAGATCACGGTTGATATGGATGAGACTCTGTTGTTCCGCGGGGAACAACAAGATCTGGAAGAAATCCTTGGGAACTTGTTGGATAACGCCTGCAAATGGTGTGATAAAAAAGTGTCAGTGGCGCTGAAAAGCAACAATTCCTCTGCGTCACTCATCGCTCTGATCGTAGAAGATGATGGCCCTGGGTTGGGGACTGAAGAGAAAAAACGTGCACTGCGCAGAGGGCAAAGATTGGATGAAACTGTTCCAGGAACGGGTTTGGGTTTATCCATAATTGTTGACATTGCAGGTATTTACGGTGGTTCATTTGAACTTGGTGATAGCGAGTTAGGTGGATTGAAGGCAACGGTGATCTTGCCGTCTCTGACAATCTGATCTGTTTTGGGGCAGGGGTTGCATCTGTTTCAAACAGTCCTGATAGTAAGTGTAACTGTGTTTTAAGGGGTTGCTCCACGATAGCGTTTTCAAGCTAATGACGCTGCTTTGGTTTGAGGCCTTACTGGAAGACCTTGGAAGGGACAAAGAGCCTTTCCGAAAACGGATAAGTCGCAAAAGCGACAAAGAGGATGCATGTTGGTGCGAAACTGGAAAAAACTGATGGTCTTACCTGTCGTTGTTGGCGGTTTAGCCAGCTGTGCGACATCTGATCATGCCACCAGTGCTCAAACCGATGCCGAATCCTCATCTATTTTCGGTTTCTGGTCTTCTGATAGTGAGCAGAATGCAGCAGCTCAGGCTGCAATCGACAGCGCCACAGAAGGCGAGTTGAAGCAACTGCTCAGAAGCGGTGACCTCGACACCGTCTATAAAGCACAGAGCAAAGCGTTGAATGCCTCTGATGCAGGCAACAAAGTTGTCTGGCGCAACCGATTCTCTGGCGCGCAAGGCACAGTTAAGTCTGGTCCGGTCTATTACGTGAATGACCGCCGTTGCCGCGATTTCCAACATACCATTGCGTATGATGAGAAAACGCAGCTGATCAAAGGTGCGGCCTGTAAGGACGGTGAGCGCTGGGCAGCGCTGAATTAGCCCAAAATCCCTCGCTATAAGCAGTTTTTGCTGAAGGAAACACACCTTTCGCATGCGGAAAAGGCTGCTTATCAAGATTTGATTAAGCAATTCCGCCGATAGTTTTGATCAACAAATACAATTTTAGCAGTTGTCGTCTGCTGCGAGTTGTGAGGGTTGAGCGTGTATAAGCTCAACCAGTGTAAAGCTGAGTACCAGAGAGATTTGGATGCACGAGGTCAACCATAAAGCATTGCAAATGGAGAAGGTGTTAGGAGCCTTGTCTCAATCTGCTTTGCGGATGTTGGAACGGTCTGTCGATGATACCGTGCAAAGCGGAACATCCGTGCCAAATGCCGAACTCATGCTGCTCACTATTCGCAGGCTCCTTGGTGAAGCCTCCTACATTCCTGAGAATAAGCTGTCTCTGGATACGCCACTCAAGCGCGCAATTCTAAGCCCCCTTCAACCATTCCTCATTCAAATACCGCTGAGCACGCCACAACAAGGTCGGATCGATGCCACAGTAATGGAGCCGCTCTGGACCTACATGCGCCAGGTGCTTCTTTCTAATGAGTTTACCGAAGCGGTAGAGGCCTTGGAAGAGCTGTGTCAGCAACAAGATTTGCCCACGACCCACGAAACTATCCAGAAAGCACTCTATACATGCGCTGAAGGTCTCCGTCTGCGTTTGGTTGCTGCTGCAAAAAAAGAGCTGGAAGCAGCAGATCAAGACATTCAGATAAAGACAAAGCTTCGCCGCAAGGTTGGAGGCCATGTCAATTTTGATTTCTTCTGTGACGTTCTGGTAATTTTGGAAAGAGCGCCTGCATGGGAAAAGGTGATAGCAGACACTCCACCTTTTGCAGAAGACATCCTGTCCATGACCTCCGGTAACAGTTTGGAAAACATGCGTGCCCATATGGAGCAGTACAGAGCTGAGGCCAATTATCTTGCAGCGCTGTCATTCCTTCGTCTGGACGAAGCGCCTGTTGATCTCATTAAACTGGCTCAAACCCTAGCTGCTGTTCCTGCTCTGAAAGATGTTACGGGCACCCCTTACGCAGCCTTTATAGAGTTTGCTTTGTCTTCTTTGGAGCAAAGTGTGTCTGTCGTTGAAGGTTGGCGCATGGAAGAGGAGGCCATTGTTGGGCTTCCGGAAGCAGCCAACGCCTGCTTGCTGCATTTTGAGGAACTGGAAGACCTTGAAGGCTTCAGCGCTTGTGGTCAATGGAATCAACGCGCAGTACAGCTCAAAAACCGTTTGTGTATTCTGCTACGCGATGAACTGCGCAACCTTCCGGCACAACTGGAGGAGGCAATTGCTTCAGAAACAAAACCTGACCTTGCAGATTTGCAGGGTGGTTATCGGCTGGTGCAGATTCAGCGCGCATATCACAAATGTTTGAGGGGATTAAAACTCGCCAAGTTAGCGTCGCAATATGCAGGTGTGCTTGGCTTGAACGAGCTGCAAATCTCAACCAGAGATCATGTCGAACGTTTCATCGATCGCAACTCCGAGAAGCTTTTGACAGCTCCCAAAGACGAGCAAAACAAGACTGAAAACCTTCCGAATTATGGCGAAATTTCGAGAAAATTGAGCCGTTTAATCTCGATGAGTGAGATCTCGCTGGAGCCGGAAGACACCGCGAACCTCATCCGCAGGCAGAAGACTTATCTGAAAGATGCCGCCTAACCCCCTAGTAGTGCATGCGTCTTTTAGAAAATAAGTGCAACTTCATAGGTATTTTGTGGGTATATGGCTTGTGCGACTGCCCGTCGCAGGGGGGGAACTGTTGCCTTTCACATTTAGAACCTGTCTATTTAAGCCACTATGACATTCTGGTTAGTTCTCGCAATTTTGACGGCGGCGGTCGCATTGGCCGTACTCGTTCCATTGGCTCGCTCTCCCAAGGTTAGTCCTGATGAGCGCAATGATGAAGCTGTGTTTCGTGCCCAGCTCGAAGAAATACAAAAAGATCTTGAGCGCGGTGTAATCGCGCCGGACATGGCAGAAGCCGCCAAAATTGAAGTGTCGCGTCGCTTGTTAGCCGCGCACAAGCAAAACCAGGGAGACCACCAGTCAGCTCCCTCTAAAATGCGCATGCGCATTGTGCAGCTGACAGCGGTTGTTTTGATACCTCTGGCAGCGCTAGGTATGTATTTACAATACGGTTCTCCGGAAATCCCTGACCAGCCACGCGCTGAGCGTTTGGCTGAAACCGCAGGGCAGGCTGATCTTGAAGTTCTGATTGCCAGGACTGAGGATCACCTCAAAGAAAACCCCAACGACGGACAGGGTTGGGCTGTAATCGCACCTGTTTACATGCGTACGAGCCAGTTTGATAAGGCTCGCCGCGCCTATGCGCAGGCGTTGAGCCAGTTCCCTGAAAATCTCGATTTTATGGTTGGTTGGGCTGAAGCAAGCATTTTCGCAAATGAAGGACAAGTGTCCGATGAAGTTGAAAAGGTTTTGCGTCGGATCAATCTTGCTAAGCCTGAAATGCTGCAACCCTACTACTATCTGGCAATGGCTATGGGCCAGAAGGGCCAGATAAACGAAGCGCTGGCTGCCTGGAATGCTCTGCTGAAGACTGCAGATCAAAATGCTCCTTGGGTGGACGCGGCAAAAGCACAGCGTGATGAACTGATCGCACGAGGCGCTGTTGTATCTGGTGAGGCTGCGGCAATCCCGGCACTTGGACAGCCTGCAGGACCTTCTGCTGATGAAGTTGAAGCAGCAGCTGAGATGAGTGCGGAAGATCGCAATGAAATGATCAACCAGATGGTTGTTCAGCTGGATGAACGCCTTAATGAACAAGGTGGTTCTGTTTCCGAGTGGGGACGCTTGATACAGGCCCGCATTATCCTCGGGGAGCAGGTGGAGGCCGCAAAAGCAGTCGCCCGCGCAAAGCAAAATCTCAAGGACGATGCAGCTGCACTGGAACAGATCAACCAACTGGCCACGAGCCTGAATTTGAGCCCTGTCGAATAAAGCAGGGGTTACATATCTTTGATGAATGCCAAGCGGTTTTCGGAAATAAGATATGCCTAGGACAAAGAGGTAGAGCTTCTTTTGATGTTCTATTGAGCTGCAGAATACAAACGCCGTAAGGCATTAGTTGGCAACGTATCTACGGAACTGCGAGTATGACACGTAAACAAAAAAGACTCGGGCTTATTGGTCTTGCGGGATTGGTGCTGGGGTCAGCTGTCGGCTTGGTTCTTTATGGACTCTCCAGCAGCGTGACTTATTTCCAGAGCCCAAGCGACATCGCTGAACAGCAAGTTGAAGTTGGGCAACGCATCCGTCTTGGCGGTTTGGTTGAAGATGACTCTCTTGATAAGAGCCGGGGCTCAGTGATCCTCTTCCGTGTGACCGATCAGGCAGAAGCTATTCCGGTTTCTTACAAGGGCATTTTGCCAGATCTGTTCCGTGAAGGGCAGGGCATCATCGCTGAAGGTCACATGGACGAGAAGGGTGTTTTCATTGCAGACACAGTTCTGGCCAAGCATGATGAAAGCTATATGCCAAAAGAGGTCTACGAGACCTTGAAGGAAGATGGCCACTGGATGGAAGAGGAACAGGCCGCCTCCGCAGAGCAAAGCACCAAAGTAAACTAAAAAGTAAAATCAACCGGCTCTGCCCAAAAGAGCCGGTTATCCAGCGCCAAATGGATACTAGGATATCGTAATGATAATTGAACTTGGCCACTATGCACTCATTCTGGCATTGGTAGTCGCGGCTGTTCAGTCGGTCTTTCCAGTGTGGGGTGCAGTGAATTCAGACCACCGTCTGATGGGGATGGCACCTGGCCTTGCCGTACTTATGTTCCTTTTGACTTGCGTTGCCTTTGCCGCATTGACCTGGGCATACCTGAACTCAGACTTCTCGCTTCTGAATACCTATCAGAACTCTCACAGCGACAAACCGCTGGTCTATAAGATCTCCGGTGTGTGGGGCAACCACGAAGGTTCTATCCTTCTCTGGGTGCTTATTCTGGTGCTGTTCGGTGCATTGGTTGCAGTGTTTTCACGCAACATTCCACAGCGTCTCCGGGCTGCTACTCTTGGCGCTCAGGGCTGGGTTTCCTTTGCATTCCTGCTCTTCGTCATTGTTGCATCAAACCCGTTCACCCGTATCAGCCCTGCACCCTTGCAAGGCTCGGGCCTCAACCCAATGCTGCAGGATGTCGGCTTGGCAATCCATCCGCCAATTCTTTACATTGGCTACGTTGGCTTCTCCATCGTGTTCGCATTCGCTGCAGCTGCGCTCATTCTTGGCAAACTTGATGCCGCCTGGGCGCGTTGGGTACGTCCTTGGATCCTCGTAAGCTGGATCTTCCTGACCCTCGGCATCGCAATGGGTTCTTACTGGGCTTACTACGAACTCGGCTGGGGTGGCTGGTGGTTCTGGGATCCGGTCGAAAATGCATCCTTCATGCCATGGCTCACCGGTACAGCGCTACTTCACTCCGCAATCGTAATGGAACGTCGGGATGCTCTGAAGGTTTGGACTGTCTTCCTTGCACTGCTGACATTCTCCTTGTCGCTGCTGGGGACCTTCCTCGTCCGTTCAGGTGTTCTCACCTCCGTACACGCATTCGCAGTTGATCCGGCACGTGGTCTCTTTATCCTTGCGATCCTGCTGATCTTTGTCGGCGGGTCACTCACACTGTTTGCCTGGCGCGCACCATTGCTTCGTCAAGGTGGCCTGTTTGCACCAATCAGCCGCGAAGGTTCGCTGGTACTGAACAACCTGTTCCTGACAACAGCCTGTGCCGCGGTCTTTGTCGGTACGCTTTACCCACTCGTTCTGGAAGCCTTCTCTGGCGACAAGATCTCCGTGGGTGCGCCATTCTTCAACCTGACATTCGGCCCAATCATGGTGCCAGTACTGATCCTGATGCCATTTGGTCAGCTTTTGGCATGGAAGCGTGGTGATGCGTGGGGTGTGGCCCAACGATTGACCTCCGCTTTTGTCATCGCAATGCTAGCGACTTTCGGCCTGATCTGGTTCATGGGCGTCAGCACAACAAGCATTATGACAGCGCTTGGCTTCGGTTTGGCATTCTGGGCGATCTTTGGATCCCTTTGGGAAATCGTTGAACGTTCTCAGCTGTTCAAAATTGGCTTTGGTCGTTCCATGGCCCGTATCAAAGGCTTTGCACCAACTGTCTGGTCTACTGTGCTGGGCCATGCTGGTCTTGGGATTACCGTTCTGGGTATTGTGACAACAATGGCGTTCGAATCTGAACGCGTTGAAGTGATGCGCCCAGGCGATACGCTGGAACAGAACGGTTACAATGTGACCTATGAGAAGAGCTGGACCCAAAATGGTCCGAACTATCAGGAGATGGTCTCCCAGTATACTCTTCGCAAAGGTGGCAATGTCGTCGGTATCATGGAGCCATCCAAGCGTGCTTATAATGCCAGCGGAATGCCAATGAGTGAAACATCCATTGCGACCTTCGGCTTCTCGCAGGTGTACTTTGCAACGGGTGACTCTGACGCAAATGGTGGTATTGTTACGCGCATCTACTTCAAACCGCTGATCACGCTGATCTGGATTGGTACTCTGCTTATGTCTTTGGGTGGTTGTATTGCCCTCTTTGATCGTCGCCTGCGTGTTGGTGCTCCTGTTTCAGCCCGCAAGCGCAAAGGCGTAGCAGGCGGTGTTGCAACAGCAACCCCAACTCCGGCGGAGTAATGGCCATGAAGATGAAGTTCGTACTGGTATTGATCTCTTCTGTTCTTCTGGGAGCTCCAGCTGCTTATGCAGTCAATCCGGATGAAGTCTTGAAAGATCCTGTTCTGGAAGAACGTGCACGCGAAATTTCCAAGGAAGTGCGCTGCGTGGTCTGCCAGAACCAGTCTATCGACGACTCCAACGCTAAACTGGCGAAGGATCTACGCCTGCTGGTGCGTGAGCGACTGGTGGAAGGGGACAGTGACAAGGAAGTCATGGACTATCTTGTTGACCGCTATGGTGAGTTTGTCCTTCTCAAACCGCGCTTTGCGTTCCATACCCTGTTTTTGTGGGGCGGTGGACCTCTCGCATTACTGCTTGGAGGCTTTTTCCTGTGGCGTACATCGCGAAAGAAAAAGCATGCACCGCTGAAGAGCAGTACAGCGGGTGTCAAGCCACTCTCGGAAGAAGAGCAGGCCGAACTCGACAAGCTCATGTCTTCTAAATAAGACTAATAACAGAGCCCCGCAGACATGGTTTGCGGGGCTCACGTTTAATCACATCTTCTTGCAACCAGTTGAATTGTAAAGACGCCTGTAAGCGCGCACTAGATACCTGTCTCTTAATATATATTCCGAATGTGCCAGCTGCGCAGGAAATGACAGGAACAGTTCAAATGGCAAACGATCCCATTAAATTGGAATTTGAAGGCTCTCAGGGAGCGCATCTTGCAGCGCGTCTGGACACACCAGACGGTGAACCAAAGGCCTATGCCCTGTTCGCCCATTGCTTCACTTGTTCCAAGGATCTTTCCGCAGCACGACGCATTGCATCTGCTTTGACCAAAGACGGGATTGCTGTTCTGCGCTTTGACTTCACTGGTCTTGGCAACAGCGGCGGCGACTTTGCCTCCACCAACTTCTCATCAAATCTTCAGGATCTTGTTCGCGCCGCTGATTACCTGCGAGAGCATTATGAAGCACCAAAGCTGCTTGTAGGGCATTCTCTGGGCGGCGCAGCTGTGCTTGCAGCAGCCTCTGAGGTGCCAGAGGTAAAAGCAGTTGCAACAATCGGTGCACCAGCCTCAGCAGATCATGTGATTCATAACTTTGGGGCTTCCCTTGATGAGATAAAAGAGAAGGGCGAAGCTACCGTCCAGCTCGGTGAACGACCGTTTAAGATTAAACGCCAGTTTATCGAAGACCTTGAAGCGCAGGATGTTCGGTCGCGCGTTGCTGTGCTGAAAAAGGCAGTGTTGGTTCTTCATTCGCCAATTGATGCCACGGTTGGCATTGAGAATGCTGCTCAGATTTTTGAAGCAGCGAAGCATCCGAAATCATTTGTGTCTTTGGATGATGCCGATCACCTGCTGTTTAAATACAAAGATGCAGATTATGCAGCACGCGTGATTGCAGCATGGGCAAGCCGCTACATGCAGGGCTAATAAAAGACTGGTGGGAGCAACTACGAAGTTTTCCCATCATTACAGAAGATTAATGTGGCAGATAGGTGTTTGTAAGGTTCGCTCTGGCATAGTCATTCTCAACGAAATGCAAAAGCCCGTTTTCCCCGGTTGGGCTGAGATTGACTAAATGGAGTTGAGCCAAATGAAGTTGACCAAGAACGCAAGTTCCAGCGTTGTTTCCCTGTCTGCTGCAAAAACCACTTCCAAACGTCGTTCCCGTCTTCTCAATGGCACCATGGCACTGGCAATTGCAGGTGCAATGGTTGCTCCGCTGACACTTGTTCCGGCAACCGCTCAAGCCGAGCCTGTCCGCGTAAACGCGCCAGCAATGCCGAGCTTTGTTGGTTTGGTCGAAGCCGTTCAGCCAACAGTTGTTTCTGTGCGTGTTCGCTCTGAGGTTAAAGAGAATGATCGTCTGGCGGGCATTCCTCCAATGTTCCGCGATATGCCGGATGATCACCCACTGCAGAAGTTCTTCCGCGAGTTTGGTGGACCAGGTGGTGAGCAAAAAAAGAAAGCCCCACCACGCAAGCGCTTCGATCAATCTCAAGGGTCCGGCTTCTTCATCTCTGATGATGGCTATGTAGTGACCAACGAACACGTGGTTGAAGGTGGAACAGAGTTCACAATCGTAACCAGTGAAGGCGAAGAACTGGAAGCCTCATTGGTTGGTTCTGACAAGCGTTCTGATCTGGCTCTCCTGAAAGTGGAAAGCGAAGAAAAGTTTGAATACGTCGCCTTTACAGATGATGCACCACTGGTTGGTGAATGGGTCGTCGCAGTTGGCAACCCGTTCGGTCTGGGTGGCACTGTAACGGCAGGCATTGTCTCCGCCCGTGGTCGTGACATCGGCGCTGGCATCTATGACGATTTCCTTCAGATTGATGCCTCTGTAAACCGTGGCAACTCCGGTGGTCCTGCATTCAACGTGAAGGGTGAAGTTGTCGGCGTGAACTCTGCGATTGTGTCTCCAAGCGGTGGCAACGTGGGAATCGCATTTGCGATCCCGGCGCAGACTGCAAAAAAGATCATCTCTGACCTGAAAGAAGACGGCGCAGTAACCCGCGGCTGGCTTGGCGTTCAGATCCAGCCTGTGACCAAGGACATCGCTGAATCCCTCGGTCTCGAAAACGAAAACGGCACGCTGGTTGCCGAAGTTCAGGGCGATACCCCTGCAAAAGCAGCTGGCTTCCAGGCTGGTGATATCATCCTCAAGGTCGATGGTGAAGAAGTGAACGGCCCACGTGAACTGGCAAAGGTCATCGCCGGATATTCACCAAACACCGAAGTGAAGATCGAATACTGGCGCAATGGTGAAATCGAGACCGCGACTGTGAAGCTCGGCACTATTCCTGAAGAGAAAAAACAAGCCTCAGCGAGCAAAAGCAAGGATGCGAATACCGCATTGGTAGACAGCCTTGGCTTGGAACTGGCAACTGCTGAACAGGCAGGTGTTGATGAAGAAGGCGTTGTTGTCACCAAAGTAGATCCAGATGGACCTGCTGCTGACAAAGGCCTCGCACCTGGTGCGATCATCACCGAAGTTGCTGGTGTTAAAGTTGAAACACCAACGGATGTTGCAGAACAGGTTGATACAGCACGTGAACAAGGACGCAAGGCAGTTCTGCTGCGTGTCACCCGTGGTGAGAACACACTCTTTGTAGCGATCCCGCTGGAAAAGGGTGAAGAATAAGCCACTTACAAGAATGCGGATCACGAGAAACGCCCCTCTCGTGATCCCTCGTCGAAACACCAAAGATACCCTCACAGGTGTTTCGGTTGTTTGAGGGGCTGATAGCAAGGGTAGCCCTCTACTTGATGTCAGTCCTAAAAACCAATGCTGGAAGAAAAGGCAGGGACCTTATCATCTGCCAACTTCACCTATAAAACTCATGCAAATGCTGACGGTTACCCCCAACAGCATTTGCTTTTTTTTATCGTTTCCCGTCAATGTGAGGAAACGACCAATGCCTTGCTCTGGGAAATGAAAAAATGAGAATCTTGATTATTGAAGATGATCGGGAAGCGGCAGACTATCTGCTCAAAGCACTGAAAGAAGCAGGGCACTCACCTGATCACGCAGACAATGGCGAAGACGGACTTGAGCTGGCAATCTCCAACACGTGGGACGTGCTCGTCGTTGATCGCATGCTGCCCAAACGTGATGGCCTCTCCATCATCGAAACACTGCGCGCCTCTGGTGATGAAACGCCCGTATTGATCCTCTCCGCGCTTTCGCAAGTAGATGATCGCGTTACCGGTCTGCGCGCAGGCGGAGATGACTACCTTTCAAAACCCTACGCCTTTTCTGAGCTGCTCGCCCGCGTTGAAGTGCTGAGCCGCCGTAAAGCTGGCCCACAAGTTGAAACCAAGTTGCAAGTTGCTGATCTTGTGCTGGATCGCCTCGCGCACTCTGTTAGCCGTGCTGGGCAGGAGATCGTGCTGCAGCCCCGTGAGTTCCGCCTTCTTGAGTACCTCATGAAGCATGCCGGACAGGTAGTGACACGCACCATGTTGCTGGAAAACGTCTGGGACTATCATTTCGATCCGCAGACCAACGTGATTGACGTTCACATCTCAAGGCTTCGGTCAAAGATCGACAAAGGGTTCGACTTCCCGTTGCTTCATACTGTTCGTGGTGCAGGGTATTCCATCCGTGACAGCTCTAACTAGGATCCTCTCAACCACAGCCTTCAAGCTGGCCGCAATCTACCTGACGTCGTTTACGGCGCTCTCTGTGTTTCTGTTCATCTTCATCTCGCAGAACACCGATGACCTGATGAACAAGCAGGTGGTGCAGACGGTTGATGCAGAAATTCAGGGCCTTGCCGAACAATATGCACAAAACGGCATCAACGGGCTCGTAGTTGGTGTGGAGCGCCGCGTCCGAAGCCCGAACTCAAACCTCTACCTCATTCTGGACTACTCTGGAAACGTCATTACGGGCAATATCGCCTACCTTCCTGAGAAAGTTCTCTCAGTGTCCGATGGCCGAATTCAGTTTGTCTCCTACACACCACTAGGGTTTGCTGAGACGGACCAGAACAAAGCCAAAGCGATCGTCCGCATCTTCGAATTGCCCGGCAACTTCAAGCTGCTGGTCGGACGTGATCTGGAAGATCAGGTCCATCTGAAAAGCTTGCTCGGTGACGCTTTGACCCTCTGGTTGGTCGGAATGGTCGTTTTGGCTGGCATCACATGGTTCTTCCTCAATCGCCGTATCCTGAAACGCATCGATAACTTGTCCATGAGCTCCCGTCTGATAATGGAAGGTGATCTTGCCGGTCGCCTCGATGTGACTGGTAACGGAGATGAGTTCGATCGTCTGGCAAGCAACCTCAATGTGATGCTGGATCGCATTGAAGAGCTGATGAAGGGCCTTAAGGAAGTCTCCGACAATATTGCCCATGATCTCAAAACACCGCTCACACGTATGCGAGGGCGCGTGGAAGCTGCACTGCGGCAAAAC
This sequence comes from Pseudovibrio sp. Ad5, assembly GCF_001623095.1. NCBI lineage: Bacteria > Pseudomonadati > Pseudomonadota > Alphaproteobacteria > Hyphomicrobiales > Stappiaceae > Pseudovibrio > Pseudovibrio sp. Ad5. Next base: position 224,415 of record NZ_LMCH01000061.1, on the reverse strand, counting down.
TTGAGTGAAAATGAAGGCCGCGAATGTCTGGAAGAGACACTGGTTGAGACCGATGAGCTGATCAACACCTTCAACGCACTGCTGCGCATTGCACGTGTGGAAGCTGGTTCCACTGGAGCGGAGCTGCAATCAATCAAGCTGGGCAACATCGTCAAGGACGTGTGCGAACTTTATGAACCCGTTGCCGAAGATGATGGTGTCGAGTTCTCTGTTTTACTGGAAGATGAGCCTGTCATCGAAGGCGATCGGGAGTTACTGGCGCAAGCTCTCGCAAACTTGATAGAAAATGCTCTCAAATACGGTCGCCCAACCGAAGAGAATGTCAAACCCACAATCAAAGTCGTACTGTCTGGAAATGATGAGCAGGCTATACTCAGCATAGAAGATAATGGTGCTGGTATTGCTGCTGCTGATCGTGAGCGGGTGTGTAATCGCTTCGTTCGGCTTGATAGCTCTCGCCATGCACCGGGTTCTGGGCTTGGATTGTCACTTATCAAGGCGGTGGTAACTCTCCATCATGGAGAATTGCAGCTAACATCGGCTGGGACAGCAGATGATTCTGAAAGTGATAAGCAATCTGGCCTGCGGGCCCGGATTGTTCTGCCTTTAAACAAAGGGCAAAGAGGTGAGGGAGAGGGCAACGAAGCATGGGACAAGGCTCGGAAGAAGAACGCCACCAGCTAAAAAGCAGCATTCTGAAGCGCGAACATCGTGAAGGAGCTCTTGCTCCTTTATTTGAGCGCTTGGAACGCCAGCCCATCTGTGCAGATGATGATCTGGGTGATCGGCACCTGAAAGATCTTACTGAGAAGCTGGAACGTAAGGACCTCATTTCTGAGTTTGAACAGCTCTGTCAGGGCGCCCCCCATCTGCGCAGCTTTGTAAAAGGCTTCATGGTCAGTGCGCCGTTCCTGCGCGAGACCATGCTGCGCGATGTTCAACGCTTCCTGCGTATCTTGAACACGCCGCCAGAAGAGACCATTGCGATCCTTTTACAGGACTGCCTGAATGCCCGACCTGAAAGCGAAGCTGCACTTATGCAGTCGCTGCGTCTGGCAAAACAGGAAATGGCTCTCACGGTTGCGTTGGCGGATATTGCAGGTGCATGGCCGCTGGAAAATGTAACGGGTGCTCTCACCAAGTTTGCAGATGCATCATTGACCGCCTGCCTACGCTTCTGCCTTCGTGAGCTTGAAGTCAAAGGTAAATTTATTCCGGTTGATCATGATGAACCGGAAAAAGAGGCAGGTTTCTTCATTCTGGCCATGGGCAAGCATGGTGCAGGTGAACTTAACTACTCCTCAGACATCGATCTGATCGTTCTTTATGATCCTGAGCGTAGCCGCCTGATTGGTGGTGCAGAAGCGCCTGTTGAGTTTGTCCGTATCACCCGCCGTCTGGTGAAGCTCATGAACGAGCGTACCGGGGATGGATATGTTTTCAGAACCGACTTGCGCTTACGACCAGATCCAGGAGCAACGCCGCTGGCAATCTCTGTTCCTGCAGCGCTGGTCTATTATGAAAGCCTGGGCCAGAACTGGGAACGTGCAGCGCTCATCAAAGCACGCCCATGTGCAGGCGATATTGAAGCCGGTGAGATCTTCCTTGAAGAAATACGCCCATTCGTCTGGCGCAAATATTTGGACTATGCCGCCATTTCAGATGTGCACTCCATCAAACGCCAAATCCATGCTCACAAAGGCTTCAGCAAAATCACAGTTGCTGGTCATAACGTAAAGCTGGGACGAGGTGGCATTCGTGAAGTTGAGTTTTTCGCGCAGACCCAACAGCTGATCGCAGGTGGCCGCAACCCGCAACTACGCGACCGGCGGACACTGATCACGCTGGAAAGACTGGCTGATTGTGGCTGGATCGACCAATCCGCTGCAGAAGATATGGAAGAAGCCTATCGCTACCTGCGCGAGGTTGAGCATCGCATTCAGATGATCAACGATGAGCAGACCCACATCCTGCCTAAGGATGAAGAGGCATTAGCACGTGTCTATCACCTTATGGGCATTCAAGGTCGCTCTGAGTTTGCTGACACGATCCGCTCTAAGTTTGAGTTGGTGCAAAAACACTACTCTGGCTTGTTTGAGCATGAGCCAGATTTGGCAACCAATCTTGGCAATCTGGTCTTCACAGGAGATGATGAAGACCCCAATACGCTCGAAACTCTCAGCCAGCTTGGCTTCCAAAGGCCCGTTGATGCAATCCGCACGATCCGCCAATGGCATTACGGCAGATATCCGGCAGTTCGTGCGCCAAAGTCTCGTGAACGGTTGACCGAGTTCACCCCAATCCTGCTGGATGCATTGGCGCGTACAGAGAATGCAGACAAAGCACTGCTCACATTTGACTCCTTCCTCTCCAAACTGCCAATGGGAGTGCAACTCTTCGGGTTGCTCAAGTCTAACCCGCACCTGTTCAACTTGCTGACGATGGTTATGGGCAACGCACCTCGTATGGCCGAGATCGTCTCCAAACGCGTCCACGTTCTGGATGCGCTTCTCGACCCGGCATTCTTTGGTGGGGCGCCGTCTGCAGAGCAGATTGAAACAGCGCTTGCTGTGACGCTCGATCAGGCTGGGTACTATGAAGAAGCGCTCGACCGGGCGCGTATCTTTGTACAGGAGCAACAATTCTTGCTCGGCCTGCGCTTGATCACAGGAACGATCACAGCAGCAGAATTAGGGCAGGGGCTTTCAACACTTGCAGACGCAGTGCTCTGTCAACTGCTGCCACGTGTTCAGCAGGAACTGGAAGATGCTCACGGCAAAATTCCAGGAGCTGAACTTGCTCTTGTTGCCATGGGCAAACTGGGTGGACAGGAAATCACTTGTGCATCGGACCTTGACCTGATCCTGCTCTACGATTTCCCCGAGGATGTCGTGCAAAGTGACGGCAAACGTCCGTTGGCTCCAAGTCAGTATTACAGTCGCCTCACACAGCGCCTTGTATCCGCGCTGACTGCGCCGACGGCAGAAGGCGTCCTCTATGAGGTCGACTTCCGTTTGCGGCCCTCAGGTAACTCCGGACCACTTGCAACGCGTTTTGCATCCTTCAAAGACTATCAGTCCAACGATGCCTGGACGTGGGAGCATATGGCCCTGACGCGTGCTCGTGTCATCACCAGCTCAAGCCCTGAGTTCGCTCAGCAGATCGACTGTGCAGTCTCCCAGCTGTTACAGGACAAGCGAGACATTGACAAACTAGCTCGTGATGTCTGCGATATGCGTGCGCGCATCCAGAAAGAAAAGCCAGCAAAGAGCCCATGGCAGATCAAGGGTATTCCGGGTGGCTTGATCGACATTGAGTTCATCGCCCAGTTCTTGCAGTTGGCTCACGGTGTCGAGCATCCTGAAGTCCTGCAGGCGCGTACCGAAGATGCATTGCTTAAGGCGCGTGATTTTGGAGTATTGCGTGAAGAGGATGCTGACACGCTTATTCCAGCCCTTCGAAACTATGAGGACCTGACGCAGATCCTGAAGCTTGCTCAAACCGGTCACTTTGATCCAAAAACAGCTCCGGGCGGCTTGCTCGACCTTCTTGTAAATGCAGGAGGTGAGCCAGACTTTGAACGTCTGACCATCTACATGCAGGAACAACAGATCATGGTCCGCAGAACCTTTGAACACCTCATTGGCAAAGTGGAAGAAGCTGAAAAGACCAGCTAAGACACTTTACATCTAAGAAAACAAAAAGGCCGCTGATGAAGCGGCCTTTTCTTTTAAGATTGTCTTCTTGCTCTTAAGCAGCGTTCAGGTTGCTGATGCCTGTCAGGCGACCTTTGTCGCGTCCCTTTGCTTTCAAGGGCAGCTTAATCGTAACCTCGGTGCCTGTGCCAACTTCAGAAGCGATTTCCATGTAACCGCCGTGCAGCTCGCTGAGAGACCGTGCAATTGCCAGACCAAGGCCAGACCCTTTGTGCGTCTTGGTGAATTGGTTTTCCACCTGCACAAACGGCTTGGCAAGACGGTCGATATCCTTCTTGGAGATTCCGATACCATTGTCAGAGATCTTGAGTTCAGCAAAGGCACCCACCTTGCGGGCAGAGACCCGAACCTCACCATTGTCTGGTGTAAACTTGATGGAGTTTGCAAGCAGGTTGAGTAGGATCTGCTTAACAGCGCGGCGGTCAGCCTGCAGATGCATGTGAGGCAGATTTTCGCTAACAACCTTGATGTTCTTCTCAGCTGCTGTTGCAGAGATAATCCGGGCTGCATCCTGAACGATCTGCTGGATCTGAACATCCTCAACAGACAACTCAATCCGGCCCGCTTCAATCTTTGACATATCCAGAATGTCGTTGATCACATTCAGCAGATAGTTACCGGAGGAATGAATGTCCTTGCAGTATTCTTTGTACTTGTCGGAACCAAGGTCACCGAACATGCCTTGATCCATAATCTCAGAGAAGCCGATGATCGCGTTCAGCGGTGTTCTCAACTCGTGGGAGATGTTTGCAAGGAATTCGGACTTCGCTTGGTTTGCATCTTCCGCGCGGGTCTTCTCATCCGCATATTTCTCGGTCAGTTCCACCAGCTGTTGAGCCTGTAGTTCAAGTTTCTGGCGGGACTGGCGCAAGTCGGCAATGGTCGCCATATGACCGCGCTCAGACTCAAGCAATTTCTCTTCTTTACGCTTCAGCTCTGTAATGTCGGTGCCAACGGAAACGAAGCCACCATCTTTGGTCCGGCGTTCCGATACCTGTAACCAGCGACCACCTTCCATCTCGACCTTGTAGGAACTGCCCATATCGCTGTCGATGTGGTCGCCTTCCTCAGGCTCAGAAATAATCGGTTGGCTTGCCGAGGACATGACAGTCGCATAAGGCGTGCCCGACTGCACGACATGGTCTGGCAGCTGATGCAGCTTGCGGTAGTTGGAGTTACACATCACCAGATGGTTGTCAGCATCCCACAAGACAAAGGCCTCGGAGATGTTCTCAATCGCATCACGCAGGCGTAGATCAGCAGTACGGCTCTGCTCTGCCAAGCGCTTCTGCTCGGTCACATCCATACAGATGCCGATCAGGTGAGGCTCATTGGTGCCCGCATCAGTTTGAACTTCAGCACGAACCCGAAGCCAGACCCAGGAACCATCACTGTGACGCATGCGCCATTGACGATCCACGTTGCTCTTGCCGGTATCCAGCAGGCTCTTTGCAAGATCGTAAAGATCAACGTCATCAGCATGGGTCAGGGATTGGATCTCAGCAAAGCCCATAATATCATTACGCGGATCCATGCCCAGCATCTCATAAAGCGAGGCGGACCAGAACACGCGGCCACGGGAAAGATCCCAGTCAAACAGGCCGCAGCGACCACGGTTGAGGGCAGCGTCTATGCGAGAGCGCGTCGCCGAGTAAATGCCATCTGCCTGTTGCGCTCGGGTTGCCTGCGCAAAATAGGCGTAGATAATGACCAGCAGCACCATGGAAGTTGCAACAAAGATCGTGACATTGGCGGAAAGTTCAGCACGCCAGGAAGAGAAAATCGCGTCTTCTGGCTGCATGATAGCAACCATGCCGATTTTGTTTGGTAAATGATGAACTGTTGCCCGGGTTGCGTCTTTGGTGCCCTCATTGAGCGTCAGCACACCTGCGCGCTTTCCAAAGAACGTCATTGGCTGAGTGTCACCAAGGAAGCTGGTAATTTTCAACCCTTCCATATCAGGGCGGGTCGGAGCACTGGCAACAATGGTACCGTTCGGGTCAGTCAACAGAATTTGGCGGCTTTGGCTGGTGGCCCGGGGGGGCAGGGCCTCAGAAAGTGCACGCTGCAAAGCAGAAGTCAGGCCGGCGGAGCCTTTTTCTTGCTCGGAAATTTCAATGCTGGCGGTCAGGGCAGTTGCAATAAGTGTGAGATCGTCCTGAGCCTTCTGGCTGACATTCTCATAATTGTAAGCAATCTCAAGTCCGCGGAAGATAGCGGTACACGCAATGAACACGATGCAAAGAGCAGGAATAATTCTGCGCATCATTGGTTCCGTTGTTAAGAGGCGTTGGTAGGCTGGTTGAGCGAGCAACTTGATATGTCCGGTCAGAGCGTCTTTTTTGCCTGTCCGTTTGGTCGAGTTCAAGAGTCGTCGAGCGGTCGCGCCCCCTGCAAAGGCTCGTGCCATGAATGCCCCCATGTGTCAGATTCCGCCGCAAATAACTCGGGTTGCAATTCACCCGAATCACATTCATTTGAATCTATCCGAATCAACTTGTCCAGAGTCTCGACACAAAAAAATGGTTAACGGCAGCGCTTTTTGCTGCCGTTAATTTTCATAGGACTCTCAGAGACTTCGCTGGGTGCAAAGTAGACTGTCTTAGTCTAGACACAGCTCAACTATTTCTTTGACATCAGTAGAGAGTTGCTGATCAGCTGCAAGAATTCGCTTCAAAGCGGTCTCTGCCTTTACTCTGCGTTCCGCATTCATATTCTTCCAGGAGCCAAAGCTTTTGACCATTCTGGAAGCAACCTGAGGGTTAATCTTGTCCAATTGCAACGTGATTTCAGCAAGATAATCATATCCTGAACCATCAGCCGCATGGAAACCTCTTGTATTGCCGCCTAGGAAGCCACCAATGAGCGCGTAGATACGATTTGGATTATCCCAAGAAAATGCCGGATGTTCTGTAAGAGTACGTAGAGCGCCAATCGTGTCTTTGCTCGGCGCGCTGGCCGCGACACCCAGCCATTTATCCATGGCAAGAGCAGTGTCCTTGTGGCGTTCCTCAAAGGAAGCCATGGCTTCTTGCGCCCCCGCCAGCTTGAACTTGACCAGGCAGTTCAAGGCGCTGATCCGGTCCGTCATGTTATCGGCAGCATCAAAATGTGCCTTAGCCAGAGTAGCGCTGCCTTCACTATTACTTGCTGCTAAGTAAGACAAACAACGCAGCTTCAGCGCACGTTTGCCAGCTGAAAGAGCATCCGGGCTAAACGTTGCTGGCATCTCCAAAGCATCATAGATACGCTTGAAGGTGTCATAGAGTGCAACGCCGATCTCTTTGGAGAACGCATCACGGGCATCACCGATCGCATCAGTATCGACGTCTTTGCCGATTTCAAGTGCGATTGTCTGCTCGCTAGGCAGCATCAGGCCAAAACCACGGAACGCATGGTCAAGGTTCTCATCCTCTGCTATGTGACCGAGCGCCTCAATGAAGGCGTCCTTGCCTGTCGGCTCTGCACCATTGGTCAGTTCAATAAGCAGATCGGTCATCAACGTCTGAGCAGCCTGCCAGCGATTGAACGGGTCAATGTCATGTCGCATCAGGAAGATCTGATCTTCACGGGACAGACCTGTTTCCAATTTAACTGGAGCCGAGAACTCACGCAGAAGGGAAGGAACTGGCCTACTGCCAATACCATGGAAGACAACGGTTTGTTTGTTGTCGCTCAGACACAGCAAGTCGCCATCGACTTGAGCACCTTCGGCATTGGAATAGGCGAGATCATCTCCATTCGGGCCAACCAAGCCAAAGCGAATTGGAATGAAGAATGGTTTCTTTTGGTCTTGTCCAGGTGTTGGAGCATTAATCTGTTCCAGCTCCAGAGTGAAAGTCTTTGCAGCTTCGTCGTAAGAACTTTTTGCTTTCACAACTGGTGTACCGGACTGGTGGTACCACAGGCTGAAATGAGACAAATCGATCTTGGTCGCATCTTCAAAGCACTTGAGGAAGTCCTCAATGGTTGAGGCATCACCATCATGTCGCTCGAAGTAAAGATCCATCCCTTTTCTGAAGTTGTCTGCACCAAGAATAGTCTTGATCATGCGAACCAGCTCAGCGCCTTTGTCATAGACAGTCGCCGTATAGAAGTTGTTGATCTCTTTGTATTCTGTCGGGCGCACTGGATGCGAAAGAGGTCCCTGATCCTCAGGGAACTGACGGGATTTCAGGCGGATCACATCAGCAATACGCTTCACAGGGCGAGAACGTTCATCAGAAGAAAACTCCTGATCGCGGAATACAGTGAGACCTTCCTTCAGGCAAAGTTGGAACCATTCGCGGCAGGTGATACGGTTGCCAGTCCAGTTGTGGAAGTATTCATGGGCAACAACGGTCTCAATACCCTCGTAGTCTGTGTCGGTTGCTGTGTCACTATCCGCCAGAATGAACTTGTCATTGAAAATGTTGAGGCCCTTGTTCTCCATCGCACCCATGTTGAACGCAGAAACAGCAACAATGTTAAACACCTCAAGGTCGTACTCGCGGCCAAATACTTTCTCGTCCCACCGCATGGACCGGACCAGACTGTCCATGGACCAGTCTGCGCGGTCCTCATTGCCTTTCTCGACAAAGATGTTCAGATCGACTGGTGTGCCGGAAGCTGTCGTATACTTTTCTGAAATGCAGGCAAGATCGCCAGCAACAAGCGCAAACAGATAAGCTGGCTTCGGGTGTGGATCATGCCACACGGCAAAGTGACGGTCAGTGCCTTCAATGTCACCTGCGTTCTGTGGATTGCCATTACCCAGCAAAATCGGATTGGTCGCTTTATCAGCCTCAATGCGTGTCGTGAATACTGAAAGCACATCCGGGCGATCATAGTAATAAGTGATCCGGCGGAAGCCCTCTGCCTCACACTGAGTGCAGTAGATGCCCTGAGAAAGGTAAAGCCCTTCCAGCTTGGTGTTCGTGGTTGGGTTCACCTTGGTGATAACTTCCAACTGGAAGCGCTCAGCAGGTGGTGCATGAACCGTCAGCTTGTCTGCAGAGGCTTCGAAAGCGTCTTCTGCTAATGGTGCACCATCAATAGCGGCTGAAATTAGCGTAAGCTCGTCACCATCCAGCTCAAGTGGAGCTCCGTCTTCTATGCCATCACGCTTGGAAATGGTGAGGGTGGAGATAACTTCGGTTGCTTCTGGTTGAAGTTTGAAGACAAGAGAAACACTCTCAATGACGTAGGGTGTCTCTGTGTAGTCTTGCAGTCTAATGAGCTGAGCTGTTTCAGATCGCATACCTGTTCTCCCAGTAAGTGTTAAAGCAGCTTGATCACCCCTTGGCGCAGCGCTTCCAAATTTTTATGTAGATCGGCGGTACCGTTGAAAACGGTTCCGGTCAAATGCAGGGAATGAAAACCTCATCACTTTTGCACCCAAAAATCAAATTATCAAGCAAGGGAAGGACTGGAAGGAGATCATGACAGATCCTCGTAAGCACTATCCCGAAAAAACAGGTAGCACTGAGCTCCTGAAACAGATCTATACAAAAAGGCTGAGGTTGCTTCCGTGACAGCTCCCCTGGAAAACATAAAAGTATTGGAACTGGCGCGCATTCTGGCAGGCCCATGGATTGGACAAACCCTTTCTGATTTGGGTGCCGATGTCATCAAGGTGGAAAGCCCGCGCGGTGATGATACCCGGACCTGGGGACCTCCGTTTGTCGAAGAAGAGGGCGGAAGCAAAAGTGCAGCCTACTTCCATGCCTGCAATCGCGGCAAGCGCTCCATAACTGCTGACTTCTCAAAGCAGGAAGACCTTGAGTTGATTTATGATCTGGTACGTCAAAGTGATGTGCTGATCGAAAACTTCAAAGTTGGCGGGCTAGCCAAGTTTGGCCTTGACTATGATAGCCTCAAGAAGATCAATCCGAAGCTGATCTATTGTTCCGTGACTGGTTTTGGTCAGGATGGCCCTTATGCCCATCGCGCTGGATACGATTTTATGATTCAGGGCATGGGCGGTATTATGGATCTGACTGGTTCGCAAGGCGGCGAGCCACAAAAGGTAGGCGTTGCTTTTGCTGATATCTTCACGGGCCTATACGGGGTCATAGGTATTCAGGCAGCTCTGCGCCGCCGTGACCTGACCGGTGAAGGCGAATGGATCGATATGGCTTTGCTGGATGCTCAGGTCGGTGTTTTGGCCAATCAGGCGATGAATTATCTAAGCAGCGGTAATGTCCCTAGCCGTATGGGCAATGCTCATCCAAACATCGTTCCATATCAGGTTTTTGAAGTGAAGGATGGTCATCTCATTGTGGCGGTTGGCAACGACACTCAGTTTGCGAACTTCTGCAAGATTCTCGGGCAGGAAGAACTGTCTGAGGACGGGCGCTATGCGACCAACCCGTCTCGTGTGAAGCACCGCGAGGAATTAACAGAAAAGCTTCAGGCTCTCGTGCTGAACTTCAATCGGGATGAACTCCTGTCAAAAATGGAAGAACGCGGCGTTCCGGCAGGTCCGATCAATACAGTTGCTGATGTTTTGCAGGATCCGCAAATTGAACACCGGAAAATGAAAGTCAACTTGCCAACAACATCTAAGCATCAAGGCGAGCAAACCTATGTCCGTACGCCAATTCGGTTTACTAATTCTAAGCTGAAACTGGAGAAGGGTGCACCAGCTCTCGATGAGCATAGAAATGAGATATTGAGAGAATTAGGCAAAGAAGCAGTAGAATAAAGACTAGCGACACTATGTGCAGGAAGGCAGTTTGACCCTCGGTCCGGGGAGTGGTTTAACGGGCTGGCATTCCTCACACAGGTGGGTCACGGTTTGAAGCTTTGGAATAGGATCAGGCGTAAAGCAATCGGCATACGGCGGTGCTATTATAAGTTGTCATTGACGTGGTTGGTGAGCCTTACCTTCGTGACTGTGGTGACCTTGTGCGGCGGTATTGTGCTGTACATGTCTGTTCATACCAACCTGAAGAACACCCGAAGCTTGATCGAAAAAGCGTCGATCATGTCCACCGAGGCAATCAACAATGCCTTGAGTGCCTATATGACCCCTGCATTTTCCTCGGTACATGCAATCAAAGTTTATGCGGAAGAGCAGCCAACGGCGCAAAATGCGATCTTTCGTGCACGCCAGACGTTTCGTGGCGTGTTGTTCGGGGTGAAAAGTGTCGAAGGCTTGGTGTTGTCACTGCCCAACGGAACAGTCTGGGGCTTGCGTCACGCCGAAAACCGGCAAGATCTGATCTCATTCCAGCCTGAACAAGATCTGTTTGAATTCTCCAGAATGCAAAGCATCGATGCGCAAACTGCCGAAGACCCATTCTGGGGAGATTTCTACGCATCTGGTGAAGACCCATTTGCAACAGCGACAAGCGCTATCAAGTTTGATGGAGAGACGATCGGCTACGTTTCCGCAATCATCACGATGAAGGGAGTTGGCTCGGTCCTCGCCTCTTCAAAAGAAGATGGTATTGGAAACGAAGTAGACGAAGAGGATGTCACTCGCTTTATCCTGACTGACAAAAATCGGGTGCTCGCGTATTCCTCTCCAACCAATGAGCTGCAACAGCACAATCTGCTGGCGCATGTCACAGAGTTTGGAGATCCCGTTCTTGCAAAGTTTGAGGGCAGTAAAGCACAACCATTTAGTCAGCGCGCGCGCAAACGAGGTGTTGAACTGCATCTCATTTATGATGGCGAGGACATGTATGTTCTTGTTTTACAAAAGCTTGTTTCACCAGATGGCGAGGTCTACTACGTCGGTGAATATCAGTTGGCAAACTCGCGTTATGATGAGTTTACTCGCCTGATTAACTCGGTCTTTGCTGGCGTGGCTGTTGTGTTCCTGTCCGCACTTGTGGCGATCTTCTTCGCGCGTCGTCTGTCATCGCCGCTGAAAGGCATTGCTGCACGCGCTCAAAAGTTCGGTGCTCTGGAGTTTGAGCACCTCGAACCACTGCCACGCAGTCATATTCGTGAAGTAGATCAGATTACGTCTGCAATGAATGCCAGCACCAGCGGCTTACAAGCCATGAGCCGGTATATCCCAAAGTCACTCTATTCCAAGTTGATGGCTATGGGGATCGACCGTGCAGCCAAAGCGAAAGAAGCTGAACTGACGATCCTGTTTACCGACATTGAAGGTTTCACGTCGATCTCCGAACACAGAAGCGCTGGCGAAGTGGCTGGACTGCTCAATGATCACTTCAAACTGCTTGTGTCTGCTGTGGAGGCTCATCAGGGGACTGTCGATAAATTCGTCGGTGACGGCATGCTCGCATTCTGGGGTGCACCAAACGAGATGGAAGATCATGCCCGCCGCGCAATCTTGGCTGCAGAAGATATGGTCAGCGCCATCCAGCAAGCCAATGCAGTTACACCCGAAAATGCTTTGAATGTACGGATTGCCATTCACACAGGCCCAGTAATTGTTGGCAATGTGGGAGCAGTCGAACGTTGGAATTACACCATTGTCGGCGATGCCGTGAATGTGTGCAGTCGCCTGCAAAGCCTGGGTGGTACCATCTCCTCCGTTAAAGGAGCATGTGTGGTGTTGAGCGGTGAAACTGTTGAGAGGGCAGGCCGACCCGATAACGTAACCCATCGCGGTAGCCATGACATTCGTGGCCGGAAGGGCAAAGTCGAGGTTTGGCAGCTCAACTCGACCATATGCGACGACTGATAATCCCGGCATTGTCTTCTAGTTTAATTTAAGTGTGCCACGTAACCCAACCTCATTGAAAGAAAGCCCTGTTCTAGTGTGAAAGCCGCGAAAGGTTTTCTCGCGTGCGCTAGCAACAGACCAGTGAGGAAGGGACGCACGTGAACCTGCTTGACGTCAAAGGGTTGTCGGTAGAGTTTCATGGAGACGAAGGGCATCACCAAGTTGTCCGCGATGTGTCTTTTAGTGTCCCGGAAAACAAATGCGTCGCTTTGGTTGGTGAGTCAGGGTCTGGCAAGACTGTGATCTCCAGAGCGGTTATGGGGATCCTTCCTGCAAAATCTCGCATCACATCAGGTCAAATTTTATTTCGGGACAATCGCAAAAACGGTGAGAAAGTAGACATTGCAAAACTGCCGCCGGCTGGTCCTGCCATGCGCGCCATTCGCGGCGATCAGATTGCAATGATCTTTCAAGAGCCCATGGTCTCGCTCTCACCACTGCACACCATTGGAGATCAGATCAGCGAAGCAGCAAAACTGCACCGCTTTGTTGGCACTAAAGAAGCCCAGGAACTGACCAAGGATATGCTGCGTCTGGTTCATTTCCCTGAGCCCGAGCGCGCAATCCGTGCCTATCCATTTGAGCTCTCTGGCGGCTTACGGCAACGCGCACTCATCGCCATGGCGATGATCTGCCGCCCCACGCTTCTTATTGCAGATGAGCCGACAACTGCGCTGGATGTTACCATTCAGGCCGAAATTCTGAAGTTGATTAAGGAAGTGCAAGCTGAACTGAACATGACGCTACTCATGATCACGCATGACTTTGGTGTAGTCACAAATATGGCTGATGAGGTTGTCGTGGTCTACAACGGTGAGGTCATGGAAAAGGGTAGTGTTGAAGACCTGTTCCTGACCCCGCAGCACCCTTATCTGAAAGCGCTGCTCAACGCGGTTCCTTCGCTTTCTATGGAGCCGGATGAACGCCTTGTTCCAATCCGCCCAATCAAACCCCGCACGCATCATTCTGACTTTCAGCCAAGTCCGGTTGGCAAAGCTCGCGCATTCCGTGGAACGCCGCTCATTGAGCTGGAAGGCGTTTGTAAGAACTTCACATTCAAGAACCTGCGCGGCAAAAAACGCAGAGGCATGACAACCGCACTCGACAATGTATCTTTGACGGTCCGTAGAGGTGAATGCCTTGGTATTGTTGGAGAGTCAGGTTCCGGAAAAACCACAGCCGCGCTTGCTATGCTGCGAGCTTTTCCTTTGACGCGTGGCAAAATCTCCTACACCACTGAGGACGGCGCACGCGATATTCAGGGTTTTTCTGAAAAAGAGCTCTTCCAATACCGTAAACGGGCTCAAATTATCTTTCAGGACCCGTTTTCTTCGTTAAACCCACGCCGTACACTCAACGAGATCTTGCAGGAGCCGCTCGTCATACACCGTATGGGCGACAGCCTCAGTCAAGGAGCGCGCATCCGGGAACTGATTGATCTTGTCGGCTTGTCGCCAAGATATCTGCGTCGTTACCCGCATTCCTTCTCCGGAGGGCAAAGACAACGTATCGGGATCGCAAGAGCTCTGGCGCTAAACCCGGAGTTCTTAATTTGCGATGAACCAACATCAGCGCTTGATGTCTCCGTTCAGGCACAGATCTTGAACCTTCTCAAAGACCTCAAAGATGAGTTGGGCCTGACCTATGTTTTCGTCAGCCACAACCTTGCTGTGGTTGACTACATTTCTGATCGCATAGCAGTTATGTGCAAGGGCAAGGTTGTCGAAGTCGGACCAACGCGGCAGATCATAGATAATCCGATCCATCCCTATACGCGTACACTTCTCAAAGCAGTGCCAGAACCCTCTTTGGACCACAAACTGGATTTTTCATCTCTGGCAGGAACCGCAAGCTCAGACCCGACACAATGGCCTTCGCCCTACCGGATGCGCTACTCAACCGTACCGTATTTGGTTGAGATTGAGACAGATCATTGGGTATGTGCTCCGGGAATGGAAAGCATGCGCGATATCGTGGGTTTAGGGGGGAGCCATATATGAGAAAATTTGGCCTCCTCACAACGGTTGTTATGCTTATCAGTCTCGCAGTACCTACGGTCTCGGCAGCTCTGGTCCTGAAGGAAACTCCGGGAATTCCGCCGGGCCTGCCATCTATCGTAGATCGTGTTCCCAAAGAACCACTTGTGACCTACCCTGATGATATTGGCCGTGTAATCGGAGTGCAGGGTGGTGCGATGCATACGCTCATTTCGCGGCCTAAAGACGTGCGCCTGATCAATGTGTGGGGCTATGCAAGGCTGGTTGGATACAATGAAAACCTCGAGTTAAATCCAGACATTTTGGAGAGCGTAGACAATCACTATGACAAGGTCTTCACTCTAAATCTGCGTGAAGGCCATAAATGGTCTGATGGAAGTTCCTTTAATGCAGAAGACTTTCGGTTTTGGTTTGAAGATGTCGCCCTAAACGAGGAACTGAACCCCATCGGCCTACCAGGGTTCATGCTGGTGGATGGTGAAGGTCCTGAGTTCTCAGTTATTGATGAGACGACTGTTCGTTTTGAGTGGCATGAGCCAAATCCTCTGTTCCTGCAAGAACTTGCAAAAGCACGCCCACCGTTCATTTACCGGCCAGCTGCTTACATGAAGCAGTTCCATGAAGAATATGGAAATCCGGAATTTATCAGGCAGATTGCTCGAATTGAGAAAGTGCGTGGGTGGGCACCTTTGTTCAACCGCATGGACGACATGTACGGCGCATCCAATCCGCATATCCCCACGTTGCAGCCATGGGTGCCACGAAACACTTCGGGTGATCGCAGGGCAGTTATGGAGCGCAATCCGTTCTTCCATCGCGTAGACAGTGCAGGCCAGCAACTTCCCTATATCGACCGCATAATTATGGATGTGGTGGATGGTAAACTTATTCCGGCAAAGGCGCTGGCTGGTGAAAGTGATTTGCAGGCACGTGGGCTTGGGTTCTCTGATATTTCCGTTCTTAAACGTGGTGAACAGACACAGGATTATGACACCCGTCTCTGGCTCAACTCCAAGGGATCTGAGATTTCGATCCTGCCCAACCTCAGCGTCAAAGACCCAACATGGCGCAAACTCATGCAGGACCGCAGATTTCGCCATGCACTCTCGTTGGGCATTGATCGTGAACTCATAAATAAAGTGCTTTATTTTGGTTTGGGGAGAGCTGGCAACGATACGGTTCTCAACATTTCTCCGCTGTATCAGCCAGATTTTCAAACGGCTTGGGCGGAATTTAATCCAGACCTTGCCAACCAGTTGCTGGATGATATTGGACTGACAGATAGGCGAGGAGACGGCGTACGCTTGCTGGAAGACGGACGCCCGCTGCAACTCATTATTGAGACCACAGGCGAGAGTGCTGAACAGGATGATGCGCTGGAGCTTGTTGCAGAAACCTGGAAGGAAATCGGTGTTTCTGCTTTTATCCGCCCAAGCCAGCGCGACACGATCCGGGCTCGCGCGCTCTCTGGAACTTTGATGATGTCTGTCTGGTCCGGTTTTGAAAACGGTGTACCAACAGCAGATATGCCGCCGATAGATTATGCTCCCACGCGCGAAGATTTTCTCTCATGGGCTCCATGGGGCAACTACTATGAGAGTGACGGACACGCAGGTGTTAAACCTGATTGGCCCCCGGCAATTCGATTGATTGAGCTCTTTGATCAATGGCTCGTGAGCAGTAGTTTTGAAGAACGGGATATGATTTGGGAGCAAATCCTGCAGATTCACGCAGATGAAACAATTCATATCGGTCTGGTCAATGCTGTCCGGCAGCCGGTGGTTGTTAAGGGGCTTTTGAATGTACCTGAAATGGGCATTTATGGATGGGATCCCGGTGCTCAGTTCGGCATCCACCGCATGGATCTCTTCTTTTTTGAAGATCTCTTACCGGATGAAGACGATCTCCCTCATTGATTATTTCACTTGCCTTAAGCGCGGGCTAATAGGGCTTCTCAAACCTGATTAGATTTTCTCAGAGAAAGCCAAGAGAGCTCCTTTAGACTTCACCCACGAGTGGTGTGAGAAAAGAAAGGGAAGCGGGTGCTCAATTACATCCTGCGGCGGCTGTTGGTGATGATACCAACGCTTGCTGCCATCAGTTTCCTGGTTTTCTTCATCATTGAATTGCCGGAAGGGGATTACATCTCCAACCAGATCTCCATGCTCCGCTCAACCGGAGAAAGTGCTTCCATTGGCAGATTGGAGTTTCTGCGTAAAGAGTTCGCTCTCGATAGGCCGTTTGTGGAGCGTTACGGAATTTGGGTGGGGCTCTGGCCCGGACCCAATGGTTTTGATGGATTAATTCAGGGCAATTGGGGCTGGTCCTTTGAGTATGACCAGCCAGTCGGTGAAGTGGTTGGCCCAACATTGCCGCTTACAGTTGCGCTCAACCTTGCTACGATCCTCTTCATTTACTGCGTTGCCTTTCCTATCGGCATTTACTCCGCGACACATCAGTATTCGGTGGGGGATTACACCTTCACACTTATTGGATACCTCGGTCTAGCGACCCCTAACTTCCTGTTGGCATTGGTTTTAATGTATCTGGCCAACAGCTGGTTTGGACTGACGGTAGGGGGCATCATGGAGGAGCACTACATTGGCGAACCCATGAGCGGCGGTAAAGCCCTGTCTATTGTGGCACATCTTATTGTTCCGGTGATTGTCATCGGAACATCCGGCACAGCCGCCATGATCCGCCGATTACGCGCTAATCTTCTGGATGAGATCTATAAGCAATACGTCACCACTGCTCGTTCAAAGGGAATGCGAGAAAGCAAACTCCTCGTCAAATATCCCCTTCGTGTCGCTCTCAACCCATTCATAGCAGATATAGGCAATTTAATTCCCTCGCTTGTGTCAGGCTCGGTTATTGTTTCTGTCGTCCTCAACCTTCCCACTGTCGGTCCTGTCCTTCTTGGAGCACTTCAATCGCAGGACCAGTTCCTTGCAGGGTTTATCCTCCTCTTCGTCTCTATCCTCACATTGATTGGCATGTTGGTCTCTGATGTCTTGCTTGGTTATCTGGATCCACGAATTCGCCTTGGCAAAGAAGGGGCAAGACAATGAGCCCGGGCGAACGTGGAGAGGACAAAGCAGAGCACTACGTCAACCCAAAGGGCTTTGACCCCAAGGATGTAGAGATCCTGACCCGAGAGCAGGAGAGATATTATCAAGCGCCACAATGGAAAATCATCTGGTGGAAGTTCCGCAAGCATAAGCTGGCCGTTATCTCAGCGATCATTCTCTTCTTCTTCTACCTATGCGTCCCTTTTGCAGAAATTATTGCACCTTATCCAGTGGCAAAGCGAAACGTAGATTTCCTCTTTGCTCCGCCACAAGCCATCCACTTGTTCCATGAAGGCAAGTTGGTTGGACCCTTTGTGTATGGTCTGAACCCTTCAGTTGATCTGGAAAATTTGAAGTGGGTCTATGAAACAGACACCACAAAAGTTCAAAAGCTCCGGTTCTTTTGCAAAGGAGACCCCTACAAGTTCTGGGGCTTGTTTCCCGCAAGCCTTCACGTCATTTGCCCTGCGAAAGACGGGACACTGTTTATTGCAGGTACGGACAGATTGGGGCGTGATCAATACTCAGGCCTCGTCTATGGAGCACGGCTGTCTCTCACCATTGGTCTTGTCGGTGTAAGCATATCCATGGTGCTTGGTGTCTTGCTCGGCGGACTTGCTGGTTTCTTCGGTGGGTGGATCGATAGCTCAATTCAACGCGTTATCGAAATTATGCGCTCATTGCCCGAACTCCCACTCTGGATGGCTCTATCTGCCGCCTTGCCCATAACATGGTCGCCAGTCTGGATTTACTTCGGCCTGACGGTCATTCTGGGCCTGTTGGACTGGCCGGGTTTGGCGCGTGCCGTCAGATCTAAATTGCTCTCACTGCGAGAAGAAGAATATGCCAAGGCTGCAGCTCTGATGGGCGCTAGCCCAAGTCGTATTATCGTCAAACACTTGCTTCCCGGTTTCACGAGTCACCTTGTTGCATCAGCAACGCTTTCTGTACCGGCGATGATACTTGGTGAAACGGCTCTGTCCTTCTTGAATCTCGGACTGAGGAGGCCTGCTGTATCCTGGGGTGTTCTTCTCAATGAAGCCCAGAATATCTCCGTTGTTACCATTTATCCGTGGTTGATGGCGCCGGTTATTCCGATCATCATTGTCGTGCTTGCCTTCAACTTCATGGGCGACGGGCTGCGCGATGCAGCTGATCCGTATAAGTAGCTGGAGCCTCAATATAATGGAAGATCTCTCAGGTGATTGGGATCGCCAGTACGAAGCAGGTCGCTGGCATTTTCTTAATGATATCAAAGAGGCTGCGCGCTACGGAATTCTCTCCGCATGGCTTAGGCAAACTGCAGCAACACGTGCGGTCCTTGATGTCGGTTGCGGTGAAGCAATTCTGTATCACTATCTCAAGTCATCAGGCTTACAGCGGTATTGTGGTGTCGATCTCTCAGAAATTGCACTAAGCAATGCCAAGGTTGTGGAGGAGCATGTGCAACTGGTGCAATCTGATCTTGAGAGCTTCAACGCTAATCCAGAGGAGACGTTCTCAGCAGTTGTCTTCAATGAAGTGCTCTACTTTTGTGAAGAGCCAGAGTTGCAACTCAATCGCTATGCACAATTTCTTGAAGATGACGGCGTTATTGCAATCTCCATGTACACGCCAGCGCGAGAAAAATCAGGGGCAAACAAGTCCATTAAGAAGATCTGGGATGAAACGGACAAAACAGATCATTGGCAAGTGCTCGATGACCTTGAGTTAAAGTCTTTTTCAAAGAATGTAGGGTGGAAACTTCGGTTGGTCAGACCTGCCCGGCAGCCAAAGTGAAATCGCGTTTTGCTTGATCCAGAAGGTCTCGAGAACTAAGCCATTTAACTGCAGGATGAGCAGACGTGAGCTTGAAAAATGCCTCCAGAAACTCAGAGCAGCCTTCACCGTGATCAAGATGATGTGTCAGCAGTCCGATCGGCTCAGCGACATTGGTTCGACGTCGGCAAAGCTGCAGATCTAACCGTTTGCGAGCGGCCTCCCAACCGATAAAGCGTTTGTTTTTCTTCCATTTGATGATGTCGACGTGGCTTTGGAGGCGTGGCAGGCGGAAATGATTGATCCAGGTAAATGCGGATAATCCGTAATCGGCTTGCTGCTTGAGGAGTTGCACAGCACGGGGCGCAATCCGGTTCCAGGGAGGCACAAACAACGGCACAAAGCGTTCACCGAACAAGTTTTGCAGGATCACTCGGCCTTCTGCCAGTTCTTTTGCCATCTCCTTAGACGTTCGCCGCCAGCCAAACTCACTGGCTTTCTCGCCGTATATTTTCTTCTGATAATTCTTATGCTGCCAACCATGATGAACGGCATGAACATCCTGCGTGTTCGCAAGACGCTGTGCGAGTGCATCTGTTGCGAACTTGGGAATAACGGCAAGCGAAAGCGGAATGCGGAACTGGTCAGAAAACACAAGCAATTCTTCAAGCGCAGGAGTTGGCGAAACAGCATCATCGTCCCGCCACCAGAACTTGACAATAAGGCCGCGCTCTTCAAACCAATTGAGGTGCTGGGTGAGATGATGTTCAAACACCCCTTGGCCGTCACCTGCGAATTGTTCGGTTTCCGGAACAGGCTCAACGACAGGAGCGATACTAGAGATCACGAGAAACGTTCCTCTCCCAGATAATCCCGAGTGCGTGGTCCATGGGTGTTTCCATGCCAAGATCTGCGGCAAGCACTTGAGCTGAAATCTCCGCTCCATTGAGCGCTACGTGTAAGTCTGGCGCTGGAAGGGAGAGTGCTTTTTGTGCTGCTTGTGCAAGCGTATTAGGGCTGAGCACTTTTTCGGGAACAGCCACCGCTCTGTGATGCTTCATGAGGCTGAGCGCGCGTTGAGTTTGCTCTGTCTCAGCTTCTTGTGCGAAAGGAACCAGAACGGATGGAATGCCTGCACGCAGGATATCGACAACCGTGTTGTAACCAGCTTGAGAAATAGAAAGTTTGGCATTCTTCAAAAGCGCAGGGAAGTCTTTTCGAGCCCGCTCAATAATGAGCTCTGATGAGGAGTGCCTGAAAAGCTGGTGGAACTCAGCGTCGGGAACGTCCTGTCCAACAAGCACGCGCCACCGGTGGCTGATGTTGGGTGACATATGGTTGGGAGCAGAAAGCGCAGCCCGCAACAAAGCAGAGCCGACAGCTCCACCTCCACACGAAACAATAATCTCACCTGCACCGTCAATTGAAGGTGCGGATGTTGTACGGTCATCACTGATATAGCCGGTGTAGCGGATATGCGAACTCACCCTGTTTGAGAACGGAAAACTCTCATCAAACGTAATGAGTTGCGGGTCTGAATGGACAAGGATCCGATCATAAAAGGCGGAGGCTTGTGAGGCCATCCATTCTTCCTTCCATAACTCGTCCTTGCGCACCAGAATGTCACGCACGGAGCAAACGACCCAGGGCGGGGAGAGTTTGCTGCCAGCACATTCAAGAAGACGCGTCATCTCGGCTGCAAACATCCTGCGCCCAAAGGGGTAGGTTTCTGTGATCAGCAAGTCAAAATGCTCAGAGGAAAAGGCAGAAAGGGTTGCCGTGATGCGTTTCTCCCACCACGCCTCATCAATCGGGACGTTATGTTCATCCAGCAGAACATCAAATTTTGCACTGGCAGCACGTACAGCAGGCAGCCGGACAACAGATAGCCCATCACAATTCAACGTGTCAGGAATACGGTTCCCAGTTGCAAGGGTCACTGCAATGCCTTGACGAACCAGCGCCTTGGCAAGCGCCATTGCCCGGACGATATGGCCCGAGCCAAGTAAGTGCTGAACATGGATGAAGGCTTTCATCATCGGCCTCCGTGAACTCTCCGTTTAAATTTGTGATGTTCAAGAGCTGCGTTGAGCACCTTATCCAGCCCTCTCGCACCAGCTTCAAGACTATGGTTTTTGTGAATGTTTTCTATAGCTGCGAGCGCCATATTCTCCCGCTTGTGTGTGTTTTTTATGAGAGACATCAGGTTCTGAGCCAAAGCAGAGGCGTCGCCTTCATCTGAAAGCAAACCACTGGTACCTTCCTCCACGATGTCAGGTACACCAAACACCCGCCCACCAACCACGGGCAAGCCACAGGATTGAGCCTCCAGAAACACAAAGCCAAAGGCTTCACGAATGGCAGGCCAGACAAAAATGTCGTGAGACCGGTAAAGACGCGGCATCTCTTGCCAAGGGATGAGCCCGACAAACTCGGTGCGTGCCGGATCAAACAGCGGTTCAATCTCACCTCGGGCTGGTCCGTCTCCGGCAATGGTCAACCGCCATGGCAAATCGGCAATCTGTTTCAGGGCAGCAGCAAGCACCATGTATGAAAATTGCTTGTCGCCTTCACGCATCATACCTGCACATAGCAGCCGTATCTTTCCATCAGCCGAGCCTTTGGTGACACTGTGACTGACCTCAAACTTTGCAGTCTCCAAAAATGGTGGCAGAACCGTCAGAACGTCTTCATTCAAGACCTCTTTCAGACATTGCGCATCAGATTTGGTCAGAGCGACCACCTGACTGGCCTGAGCAAGAGCTGCATCAGCTGCATTAAACCCGAGAGCCCAGTTGCCTGCCTGTCGTTTTGGGGCACGACTGGCTTCCACGACCACATAAGGAATGTTGAACTTTGCGCAAAGGTACGGGCCGATCCAGTCAGGTGCTTTGTGGTAGAGATGATACGTGAGAAACACATCAGGCACTTCACTGTGTTCAATCCAGCGCTCTGCGATAGCTTTTGCCTCTGTAAGCGCCAGCTCTTTCACGTCGCGTGTCACGTCCTCACCACCCTCAGCGCGCCAGCTGCGAAAAGTGGAGGCAATTTCAACCTCATGCCCCGCCAAATGCAATGCTCGCACGATCAATCGCCCCATGGTTCGGTCTCCCGAAGGCACAGGGTGGTCAATAGGCTTCATGGGCGCTGTAAAGGCGACTTTCATCAGCAGAGCTCCAAACTTCTCGAGAACTTCTCCTCTAGAAAATCCAAACCGGGCGAAGCACTGAAACGGCGATGAACGCTTTCAAACGCATTGGTTCCAATGCGCTCTCGTTCAGAAGGGTGTGTGATCAGAAGCTGCAGTGCCTCTGATAAGGCTGAGATGTCTTCAGCAGGGCAAAGCAGGCCAGTCTCATTACTTTCAATGATCTCAGGAAGAGCAGATACCTCTGTTGAAACACACGGCAACGCCATAGCTTGTGCTTCCATCACCACGTTCGGCAGACCGTCCCGGTCACCTGACTTTGAGACACGGCAGGCAAGAGCGAATATATCGGCGTTTTCCATCTCTTCCAACACAAGTTTCCGCGGTTGGGCTCCCAGCCACGATATACGGTCATCCAGACCAAGTTGCATACCAAGGTCCTTGAGTGAACATGACAGCTCACCTCCACCGATGTGGGTGAAGTGCCAGTTCAAATCCTTTGGGAGTTTGCTGAAAGCGCGCAGCAAGTTGTCATAACCCTTCTTGTCTACCAGTCGCCCGACGGAGATAATCCGAACGCCGTCTGCTCCTGTTCCATCCCGTAACGTGGCAGGATGGGGAGCCTCAGGAAATCCGCAAAAATCGAGACCATGATAAACAAGACTGATTTTGTCAGCTTCCTTGCAAAGGGAACGCAGGTAAGCAAGGTTTGCTTTGGTACAGGTTACTCCCCAGGCAGCATCAGCAAGTTTTGTCTCAAGCTCCCACCGTTCTGTGGTCCATATGTCTTTGGCATGAGCTGAGAATGACCAGCGACGCCCCGAGAGCAGAGCTGCGTAACGTGCAACACTACAAGGGCTGTGAAGGTAATGCGTGTGTATCCAGATAACATCCTCTGGCAGTTCATGTGCCATCACACAAGCTTGCCCCCATCGGCGGAAGCGCTCTGCATTTTTCTTGTGCTCTAGGTCTTTTTCAAAACATGCTCTGGCTGCTGCATATGCCGGTTGCTTCTTCGCCCATGCCATAGCTTTTTGGACACGAGGAGGATCATCCTTGAGATACTCAGTGAGGTAAAGCACGTCGGAAGTGATCTTCTCGTGGACGTCATGCACATAAGGATCATAGGGGCGACGCAGCGCGACAATAAGCTGGCCTACACCGCGTTCCTGCAGGCCGTAGATTTCCTGGGCAATAAAGGTCTCGGAAAGACGAGGATACCCTTTAACAACTACAGCAATGCGACCAACTTCCATCACTACCCCGCATTATATGTCAGTTTGACATCGTCTCGAGGACCAAGACGTTGTGATAAATGCTGTTCACGCATGCCAAGAATTTCGGCAGTTCGCAGATTGATAATATCCAACCCGCCCAGATAGTTTTCTGAATGAGCATGAGACGGTGGTGCGATAAATGGTAGGTTTGCCAATGCTTTCACCATCAGCTCTACACTCGGGTATGAGTCAATCGGAAGCATTTGCGCAAGACCCAGCCGCTGGGCTTGCTCTGCTCGAATAGCCTGCTCTCTGCGTGGCACAACACGTGGAACCAGAAGGGCTGGATTGTCAAAGGAGAGGATTTCGCAGAACGTGTTGTACCCTCCCATGCCAATCACAGCAGTCGCATTGGCCATATAGGGCTCAATTTCTGGGGTAAATCGAAGGATCTCAACATCGCGCAAATGAGATGCACGCGTTGTAAACGCTTCCACATCTGCCTTGCTCATGAAGGGGCCAAGGACAATGAGAGCAGGGAACAAGGGACGCAAACGTGCTTCATAGGCCCGTATGACCCAATCGACGAGCTCAACACCGTCACCACCCCCGCCCGGGGTCACCAACACATAAGGGGCACCATCAAAGGGCGCTGTGAAATCCTGAGCTGAACTTGGCATTGACCGGCGCAGGTAACCGGTAAAAAGCGTCTTTTCCATCACCGACTGGTCAAAGCCAAGCCCATCCAATGGATTGTTCATCACTGAAGGGCCGTAAACCCAGATTTCATCATAAAGATCATTGAGAGCAGGGTAGGCTCGTTTGCGAAGCCACTCCTCCTTCAGAACATGTGGGTCATCCATCACATCGCGAAGACCCAAAACCAGCCGCGTTTTTTGCCCCTTGAGGTATTGAAGCGAGGGGAGAACCTCACCACGCAGCCCAAGCGGCTCCTTATCGACGATGAAGATATCAGGTTTAAACACCTTGGCCGTGTGTTCGATGATGGATGATCGGATGGCGATAGTCTCATTGATATCAAGCTGCAAGGAGAGCGAAGTGTACTCCCCACTGCGCAGTTTGATCACGCCCGGAATGCGGACAAAATCGACCCGGGAACGAAACTCGAAACTACCAATGATGGGAGATCCTGAAAGGATGAGAACGGACATTTCCTGAAAGGAGCCAACCAAAGATTGTGCGATTGTGCGGCACCGCCGCAGATGGCCCAATCCAAAGGTGTCGTGGCTATAAATCAGAATTTTTGGCGTCATTACCGTCATGCGCTTCTTATTCCATCTGCTGCGCATAAACCTCAGCATCAGATCAGTTTGGCGGGGGAGGGCCACCAAGGAACGGTCAGACCTGCTTTGAAGCGTTTAAACACCAAAGAAGTACCCCCATAAATCCAAGGGATCTTGCGGGTTTATGCCGTTTTTTAAGATCTTGAAGCGTAAAGTTCCCTTGCGTCAGTTAGAGCGTAAATCGCATCGCCTCAGTTTGGGTTAGCCTGATCTGAGCTTAATCGGAGTGGACATGGAAAAATCGCTTTTCCAATTCATCTGGAAGAACTCAGCCCGCTATCAAGTGGCGATTCTTCTAGTCACCATATTGTCCTATCCGGTGAGTTACATCCTGCTGGATCTACCTAAGACAATTACCAATGAAGCAATTCAGGGTAGCAATTTTCCAGTAGAACTTTTCGGAATGCAGCTCGGTCAGATTCAGTATCTGGCGGTGCTGTGTATTTTGTTTTTGGTTCTTGTTGTTGTTAGCAACTGCATCAAGCTCTACCTCAATGTCTACAAGGGTAGACTGGGTGAGAGGATGCTACGCCAGTTGCGGTTTGAGCTGTTTCAGCGCGTACTCCGCTTCCGCCTGCCTCACTTTAAGAAGGTCAGCTCCGGCGAGATCATACCAATGATTACCGCCGAGGTCGAGGATGTTGGTGGTTTTGTTGGCGAGGCCTTCGCTTTACCAGCCTATCAAGGCGGAATGCTGGTCGTTCAGGTCGGCTTTATTTTCATGCAGGACCCACTGCTCGGGCTGGCCGCTATCTCACTTTATCCGGTGCAGGGATATATCATCCCCAAGCTTCAACAGAAGGTCGTTCGCCTGTCTCGCCAACGTGTGAAGAATGTGCGCGTGATCGCCGATAAGGTGGGGGAGAGCATCTCAGGTATCTCCGAGATTCATAGCAACGACACCTCAGCGTGGCATTCAGCAGACCTCTCAGACAGACTCTATCGAAACTTCCGTATTCGTTTCGATATCTATAATCGCAAGTACTTCATCAAATTCGTCAATAATTTCATGAATCAGCTGACGCCGTTTTTCTTCTACTTTATCGGCGGCTATCTGGTCATCAAAGGGCAGCTCAGCATCGGTGCGTTGATTGCGGTGATTGCAGCCTACAAGGATCTGGCTGGTCCATGGAAAGAGCTGCTGGCCTACTACCAAATGACCGCAGACGTCTCAGTCAAATACCAGACAGTGGTTGAAAACTTCGATCCACCTGATCTCTACGACAAGCAACGCCTGCTGGATGATGAATCTCTGGTGCTCACAGGCCCACTCACCTTGGATAAACTAGCGCTATCAGGAGTAGGGACCGGGCAGGAAGTGCATAATGTTTCACTTAATGTCGAGCCGGGTAAACCACTGGCTGTTTCTGGTGTGGATGGTTCTGGACGCGCTGAATTGTTGCAGATGGCAGCTGGATTGCTGAGCCCCACGTCAGGATCAGTCACCATCAACAACACCAATTTCGAAAGCATGCCAGAAGCGACCCTGGGTCGGCAGATTGCCTACGTGGGTGGTCATTTGCATGTCTGGACAGGGACAATTCGAGATAACCTCTTCTACGGGCTGCGTCATCGGCCTCAGGAAAAGGTCGAGTATGAAGGCAGCGATCTGAGGAAAAGGCAGCGTCAGTTGAAGGAAGCTGCCATGACACTCAATCCTTACTTTGATTTGAAAGCGCGCTGGGAAGATTACGAATTAGCTGATGCTGGGTCCATGCAGGAGTTGGAAGACAAAGCCCTCGAGCTGTGTAAAGTGGCAGGTTTCTCCCGTGATCTGTACTTACTGGGCGTCGAGACAGTGATCAATCCAAACGAGACTGAAGAGCTCAATGGCGGCCTCATGCCCAAACTGGTTGAGGCGCGAAAAGCCTTGCGCGAGAAAATCCAAAATGACACGAAACTTCAAAATCTTGTCGAGTTCTGGGACCCTGAAAAATTCAATATGTCTGCTAATCTGGCGCAGAACCTGTTTTTCGCCAGCCCCAAAGAACACTTTATGACCATTGAACATGTTCCGACAGACCCGCAGATTTCAGCTTTCCTCAAAGAGACCGGGTTTGATGTGCTCCTGGCAGATATCGGACTGAAAATCGCAAAGACCATGGTCGAGCTGTTTGCTGATGTCAGCGCAGACAGTGATTTGCTGAACAGGTACTCTTTCATCAGTCGTGAGGATCTTCCGGAGTTTGCCCGTATTGTGAATGAGCAAAAGGGTGAACAGCGGCGCAAACGGCTCAAAGATGTAGATCGGGCCCGTTTGATTGCGTTGGCGCTCAAGCTCATTCCAGCAAAGCACCGCCTTGGCGTTCTGGATGATGATATGCGGGAGAAAATCCTGGCAGCTCGGAAACAGTTTATGGAAACAGTGGGCAAAGACAATGAGCGTTTCGAGTTCTTTGATCCAGACACTTATCTCACAACTTTGAGCATCGAGGACAATCTGGTCTTCGGCCACGCAAGGTTGGACCGCCGCGATGCCCGCCAGAAAATACAACAAGTTCTGCAAGAGCTCGTGCGTGAAAGAGATCTGATCGCCCCAATTCGCCGCGCTGCCTTCGATTATCAGGTAGGCATTGCTGGTGCGAAGTTATCCTCCCATCAACGCAGGTTGATCTGTCTGGTTCGTGCCCTGTTGAAGAATGCACACATCTACGTTCTGGATGAGACAGCAAACAGTGTAAGTTCAACAGATAAGACCCTGCGCGAAGACCTCAGGAAGCTCATGAGTGATAAAATTCTCATGTTCGGAGTAAGTAATGAAAGTGTTGCTGAGGAGTTTTCTACGACGCTTCACCTAGAAAATGGGAGGGTTATCGAAAGATAGTCTTGGGAACTATGGTGAAACAAAGGCGAGATGATGTGAGCTGGAACACAGTTTGCTGGGAGAACTTCAGCTATGCTCATCAAGTTATTGGGAGTGAAATGTGACTATTGATGCAGAAGTCCAAGCTTTAAGCCGTGTCCCTCTCTTTCAGGGATTGGAACCAAGCAAACTGCGTCTTCTTGCGTTCATCAGTGACCGCATGGAGTTTCAGGATGGAGAGCATTTGTGCCATCAAGGAGATGATGGAGACAGTGCATTTGTTGTCCTCTCCGGTGAAGTTGCTGTGTTTGTTGATGAAAATGAGGTTGCGAAGGTTGGACAATATGCCATCATTGGTGAGATTGCGATCCTGTGTGATGTGCCAAGAACAGCGACCTTACAGTCAGTGGGTACAACTCACATTCTGGCAATATCCAAAGACGATTTTTTGAAGCTCATCGCGGAGTTTCCGAAAGTTTCGCTCGAGATTATGCGTGTATTGGCGTTGCGATTGGAAAAAACGACCAGAGAACTTGCGCAGGCACGCCCTGCGTCCACTTGAAAGGCCAGATTACTTGAACGAGTTTTCTCTTAAAATTTGGGGTGTTCGCGGTTCAACAGCTGCTGCTGGTCCCGAAACACTTAGATACGGCGGAGAAACAGCCTGCTTTGAAATTCGGGCGGGGGACGTTCTGTTGATGGTCGACTGTGGGTCTGGCGCACGCAATCTGGGCAAAGAGTTGATGAAAGGCCCGCACCGCGACATCGATCTTCTCTTCACGCATACACACCTAGACCACATCTGTGGTTTGCCCTTCTTCGAGCCGGCGTACGATCCCAATTTCAGTATTCGTCTAACCGCAGGCCATTTTAATGACCCGTGTGATTTGAAGGATATCATCTGTCGGATCATGTCACCCCCTATTTTCCCGGTAGGAGCGAACACGCTAAGTGCTGTTTCCTTTAAAAGTTTCAAGGCAGGGGACACCCTGAAGAAAGACAATGGGCTGATAATCAAAACCGTTGCGCTAAACCATCCTGGCGGTGCCTGTGGCTACCGGATGGAGTACAATGGTAAGTCCATGTGCATCATCACAGATCACGAAATGGGGAGCGCATCTCACGATGCTGCTGTCCTAGAGTTTATCCGTGATGCAGATGTTGTGATCCAGGATGGGATGTACACCTGTGCCGAATACCCTAAGTATAAGGGTTGGGGACATTCCACATGGGAGCATGTGGTCGGAATATGCCAGCGCGCCAACGTGAAAACGCCCGTGATCTTTCATCACGATCCGCGTCGCACGGATGATGAATTGGACGAGATAGGTTTGGCTGCCCAGCAGATGCATCCACGAGCAATCGTGGCCTCTGAAGGGATGGTCTTCAAACCTTAAGTTCATTCACCCGTCGCTCGCAACAGATCGAATGAAACTGCGAGCAAACCAGCAACACCTGTTGAATGGTGTGACGGGAGACAAGTGTGGCAGTTGGAAGTGGTCCAGAAAATTCCGATCCTTCAAAAAAACGTGGATCTGAGAAAAAGCCGGATGTGGACTTGAGCGAAAAGTTCCATGGCATCTCTTACCAGAAGAAAGCTGAACCTAACTTCTACCAGCAGCTGAAGCGCGGTGTTTTAGGGCCAAAAGCTCCGGAAGGAGACTTGCCTTTGCGTGTGCGTAGTGAAGTAGCGCGTCAGGAAGCGGCCTCCGAACGTCTGATCGGCATCGTCCAGCTCGGAGTCATCATCTTCTTCGCTGTTCTGTACGCCCTTGCTCCGAGGGCGGAAGGCACTATGGGCTTCAACTTCGTTCCCATCGCCTTTTCCTGTTATCTCGTCTTTACGCTTATACGTATTTACGTCTCTTTCAGAACGACCCTGCCGGTCTGGTATCTGGTCCTGTCTATCATGGCAGACGTGGCGCTTCTGGTCGGATTGATTTTCTCCTTCCACATCCAGTATGCCCAGCATCCCACTTTTTACCTCAAGGCCCCGACCTTGATGTACCTGTTCCTGTTCATCGCTCTGAGAGCCCTCCGCTTTGATCCAAGATACGTGATCCTCACTGGCGTTTTCGGAGCTTTGGGATGGTTGGGTCTGGTGTTCTACGCTTTGACATATCAAGGTGGCTCAACACTCATCACTCGAAACTACATCGAATATCTGACGGGCGAAGCGGTTCTCATCGGGGCAGAGCTGGATAAGTTGATAATCATCCTGTCAGTGACAGCGCTTCTTGCCCTTTCGATTTTCAGAGCCCGACGGACCTTCTTCTCAGCCATTCGCCAAAAGAATGCAGTAAAAGACTTGAGCCGATTTTTCACGCCGGAAGTTGCAAATTCCATTGTGGAATCTGAAAGCAGGCTTATGGCTGGAACCGGTGAAATCCGGGATGTTGCCATCCTTCTTGTAGACATCCGGTCCTTTACAAAAACTGCCGCCAAACTGCCGCCAGAAACCACCATGCGTGTTCTGAGCCTCTACCAAAAGAAAGCTGCAAAGGTGATTTTGGGAGAGGGAGGCAAAATTGATAAGTTCCTTGGTGATGGAATTCTTGCAACCTTCGGCGCTGTATCAGACAGCGAAACGTATGCAGCTGATGCGTTGCGAGCAGGTGTCGAACTGACTCACATTCTGGAGGAAGAGTGCGCCGATCTGGAAGCTGCAGGCTGGCCCATGAAATTTGAAGTTGGTGTAGGGGTCGCAGCAGGTCCGGTCAGCGTCGGAGTTGTTGGTGTGCGGGACCGGTTGGAGTTCACCGTGATCGGTGATGCTGTCAACCGCGCTGCAAAGCTGGAAGCCGCCAACAAGGTCCAGGGCACGCGGTTCCTGACAGATGGTGCAAGTTATTCCATGGCTCTACGACAAGGGTATAAGGGAAACATGATAGATTTAAAGTCTGAGTGTGTTGCGGGAATCAATGGAAAAGTAGACCTTGTGGCTTTGGCGTGAGAATGATTTTCTCATGCCGACCCGCAATCCAGCATTTTGCTGCTTTCAAAGAATTTTGGCGGGAGCTTTGAAAGACAGCGGGGCAAACAAAATGAATCGGGATGGGATTCCATGCAACTTAATAAAGAAATTGCAGCCGTTGTAACCGGCGGCTCATCAGGTCTTGGCGCGGCAACCGCACGGAAATTGGCTGGCCATGGCGTTAAAGTAACTCTTTTCGACGTGAATGAAGAAGCTGGTAAAGCACTGGCACAAGAGATTGGTGGTCAGTTCGTCAAAGTGGACGTCACCAGCGATGACAGCGTGAAAGCAGGTCTGGATGCAGCTGAAGCAGCGCACGGCCCAACACGTATTCTCGTCAACTGTGCAGGTATCGCGCCTGTTGCAAAAACCACCTCTCGTGGTGAGCCGCACCCAATGGATATGTTCCAGACGGTGATCAACGTAAACCTTGTCGGCACATTCCGCTGTACGTCGTTTGCTGGAACACGCATGGCAAATCTTGAGCCACTGACAGAAGATGGTGAACGCGGCGTGATCATCTCCACTGCATCTGTGGCAGCATTTGACGGTCAGATCGGCCAGGCAGCTTATGCAGCGTCTAAAGGTGGCATCGCCGCTCTGACATTGCCTGTTGCACGCGACTTGTCTAAGTCCGGCATCCGCGTGATGACTGTTGCACCGGGTATCTTCGAAACTCCAATGCTTCGTGGCCTCTCTCAGGAAGTGCAGGACTCACTCGGTCAGCAGGTGCCGTTCCCGTCCCGTTTGGGCCGCGGCGACGAATACGCTCAGCTGGTGGAAGCAATCTGCACCAACCCAATGCTGAACGGTGAAACCATCCGCTTGGATGGCGCAATCCGTATGGCACCGCGCTAAGCAATTCTCTGGTCTGAGAGCGTTGAGTTCTCAGGCCAGCTTCTGGTTGCGAAACAACCAGACCTACCAATATGGTCTAATCCAAAGGTCGACTAAGTGCTTAGGCACACCCTCGTGCAGTGGTATCTTAGTCCTGCTAAGTTCATCGGATTGTAATTTATAGATCCGATTCCTAGAGGCCTTCATGGCGACCTATACCAGCTCCACTCCCCAACAGTTCTTCGGCGACCTTCCAGAACAGACTGATGTTCTGATTATTGGCGGTGGCGTGATTGGCACCTGCACAGCCTACTGGCTGGCACAAAAGGGTGTGAACGTGACACTCTGCGAAAAGGGCCGCGTTGCCGGAGAACAGTCGAGCCGCAACTGGGGCTGGGTCCGCCAGCAAGGCAGGGATGCCGCAGAACTCCCCATATCCATGGAAAGCAGCCGGCTCTGGCAGCAGCTGATGAAAGAAACCGGAGAGGATCTCGGGTTTCGCCAGGAGGGTGTTTATTATCTGGCAGAAAAACAAGAGGACCTCAAAAACTATGAGGACTTTCTTGAGCTCGCCAAACAGCATCAACTCGATACCAAGCTCCTCAGTAAAGACGAGGTCTACGCCAAAATTCCGGGGCGTGATGGCAAATGGGTTGGCGGAATGGTCACACCAAGTGATGGCCGTGCTGAGCCATGGATAGCTGTGCCCGCGATTGGCAGAGCAGCGGAACGCAACGGTGCTGTGATCGTTGAAGACTGTGCAGTGCGTACGCTCGAGATTGAAGGTGGTAAACTCACAGGTGCTGTGACCGAAAAGGGGACGATCAAAGCAAACCGTGTCCTGATCGCTGCTGGTGCATGGTCCTCACTCTTTGCACAAAATCTCGGCGTGTCCATGCCTCAGCTATGTGTGCGGGCAACTGTGGCTGCAACCAAGGCTGCGCCTGATCTTTTCAACGGCAACGCTGCAGACGGCACATTCGCGTTCCGCAAAAGAGTAGATGGTGGCTACACACTTGCGGTCAGTGATATTCATGATCACTACATCGGTAAGGACTCGTTTCGTCACCTCTTCAAGTGGCTTCCTGCTGTGAAAGCGTCCTTCAAAGGCATTTCCTTTGGCATGAACCCACCAAAGAACTATCCAGATTCATGGGCGCATAAGTGGCATTGGTCTGGAGATGAAGTCTCACCGTTTGAAACATGTCGTGTGCTAAACCCTGATCCAAGCCCGAAAGCTCTCAAACGCATTCAGGATCGTCTGGTTGACCGCTTCCCTCAGCTCAAAGGGCTGCAAATGGAAGAAAGTTGGGCTGGAATGATTGATGCAATGCCGGACTTTGTCCCGATCATGGATGAAGTCCCAACGCAAAAGGGCGTGTTTATCGCAACGGGTTTTTCCGGGCACGGGTTTGGCATTGGTCCAGCAGCAGGGCGCATAATGGCAGATTTGCTCATGGACAAACCAGCTGGCTACGACCTGATGCGCTTCCGTTATTCGCGTTTTTTCGATGGCTCCAAAATCAAGCTCGGACCCTTTATCTAACCTCCTTGAGTAAGTGACGTGATTTATTCAGAAAATACACCGCAGCAGTTCCATGGAGAACAGCCGCAGGAAACAGATGTGCTCATAATCGGCGGGGGCATCATTGGTGTGTGTACCGCCTATTACCTCGCCAAGAAGGGCGTAAGCGTCACTCTTTGCGAAAAGGGGAGAGTTGCAGGAGAACAGTCCAGCCGTAATTGGGGTTGGATTCGCCAGCAAGGACGTGATGAGCCGGAAATCCCGCTCTCTATCGAAGCTCGCCGTTTGTGGGCTGAGCTCAGCGAAGAGACAGAGGAAGACCTCGGCTACAGCGCGAGCGGCGTCTACTACCTTGCTGAAAAGCATGAGGACTTGGAAAACTTCGAGAAGTTCGTCGAGCTTGGCCGGAAATATGATCTTGATACCTGCATGATCTCAAGAGCGCAGGTTCATGAAGATATCAAAGGTAAAGAAGGCCGCTGGATCGGCGGAATGCATACTGCCAGTGATGGTCGTGCTGAACCCGGGCAGGCGACGCTCGGCATCGCAAAAGCTGCAGAGCGACTTGGAGCTGTCATTTGCGAAAACAACGCTGTTCGTACATTGGTAAAGTCCGGTGGCGAGGTTGTGGGCGTTGTCACAGAGCAAGGCGAGATCAAAGCAGGACAGGTAATGCTGGCAGGTGGGGCATGGTCTTCTTTGTTCGCCGCCAATGCAGGCATTAAACTGCCTCAACTTTCTGTAGAGTTGACCGTTGCAGCAACGCAAGCCGTACCGGATGTCTTCCCGGCAAATGCCTCAGACAACACTTTTGCTATGCGCCGCCGTCAGGATGGTGGCTACACGCTGGCACTGAAGAACAACCAGACCCATCATATTGGTCTGGATTCATTTCGGTTCCTGAAAGAATGGCTGCCCAACATGGCCGAAAACCTCAAGGGTACCAGCATCAAACCATGGTCTCCAAAAAACTACCCTGATCACTGGATGCAAAAAAGACGTTGGACCGGAGCGGACATAACACCGTTTGAAGCAATGCGCGTCCTCAACTCCAAACCTGATCAGAAAGAGCTGGGTGCTCTAACACAAGCACTCGCTGATCGTTTCCCGCAGCTCAAGGGTACGAAACTGCAATCCGCCTGGGGCGGCCTCATTGATGCCATGCCAGACTTTTTGCCGGTGATCGATAGAGCTCCAAATCTGGATAACCTGCATATCGTGACGGGTTTCTCAGGCCATGGGTTTGGAATAGGCCCATCTATTGGACGTCTTATGGCAGATGTGCTCACAGGGAAACCAGCTGGTCACGATCTCTCCAGTTTTGCCTTTAACCGCTTCTAAAAGCTGCAAGACTTGAGGCACGAGCAGGCGACACCCGAGAAATGCTCAAGCGATCAGAAGGGGAGAGGCGTACCCGCGGGTACTCTTTTTCTCATTAGTGTTGTAAGCTGAAGAAAAGTTGCCAAATTAGTCCGATAAAACTAACTATACCGCAACGCGTAAATAACATATTCGCCAGATTGGGGTTTTCGATGCCAAACTATCGTTCGCGCACTTCCACACACGGCCGCAACATGGCAGGCGCCAGAGGCCTGTGGCGGGCAACCGGTGTTAAAGAAAATGACTTCGGCAAGCCAATTATTGCTGTCGTCAACTCCTTCACGCAGTTCGTGCCAGGCCACGTGCATTTGAAAGACCTCGGCCAGCTCGTCGCTCGCGAAATTGAGCAGGCCGGTGGCATCGCAAAAGAGTTCAACACCATCGCAGTCGATGACGGCATCGCAATGGGTCACGACGGCATGCTCTACTCCTTGCCATCTCGTGAGTTGATCGCCGACTCCGTGGAGTACATGGTCAACGCCCACTGCGCAGATGCCATGGTCTGTATTTCCAACTGTGACAAGATCACTCCAGGCATGCTGATGGCGTCTTTGCGCCTGAACATTCCAACCGTGTTTGTGTCCGGTGGACCGATGGAAGCTGGCAAAGTAACGCTCGCAAACGGTGAAAAACGCAAAGTTGACCTTGTCGACGCAATGATCGCCGCAGCTGATGACAACGTTTCTGACAGCGACGTTGAAAGCATCGAGCGCAGCGCATGCCCGACGTGTGGCTCCTGTTCTGGCATGTTCACCGCAAACTCCATGAACTGTCTGACAGAAGCTCTGGGCCTGTCCCTTCCGGGCAATGGCTCAACTCTGGCAACGCATTCAGACCGTAAACGCCTGTTCATCGAAGCTGGTCACCTGATCGTAGATCTGGCAAAACGCTATTACGAACAGGAAGATGAGAGCGCACTGCCGCGTAACATTGCAAACTTCAAAGCTTTTGAAAATGCAATGATTATGGACATCGCGATGGGCGGTTCCACCAACACCGTTCTGCATTTGCTGGCCGCAGCGCAGGAAGGTGAAGTGGACTTCACCATGGAAGACATTGACCGTCTATCTCGCATTGTACCAGTGTTGTGTAAGGTGGCTCCATCGATCGCCAACGTCCACATGGAAGACATTCACCGCGCAGGTGGTATCCTCGGTATTCTGGGTGAGCTGGACCGTGCAGGCCTTATCGATACCTCAGTAAAATCAGTACATGCCAAAGACTTAGCCGATGCTCTTGAGCGCTGGGATATCAAACGCACAGACAGCACAAGCGTACGCGAGTTCTTCTCAGCAGCACCTGGTGGTGTGCCGACACAGGTCGCCTTCTCTCAAAGCTCCCGCTATGCGGAAGGCGTTGATGAAGATCGTGAAAACGGCGTTATCCGTTCCAAAGAACATGCCTTCTCACAGGATGGCGGACTGGCAGTTCTCTACGGCAATCTGGCAGAAGACGGCTGTATCGTTAAGACAGCTGGTGTAGATGAGAGCATTCTCACATTCTCCGGCCCTGCACGCATCTTTGAATCTCAGGACACAGCAGTCAGCGCGATCCTGACAGGTAAAGTGAAAGAGGGCGACATCGTTCTCATTCGTTACGAAGGCCCTCGTGGCGGTCCGGGCATGCAGGAAATGCTGTATCCAACCAGCTACCTCAAGTCCAAAGGCCTCGGCAAAGCCTGCGCACTCATCACAGATGGCCGCTTCTCTGGTGGGTCTTCCGGTTTGTCCATTGGCCATGTCTCCCCGGAAGCAGCTGAAGGCGGCAATATCGGCCTGTTGGAAGAAGGCGATATGATTGATATCGACATTCCAAACCGTAAAATCGAGATGCGTGTTTCTGATGAAGAGCTTGCCTCCCGCCGCGCTGCGATGGAAGCAAAAGGGAATGCTGCATGGAAACCTGTTGAGACGCGTAAGCGCAAGGTGACCACCGCGCTGAAAGCCTATGCTGCCATGACCACCAGCGCATCCAAAGGCGCAGTTCGTAAAGTTGACTAAGTCTCAGGTTCAATAAAACATTCAAAAGCCCCGTAGAGATCATCTCTGCGGGGCTTTCTATTGAAAGGACCGTGTTCTGAGTGTTTAGCTCGGCGCACTCACATATCGCAGATAGGGCAGGACTGTTTTCACAGAGCCAAATTTAACTTCTGCGTCTTCGGTACTGACGGCTGGGGGCACGATCACATCCTCGCCAACAGTCCAGTCCGCAGGCGTTGCAACGCCCTTGGCAGACATCTGAAGCCCGTCCAGTGCACGCAGTATTTCTGCAAAATTTCGCCCAACGGTCATAGGGTAGGTCATCATCAGCTTCACTTGCTTGTCCGGCCCAATGATGAAGACAGAACGAACTGTTGCTGAATCAGCAGGTGTGCGGCCATCAGGTAGCACATATTCAGCAGGCAGCATATCGAAGGCTTTGGCCATTTCAAGACCAGCATCGGCTACAATCGCAAAGTCTGGCTTTGCACCGCCAACAGATTCAATGTCGACTTTCCACTTCTTGTGGTCTTCCACGCCATCAACTGAAACGCCAAGAACTTTAGTGTTACGCTTGGCCCATTCATTACCAAGCTGGGCCACAGCACCGAACTCAGTCGTGCAAACAGGTGTAAAATCCTTAGGGTGAGAGAAGATGATCGCCCAGCTGTCTCTAACCCAATCGTGCAGACTTATCTCTCCATGATCAGTAGGAACAGTCAAATTAGGGATCGTGTCGTTTATGCGTAAAACCATGATTTGTCCTCGTCTGATATGGCACTAAGACTGAGATAAGACTGCAATATGCCTTTTTTCGGCCTGCCAACATCTTCGTTCAGATTAGCTTTCAGCGAAACAATAGAAGCAAAATGTGGGAACATGCCATCTTTAATTTTTGGCAGAAGAAGTTCTAATCTGTGTCGAAACGGGAGGGTATAGAAGTTTGAGCTTCTGACTTGACAGTTCGTGGTTATAAATCTGTCTTATGAAGTCACCAAACAACAGGAGATCAGCATGATCACACCAGTGGTGAAAACGATTAAGGTGAACTGTAGTCCGGAAAGAGCCTTTGAGGTTTTTACAAGTGATTTCAGCAAATGGTGGCCAATTCAAACCCATTCTGTAACAGCAATGAGTGGCGGCGAACTGCCCGAGGTCTTTTGTGAGCAGCAGGAAGGCGGCAAGCTATATGAAGTCGCAAAAGATGGCACACGCCATGATTGGGGAACGCTCAAAATCTATCAGCCCTCACATGCCCTTTCGATCCTCTGGCACATTAATAACCCGGAGAGCATGGCAACCTGTGTGGATGTGACGTTTGAGAAGGATGGTGAAGGCACCAGAGTGGTTTTAAGCCATCACGATTGGGAAAAGCTTGGCGAAATCGGCTCCACAATGCGCGAAAGCTATAACAATGGCTGGGTCAGCGTGTTTGAGGTGAATTTCAAAAACGCGTGTAATTCCAGTTCTGCTTAGAAAGCAAAGCTTCGCTGTTTTATTCTCCAGCGAAGCCTGTCTATTACCCGCGCCAGTTCAGCAGGGCCTTTTCCGCTTTCCCGATCAACCAGCTGACGCACAGCCCCAAAATGGAAAGCATCGCAACGCCGACGATCAACTGATCTGTTGCGAACAAGGAACCTGCCATCAACACATAAGCGCCGATGCCGTATTCTGCGCCAATCATCTCTGCGGCGACCAGCAGAATAATTGCTATGCTCGCGGAGATCCGAGCACCTGAAAGGATCGCTGGTAAAGCGCCTGGCAAAATGATCTTCCGCACAATGGAAAGCCAGCTCATACCGAAGGATTGCCCCATGCGGATCAACCCACGCTCCACATGGTCAACGCCGCCATAAGTGGCGATGACTGTAGGAAAAAACGTACCAAACAGGATTGTCGCAACTTTGGAACCTTCCCCGATTCCAAACCAGATGATGAAGAGCGGCAGCAGGGCAATCTTCGGGATTGGGAAAAACGCTGAGGTAAGCGGCAATAGGCTGGATCGCGCCAATGAAAACAGCCCAATCAGCAATCCCACCAAAATGCCAAGTGCAGTTCCAATGCTCCAGCCAAAGACAAGCCGATAAAGACTTGTGCTCACGTGCTTCCAGAATAAACCCGAATTATAGAGATCTAAGAAGGCCTGAAACGCTTCCGACGGCGCTGGTAAAACCAAATTGCTGATGATGCCTGTGCGGGAGCCAAATTCCCAGAACAACACCAATGCCAGAAACACAAATGGAGCAACAAAGCGGATTGAGCGTGGCTTGAACCCGCCTCCACGAAAAGGAACTTTCTTGCGGTTTATCTGATCAGACATCGGCAAGCTCCCTATCTGCAGCAAGAGCTTCTTCGCGCATCATATGCCATAACTGCTGCTGCACCTCCTCAAGCTCCACAGCTCGCTCCCGGCGTTTTTCAAGAGGGATCGAGATCTCAACAACATCGCGAACCTTGCCCGGGCGGCGAGACAACACAATGACCTTGTGGCCAAGGCGAACAGCTTCAGCAAGATTATGCGTCACATAGCAAGCAGAGAATGCCTCACGGGCCCAAAGAGCCACCAGATCATCCATCAGAAGTTCTCGTGTCTGGCTGTCCAAAGCTGACAGAGGCTCATCCATGAGCAGAAAGGCTGGACGCACAGCCAACGCTCGCGCAATTGCCACACGCTGCTTCATCCCACCGGATAACTGACGTGGAAGTGCATCATGAAACTCTGAGAGGTTGGTGCGTGCAAGCACATCATCAATGATCGCCTTGCTCTGCTGTTTGGATAGCTTGTGGTCTTCAAGCACCAAAGAGATATTCCCGGCCACAGAGCGCCATGGCAGCAACGCAAAATCCTGAAAGATGTAGGTGAGGGGATTGAGAGACCCTTCTGGCGCCTGACCTGCAATATAAGCGGCGCCCTTGCTCGGCTCTTCAAGTCCGCCCATCAGACGCAGCAACGTAGATTTTCCGCAACCGGACGGACCGATGATCACGGCAATCTCGCCGGGCTCAAAGGTCAGGTTGATATCATTCAGAACCTCGACAGAGCCGTAGGCATGCGAGAGATTTTCAATGGAAATTTGCATGTAATCCAACCGGATTAAGGGAAAAGGCATTGCCCACCCGCAGCGGGCAATGCGTGTGTTGGATTAGAAGGTTTCGACGAACTTCACATCAACCAGCTTGTCGAGTGTTACACCTGCTGGCACCAGCTTTTCGCTCTTGAACCAGTTGAGCTGGTCTTCAACACTCGCCATGTTTAGCGCAGCACCTTCGTTAAGACGCATCGCTCCATTGCGAATGGATGGAGCAGCTTTCTCATATGAACGATCAGCATAGACGTACTTATGAATGAGCTTCACCATGTCTTCAGCCGCCGCATCTCCTGCGGATTTGTCCACCAGAGTCGCGTTAAAATCAGCTGCGCCTTTAGAGTAGGCACCAAGGAAGGTCTTTACCAGCTCAGGATTACTATTAATGTTCTTCGCGGAGGTAAAGACAGTGGTCACCTGATAATTCGGTACATAGTCAGAGACTTTGCCGATCATTTCCACTTGTGGGGACTTGGCAAGGCCTTTTGCGATGTGGGGAACAATAGACCACGCATCAATCTGACCACTCTTCAGCGCACCAATCACAGCGCCTACTTTTTGGAGTGGGCGAATCTTGATGTCTTTGCGCCCAAAACCTTCTTTATCTGCAATCTTATGTGCCATGTAATGGAAAGACGAGCCTGCTGTCGTCACACCAAAGCTCTTGCCTTTCAGATCAGCCGGAGTTTTCAGGCCTGCATCAAACGCAGCTTTTGAGGCAAGGATCATCTGGCCGTCAATGCCAGCTTCTTCCTGTAGTGCGCCACCAATCACTTTCACAGCGCCCTTATCGGCAAGACTGATCAAGCCACCGGAAATTGCGGTAAGGCCGAAGTCCACATCGCCGGAGGCGATAGCAAGCGCCATTGGTTGTGCTGCCTGAAAGAACTTGAACTCAACTTCCAGACCAGCCTCGTCGAAATAACCCTTTTCAAACGCAACAAAATTCGCCGCATGAGAAGTGAAGCGCAAGGCGCCGACAGTGATCTTCTCTGCTGCAGTTGCTGTAGTCGCAAACGTTCCTGTTAGAACCGCTGCGCCCATCAAAACGCCGCTTAAAATACCGCGTACCTTCATCTTTATCCTCTTTAGTGAACCTTGAGAGCAAACTCTCGTCAATCAAAGCGTAATCCCGAAAAGTGGCAACTGTTCTCCGGTAGGATACGCAGTAAAGATCTTTTGCAGTCTATAGATCCCTATGGAAAATGACTGCGTCAATCACTTCAATCGTGCATAGATTAGTCATATAACGCAACCCGGCGCACATGAGACTTGCAATATTCTCAATCTGAATAGGTTCACGTTCACTATCCAGCGCATTTATATGCTGCAATTCCACAACAATGCGACCAAAGATGCTTCTAGGTTTCGTGCAGATAAACCATCTATACAAAATTCTAGGAGAAAGGCCGGAAGTGATCGCTCAATCCCGGCCTTTAATTTAGTCCAATTGATGAATTCAATTTGGTCAGAGAGTCGATCTAGCCACCGGTAAGAAGTTTGGTCATCACATTTTCAATAATCTTGTGACCACCGTCTTGATCGAGGGACATGATAGACTCTGGATGGAACTGAACAGCGCCAATAGGCTCATTCTTGTGTTCAATTGCCATGATCACACCGTCTTTGGTCTCTGAGGTTACCTCAAAGCAATCTGGCAACACATCCCGTTTAGCAAACAAGGAGTGATAACGGCCAACACTGACAGGTGAACTCAGCCCATCAAACAGCTTGGAACCGTGACTGAAGGAAACAAGAGATGGCTTGCCATGCACAGGCACATCAAGCTGGTCAAGTTCACCGCCAAACGCTTCAGTCAGCGCCTGCAGACCAAGACACACACCAAAAATTGGCAGCTTGCGTGCACGGGCCCGTTCGATGGTAGCCCGGCAGTCAAAGTCCTTCGGAGAACCTGGGCCTGGGGACAACACGACCAGATCCGGACTAACCTGATCAAAGACGTCATCTAGCACTGGACTACGGTAAGTCACAACCTCAGCGCCTGTCTGACGGAAGTAATTTGCCAGTGTGTGCACGAAACTGTCTTCGTGGTCGACGAGTAGAATCTTCTTGCCTTTGCCCGGTTTAGCCTTAACCACTTCCTCTTCAGAGGTAAGCGCAAGTCCAGCTTCGCGAACCGCAGCAATCATCGCAGATGCTTTCAGCTCAGTCTCAGCTTCTTCATCCTCTGGGATGCTGTCATAAAGCAGCGTGGCACCTGCACGGATCTGAGCTACACCATCCTTGATGCGAACTGTGCGCAGGGTCAGACCTGTGTTCATATCGCCATTAAACAGCACAGCACCGATCGCACCGCCATACCATGCACGAGAACTCCTTTCGTGATCCTCGATAAACTGCATAGCCCAACGCTTCGGCGCACCAGTAACAGTTACAGCCCATGTATGAGAAAGGAACGCATCCAGCGCATCCTTGCCATCAAGCAGAGTGCCTTCGATGTGATCCACGGTATGAATCAGACGAGAATACATCTCGATCTGACGACGACCAATCACGCGGACAGACTCTGGAACACAGATGCGGCTCTTATCATTCCGGTCCACGTCAGAACACATGGTCAGTTCTGCTTCGTCTTTGGCGGAGTTCAGCAGCTTGCGGATTTGTGCTTCATCTTCAATCGCGTTCTTGCCGCGGCGGATCGTGCCAGAAATCGGGCATGTCTCCACACGGCGACCACCAGTCACTCGCACATACATCTCAGGAGAGGCACCAACCAGATATTCGGCGTTGCCTAGGTTGATGAAAAAGGAATAAGGCGAAGGGTTGATCTGCTGCAAACGGCGAGAAACAGCGGATGGTGGGTTTTTGCAAGGCTCATAGAACACTTGTCCCGGAACGGTCTCAAACAGATCACCGCGCTTGAAATAATCGACTGCAGAGCGCACCAGATCAGCGTACTCACCCGGTTCATGGTCACCCCGTGCTGGAGTTTCAGTCGCTGCTTTGTAGGGTGTTTCTTCACCATCACGCGGCAGACCGTCTGTCGTTTTGGCATTGAACTCAAAATCGTATTCCAGCACATGGGCTTTACGGCCATAGTGGTCAACAATCAGGATTTCATCGGGCAGAAACAACACCATGTCCCGCTGGTCGTCAGGACGTTGCAGCTTCTGATTAATCGGCTCAAACTGGAACGTCAAATCATATCCGAATGCACCATACAACCCGAGCTGATCGTCGTCACAGGAAAACAGATCAACAAGTGTACGCACCACGGAGAAGGTTGAAGGCTGGCGGGAACGCTCTTCCTCTGAAAAGGCTCTGTCCGGCGTCTTGATAGTCAGATCAATGCGGTACTCATCTGCATTGAAATCTGCGATATCCTCGTGACCATCCAATGCGCCATGAACGGCAGGCATCAGCACGCGCCCACGCTCGTTTAGCGCTTGAATGGTAATCTTGCGATCATTGGATTCAATCAGCAGCGGTGGGTTGGCCAACGCCATATCCCAGCGCGTGTAGCGGCCCGGATATTCGTAGGAAGAGGAAAGCACAGCACCGCGTTGACGGTCCAGCCTGTCCATCCATTCGCTTGTACCAGCGGCATAATCAGCATTTCGGCTTTTACGGCGGATGATAACGCCGCCTTTGCTCTTATAAGTCCGTTCTGCCGTAATCGGCATGGTCAATCCTCCGGGTCGTGCACACCTGTTTCCGATGTTTGCGAGGCGGTAGATACAACAAAGCCGCCTGCAGAAAATGCGGCGGCTTGGAAATTACAGGTCAACAAGACATGCGTGTTCAGCCACCGTCACCGGCGCCACCACCACAGCATGTTTTGTGCTTGCATAGTCATCATGCGATTTTCATAACCTAAGGAGCTCATAGGTGCAACTCCTGAAACAAAATTGCACCCAGCAATGAAAAGAAGAGCCCTTCAACCCATCGTGAAGAGCTCCCCATCATCAACTTAAGCACACGCGTGCTGGATCAGGCGGTCTAGGAAACCGTCGCACTTTTCGAGTTCGGACTGTTTGATGTACTCGTCCGGTTTATGAGCTTGCTCGATGCTACCTGGGCCACACACCACGGTTGGGACTTTCAAAATGGTCTGGATCAGGCCGGCTTCTGTGCCATAAGCAACTTTTGCGTGGTCGTTGCGACCAGCCAGTTTCTTCGCCAGAACAGTCACATCCGCTTCAACTTCCGTATCCAGTCCTGGGATCTCAGAGTAAGGAATGAGCTCGATATCTGCCTTTTCAGAAACTTTGCGCATTTCAGGAAGAAGCTCCTCCGTGGCATAACGCCTGATCTCGTCCATGCAAGCTTGGAGGCTTTCAGTTGGCAGCACACGGAACTCGAAGATGACTTCGCAGTGTTCAGGCACAATGTTGAGTGCAGTGCCGCCCTTCATGACACCTGTGTGAGCCGTGGAATATGGCAAGTCAAACAGATCATCGCTCGGGCCCGCTGCCAGTTCCCGTGCCATCTCTTCAAGTTTTGCAACAAGACGAGCGCCATAATGCACGGCGTTTACGCCCTTTGGTGCAAGGGAGGAGTGGCAGGAAAGGCCGGTAAACACAGCGCGGTAGGAGGCTTTGGATTTATGTGCCACTACAACCTGCATTTCAGTCGGCTCACCAACGAAACATGCTTCCGCCTGAAAGCCTTCGCCAGCAAGTTTGTACAGCACAGGCTGAACGCCGGTACAGCCTGTTTCTTCATCATAGGAGAACATCAGGTGAAACGGTTTGTTCAGCGGCGCCTTGAGCATCTCTGGCACTTTGGCAAGAGAGCACGCTACGAAGCCTTTCATGTCACAGGAACCGCGACCGTATAGCAGACCGTCTTCTTCGCGAAGGGAGAACGGGTTACTGCTCCAGTCTTGCCCTTCAACCGGCACCACATCTGTGTGACCTGAAAGAATGTAACCATCGGTCCCATCTCCGCCGATCGTCGCAAACAGGCTCGCCTTCTCACCCGTCTCGTCTGGTAGAATGGAAGAGGAGACCCCCAGATCATTAAGATACTCTTCGATCCACTTGATCAGGGGGAGATTGGTTTTTGCGCTGACCGTGTCAAAGCTAACCAGCTTTGCAAGGACTTCTTGGCTTGTCATTGTCATGGAAATTTCTTTCAGGAAATCGGAATCGTGAGTTCTGACTATAGAAAGAGAAA
Source organism: Pseudovibrio sp. Ad5 (assembly GCF_001623095.1). NCBI lineage: Bacteria > Pseudomonadati > Pseudomonadota > Alphaproteobacteria > Hyphomicrobiales > Stappiaceae > Pseudovibrio > Pseudovibrio sp. Ad5. The sequence continues at coordinate 179,795 of NZ_LMCH01000061.1, read as the reverse complement.
TCCATAAGGAAAAGTACGTTTACGAGCTTTCGTTGACATGCCGCAGCGTTGTTTCGCCTTTACCCCACAGCCATGCCGCTCCGCGCACACCAGAGCTGTCGCCGTGTTTGGCCTTGCGGATATCAAAATCATAACCATCAGAGAAAATGTAAGGACGCATCGCAGCAGGAAGATCCTTGTAAATCTCCTCCACGTTGGACATTCCACCAGCGAGTACAAAACAGTCCGGATCTAAAATGTTGGCTGCCATCGCCAAGGCGCGGCCTAAGCGGCTTACATAACGCTGATAGGTGCCCATGGCAGCTTCATCACCAGAGCGCATCAACTCAATGATCTCACGGCCCTTAAGAACCTTGCTGGTGGCATTCTCATAATCCCACTGGAAACCTGTGCCAGAGCACAAAAGGTCAATCGTACCGTGGTGTCCGGTCCAGTTGAGCGGCCCTGGGAACTCGCCTTCCTGCATCCACGGCACAGTAACGTTGCCCCATTCGCCGCCAATGCCGTTAGCGCCTTTATGGGGACGTCCATTAATCGCAATGCCTGAGCCACAGCCAGTGCCAATGATGATGCCGTGAACAACTCCGCATCCTGCTCCCGCTCCATCAATGGCCTCAGATACCGCCATGCAATTGGCATCGTTTTGAATGCGCACTTCACGGCCAAGCGCATCTGTAAGATCTTTATCGAGAGGTTTCCCGTTCATCCAGGTGGAGTTTGCGTTCTTAACCAGCCCCGTGCTGGGCGAGATAGAACCCGGAATGCCAATGCCCACTGTGCCGACTTCGCCAGTCGCCGCCTCCGTTGCAGCAACCAGTCCGATAACAGCTTCTACGCAACCCTGATAGTCGTTCTTGGGAGTTGGAACGCGTTTGCGAAACAGTTCTTCACCTTCGTTAGAAAGTGCCAGCGCTTCAATTTTAGTACCACCCCAGTCAAGTCCAATTCGCATGTTCCAGTTATTCCCCCATTACAATCATAAAAGGCATTCGCCTCTGTATTCTTTGTTCTTTTCTGGATTAGTCACGTCGCTGGGGCATTTCAAAAGCACCCGCGTCGTTTCCATCCAATGCATCCAGCTGTTTGCCGTAGCTTTTAAATTTTCTCAAAATCTCTTTCATCTCAGTTGGAGAAAGAGGTGCAGGTTCTCCCAGAACCAGCGCAGACAAGTACTGATCAGCCAATGCTTCCACTTCACCGGCAAGGCCAAACGCTTTGTGCAGCGATGGACCAAAAGCGATCTGTCCATGATGTGCCAAAAGGCAAGCCTTCCGGTCTTCTAGCGCATTGATCATTGCTTGAGATAGGGCTTTGGTTCCGAACGTGGCGTAATCTGCGCATTTGATCTGATCACCGCCAGCAACAGCCACCATATAATGAAAGGCCGGAATGCCTTTGTTATGGGTTGAAAGCGCAGTCGCTCTGGCTGAATGACAGTGAACAACCGCCTCTGCTTCTTTGTAGTTCCGGTAGATGTCCATATGCATGCGCCACTCGGACGAAGGCAAGTAATCCCCAAAGTATCCGCCTTCAAGATCCATGAAGACAATCTTCTTGATCTCCAGGTCTTCGTAAGGAATGCCAGAAGGGGTGATGAGCATACCGTTTTCATATCGGGCGCTCACGTTGCCGGAGGTTCCATGTGTCAAACCAGTGCTTTGTAAAGCACGCGCCGTTCTTATAACTTCCCGGCGAAGCTGGTTCTCAGCTGTTGTCATAACATGTCTCCGATTGCTGTAGCCTGAGCAAATGCAAGGCTAGCTGCATTGGTTTGCTTCAGGCAATAGCGCTCAATGCGTATCTTTGTTCTCTTTTTCTCTGCGCCTGCGCAAGGCTTCGTTGAGGTCTGGTGCCGCAGAAACAAGGATACGTGTGTAAGGATGTTTGGGATTGGAAAAGACTTCTCCGGTTGGACCTTCTTCAACAATCCGGCCAGCGTTCATCACAATCACCCGGTCAGTAATAGCCTGCACAACAGACAGATCGTGTGAAATGAACAGATAAGCCATACCTAGCCGATCACGCAAATCTGCAAAGAGATCCAGAATTTGTGCTCTGATGGAAACATCAAGCGCAGAAACGGGTTCATCCGCGACGATCAGGCTTGGATTGGTGACCAGCGCACGAGCAATCGCGATACGCTGCCGTTGTCCGCCAGAAAATTCGTGCGGATATTTGTTGGCATCTGCAGAAGAAAGCCCCACGCTTTCCAAAACCTCATGAACGCGTTTTTTACGTTGAGAACGAGACAGTTCGTTGCGCATGAGGTGCAAAGGCTCACCCACGGTACGTTCAACAGTATGCCGCGGATCAAAGCTTCCATAAGGATCTTGGAACACGGCTTGAATGCCCAGCTGCAAATCCTGACGGTCTTTTCGTGAAACCGAGTAAGGATCTTTGCCAAGAAACTGGATATGGCCAGCGTTCGGAGGCGTCAGTCCCAAAATAGTGCGTGCAAGGGTGGATTTACCGCATCCACTTTCACCCACCAGTCCCATGCTCTGACGAGGGGCGACGTGGAAGGAGACATGTTGCACGGCCCGGTGCCATTGTCTGCGTGTGAAGATGCTGGCGCGAGGGAGAGGATATTCCCGCAGCACATTGCTCACCTTCAAGAGCGGCTGTGTGACCTCGTCAACCGGCTCTTGCCGCGGAACAGGTACGTGATTGGAGGCTTCAAACAGCTTCTTGGAATAGGGGTGAGAAAGGTTGTCGAACAGCTCACAAGTTGGGCCGCGCTCAACAATCACCCCGTCCTTCATAATCGCAACAGTGTCCGCCATGTCAGCAACAACGGCCAGATCGTGCGAAATGAGCAGCATGGCCATCTGTTCTTTGCGCACGATGTCTTTCAGCAATGTCAGGATCTGCGCCTGAACCGTCACATCAAGTGCGGTGGTCGGCTCATCAGCAATCAACACCTTGGGCTTACAGGCGATGGCAATGGCGATGACAACGCGCTGCCTCTGTCCGCCGGAAAGCTGGTGAGGGAAACGATCAATCAAACCATATTCAAGACCAAGACCAACCCGTTCCAGAACATCGATGGTCTGGTCCATCGCTTCCTTGCGCGTAAGACCCTGGTGCCAGCGAAGGCCTTCAGCAACTTGCTCGCCAATGGTGCGGGTTGGGTTGAGAGCGGTCAGCGGCTCCTGGAAGACCATAGAGATGTCTTTGCCACGTACATGGGTCATCTCTGTATCTGTAGCGCGCGTGAGGTTCTTGCCCTCAAACATCAGATCACCAATCTGATGAGCACCCTCTGGTAAAAGCTGCATTGCTGAGAGCGCACTCATGGATTTACCAGAGCCACTTTCGCCGACGAGACCGAGAATTTTGCCCTGCTCAAGGTCAAAGCTCACATTGCGCAGGATCGGCTTGCCAGAAATGGAAACGCAAAGGTCAGTGGCGGAAAAAACAGAGGTCACGCAACTCTCCTCCGCATCTTCGGATCCAGTAAATCCCGTAGTCCGTCGCCAAGAAGGTTAAAGCCGAGAACAGAAAAGATAATCGCAAATCCCGGATAAAGCGCCAGCTGCGGTGCAAAAGCAACCATGGTCTGGGCCTCATACAACATGCGGCCCCAACTCGCCATGGGTGGTTGCGTCCCCAAACCAAGATAGGAGAGACCTGCCTCTGAAAGGATTGCAAGAGAAAGCTGAATGGTCGCCTGTACAATCAGCAGGTTGGCAATGTTCGGAATAACGTGTTCCAGAGTGATCAAGAACGAGCTCTTGCCGGAAAGACGGGCGGCAAGCAAAAACTCGCGTCCTGAAAGAGACAAGGCGCCACCGCGAGCAACGCGGGCAAAAACTGGAATATTGAAGATGCCAATCGCAATTACAGCGTTGATTGTTCCTGGTCCAAAGATGGATGTGATGAGCACGGCGGAGAGCAGAGACGGAAATGCGAAAATCAGATCATTGGTGCGCATCACCAGCTCTTCCAGAAAACCCTTTTGGGCCGCTGCCAGTAGTCCCAATGGCACGCCAATCAGCATACCGATGCCAACAGCAATCAGCGCTACAATAATGGAGGTGCGGGCGCCAACCATCAGCATGGAGAAAATATCGCGACCATACTGATCCGTCCCAAACCAGAATTCAGAACTCATCGGCTTAAGGCGCTTGGAAACATCCAGAACATCGATGGCATAGGGTGTCCAGAAGAGGGAAGTAACCCCGGCAATGAGAATAACGAGAGCAAGCACTGCCCCGATCACGAAAGAACGACTGTGAAAGGCTTTCTTCCAGATGGAGATTTCGTCAAAACTGGCAAGCGGCGGATAACTTGGGAGTTCCTGATTCATGCACGTCGCCTCAGTCTCGGATCAATGGCTGCGTAGGCGATGTCGACAAGGAATGTCACAAAGATTGTAAGAGCAACGAGCAACATGACACTGCTCTTCACTACGATCAGATCGCGCTGAGTAATGCCTTGGAAAATCAGGCGCCCTAGGCCTGGTAGGTAAAAGAGGTTTTCAATAATCACCGTACCTGCGATCAGGAAAGAGAACTGAAGACCCAGAATAGTCAGGACCGGAATAAGAGCATTGCGTACGCCGTGTCTCCAAAGCGTGGCTTTGTTGGAGAGCCCTTTGGCACGCGCTGTGCGGATATAATCTTCATGCAAAACATCCAGCAAGGCTGAGCGCATCACGCGGGCCAGAATACTCGCTTGGGGAAGAGCCAGCGCGATAACAGGCAATAAGAGCGCCTGCAATGAGCCAAAAAAGCTCACATCCCAGCCCGGGAAACCACCAGATGGTAAAACCCGCAGTACAATCGCAAACACGTAAACCAGCAAAATGGCAATCCAGAAGTTCGGGATAGCAATGCCGATCTGGGCAATGGACATAATACCTGTGTCGATGACCTTGCCATGATAGCGGGCAGAGTAAACGCCGATCGGTATAGCAATGACTGTCGAGAGGATCAGTGCGCCAGTTGCAAGTGGAAGGCTGACCTGAATGCGTTCGCCGATCAGTTCAGAAACCGGAACTGAATACGTGTAGCTCACACCAAATTCACCCCGCAACATGCCCAGCAACCAGTTCACATAGCGGGTGGATAAAGGAGCGTTGAGGCCAAGTTCAGCGCGCAGAGCTGCGAGTGTGTCAGGCTGCGCATTCAGCCCAAGCATCACTTCAGCCGGATCACCGGGAATAACCTCAAGCACAACGAAGATGACGAGGCTTGCGGCCAGGAGAGTTGTCAGTAAGCCTATGAGACGAAGGAACGCAAACCAGAGCATCGGACAAATCCGCTAAACCAATCAAACTTGCGTTGCACAAGCAAATTGCACAATGAGAGAAAAGGGTTACCCCTAAAGTAACTGCCAGTTTGGCAACCGCTTAAACCATATAATTTGGAATAGCAATTGAGAAGGACTGCGATTGCGGTTGCAACCGCAGTCCTGTGCAAATATCTACGTGTATTTGCTAGGTGTTTTTAGTTATTCGCCCAATAGACCTGCGACAGATCGTTACCCGGTGTAGGGGAGTTTCGCCAAAGCCCCTTCACATTGGCATTCCACACTGCAGATTTCGCCAACTGGAACAGGTAGACGTTCACAGCATCCTCGGAGATGACTTGCTGTGCCTGCTTCAAAAGCTCATACCGCTTCTCTTCGTCAACAGTCACATTCAGCTCTTCAATCAGTTGCTTGAAAGCATCACTGTTGTAGTTGAAGTAGTACTTATCGCGCGCATAGATACCAATATCCATCGGCTCAACATGAGAAACGATTGTGAAATCGTAATTGGTTTCCTTGAAGACCTCGGAAAGCCACTGCGCCCATTCAACAGGCACGATCTTCAAATCAATGCCGATCTTCTTCAGATCGGAGGCAATCAGCTCACCACCACGACGGGCATAGGTCGGTGGTGGCAGTTTCAGCGTTGCGCTGAAGCCATCTGGATACCCAGCTTTGGCAAGAAGCTCTTTCGCTTTTGCCGGATCGTAAGGGTAAAGCCCTGTCAGATCATTATAAGCGGGATGGTGCGGAGCAAAGTGCGTTCCAATTGGCGTACCAAGTCCAAACATTGCCCCGTCAATCAAGGCTTGCTTATTGACCGCATGCGAGATTGCCTGACGCACGAGCTTGTTCTTGAGCGGGCCGCGAGTGTTGTTCATCGCAAGGATGGTTTCACCCTCAGTCGTGCCAATAGCAACTTCAAAGCGTGGGTCCGCTTGAAATTGAATAATGGTCTCTGGAGCGGAAAATGTCGGGAATGCATCCAGATCGCCAGAGATCATTGCAGCAAAAGCGGCATTAGGATCAGAGATGAAACGGAAAGAGGCTTTGTCCAGCTTCGGTTGTTCACCCCAATACTGGTCGAAACGGGAAATCCGAATTTCCTGCCCCTTCATCCAACGGTCAAACTTGAACGGTCCAGTGCCCACAGGCTGCGTCTTGTTCGTCTCAGCCGTTTTAGGAGATACAATTACCGCATCGCCCCAAGCCAGATTGTAAGCGAGGTTTCCACTTGGCGTGGTGAGCTTGATATCAACGGTTTGCGGATCTACGACAACCACATCAGAGATCGCTGCAAAGAGCGGCTTCTGTGCATTTACGCTGCCTTCAGCGCGTGCACGATCCAAGGAAAACTTTACGTCATCAGCAGAAAACGGCGTTCCATCATGAAAGAGGACACCCGTCTGCAAATGGAAGCGATAGGTCATGCCGTCTTCGCTCACATCCCACGATTTGGCGAGAGAGGGCAGAACACTTCCGTCTGGCCCAATACGTGTCAGGCCTTGAAAAACGTTTTGATAGACCACTTCATCGATTGCAGCTGCAGCCCCTGCAGTTGCATCAAGATGCGGTGGTTCGAGTACCATTCCCAAAGACAGGGAAGATTTGGCTTCAGCAGAACCGTGCGCACCTGTTAGTGCAGCAAGGACGAGGGCCGCGCCTCCGGCAAGGCAAAGCAGCCGGCTTTTTAATGACTTTGCATGCATTCCATTCCGTCCCTTATACTTTAAGAGTGCACGTGATCAGACAGTGTTCTTGTTATTGGTCTTGCATCAAGCCCCGTCAAAAGAGAGTACGCGGCCAGTGCCATCACTTTGGCGCTGTCAACGAGATCCTCAATTCCAACAAATTCGTCCGGCCTATGCGCCATCTCAAGTTTGCCTGGACCATACGCAATACAATCGTGCAAGTGGCCCAATCGTGTTATGTGCTTCTGATCATAAGTCCCCGGAGAGACAACATATGATGCATCTTTTTGAAGCACGTCTTTAATTCCGCCTGCAACAGCGCGAGCGACTGGGGAGTCTTTCTCTGCCATCACGGGGAGAACTTCAAGGAGATCCTTAAGTTCATATTCGAAATTTCTACGTGTTTTACGCAGATTTTCTAATATTTCAACTATCTCTTGTTTCACATCCTCCAGCGGCTCCTCAATCAGGAAACGACGATCCAGTATGATGCGGCAACTATCTGCAACGCAAGGGGAGGGAAGACCATCGTGTCCTTCATCCTGCCCGCCATGTAAGGAATTGATATTTAACGTGGATGATCGGGCGCCTCTAGGAATAACCGGCATTTGTGTTTGTTTTTTGCTGAGCGCAGGGTAAAGCTCGTTTTCCAGCACATTCAGGAAAGCACTCATGTGACGAATTGCGCTGTCACCCAAAAACGGCATTGAGCCGTGAGCAATCGAACCACGCGTCTCAATTTCACTCCACCACACCCCTCGGTGCCCAAGACAAACCTGATCCTTGTGCAAAGGTTCGGGGATGATCACATGGTCGACACGCGGTTTGGAAAAGTAGCCATGTCTGGCAAGATAAGCCACACCGCCAAGGCCGCCAGATTCCTCATCAACCGTTCCTGATATCTCGATAGCACCACAAAACTCTGGGAAGCATTCAATCAGAGTCTCTGCCGCGATTATGGAAGAGGCCAGACCGCCTTTCATATCACAGGCACCGCGCCCAAAGACCTTTCCGTCCTTTACCACGCCAGCAAAGGGATCAACCGTCCAGCCATACCCCACCTCGACAACATCAATATGGGAGTTGAAGTGGACACAAGGACCGGGACCGCGACCTTCATAGCGACAAATGACATTGATACGCGGGTAGCGGTCAGAGTCTCCGGGGGTGCTCTCTCCTCTGACATATTCGACAGCAAAGCCTTTACGCTTCAAGCGCTCGCCGATGAACTCTGCACAGGGACGATAAGCTTCTCCGGGAGGGTTGATTGTCGGAAAAGCTATCAGGTCACGAGTGAGCGCAACAAGCTCATCCACTTTCCGCTCAACGGATTGGCTTAATTCCTCCCGCATCTTCCCCCCAGAACAAATGCTTAAATGAATTAAATGATATCGTGACCGTTCCCAAATCGACTGAATACCCCTGAAAAATAATGGAGTATCTCGGAGCACGCAGACTGGTAAAAAGCCTTAATTATTTTCGAGAGAATGTGTGGAACACTGAAACTCCACGTGTTTTGAGGGTTTTGGGCTACAGCATCTAAGTTTACGAATAGTCTATTCGTTTGTTTGAAAGTGATCCTGAAAATATGACTGGCAATAGCATAAGCAAAATCACGCCTGTGATTCTGTCGGGTGGGTTTGGATCTCGCCTCTGGCCTCTGTCCCGTAGAGAAAGGCCAAAACAATTCTTGCCAATCTTTTCAGGTCAAAGTCTCTTTCAAAAGACATGTGAGCGTGTCAGCTCCCAGCAGTTCCGTGCACCGCTGGTTATCTCAAATCAGGATCATCGCTTCCTGATCGGTGAGCAAATGGCCGAACTTGGGATAGAGCCACAAGCTATAGTATTAGAGCCATGCGGACGAAACACGGCTGCTCCCGCTGCACTCGCTGCACTCATGGCGCTTGAAACAGATAAAAACGCAATTGTCCTCCTGTTACCATCGGACCATCTGGTCGCTGATGACAAGGAGTTCTTGTGTGCTGTCGATGCCGCTCATGCAGCTGCTGAAGCTGGTCAGATCGTCACATTTGGTATTGAGCCAAGCGAACCCAACACCGGATACGGCTATATCAAACTCTGCGAGGGGGCAGCATCTGTCCGCAAAGTTGATGCCTTTGTCGAGAAACCGGATCTGGCAACGGCTGAAGAGTTCCTCAAAGACGGCAACTACCTTTGGAATGCTGGCATCTTCATGTACTCCGCAGCTGCCATGCGCGATGCTTTCTTAAAACACGCGCCTGACATCTGGGAGCAAGTTGCTAAGGCCTCCAAAAACGCACGACGCGATCTGGACTTCCTGCGGCTTGAAGAAGAATCCTTCGCTCAGGTGCGCAACATCTCCTTCGACTATGCGATTATGGAAAATGAAGAGAACGTCGCCTGTGTTCCAACTGATCCGGGGTGGAGCGATCTTGGCTCATGGCCTGCCATTTGGGAGTCTATGGCGAAGAATGATGAGGGTAACTCGGCTTTGGGCGAAGCGATCTTCGAACAGTCCAAAAATTGCCTCGTTTATTCTGAAGATGCCCTCGTCAGTGTTGTAGGGCTTGAAGACGTAGTGGTTGTCAACACCAAGGACGCGCTTCTGGTTGCCGCAAAAGATAAGGCACAGGACGTGAAGAAGGTGGTGGAACAGCTGGACAAGGCCAATAGGCCGGAAACCGTACAGCACCGCCGTGTATACCGTCCATGGGGCTGGAGCGAGCGCATTTCAGAAGGCGAGCGCTTCCGCGTCCAGTCCATGATGATTGAGCCCGGCAAGGGGCTGACCTTGCAGCGCCACATCCACCGTGCAGAGCACTGGGTTGTTGTAAGTGGCACGCTGGAAGTGACCATTGATGGAAAAGATGAGCTGATTTCAGAAAATCAGTCCGTGTTTGTCCCGCTTGGCGCAAGGCACAAACTACAAAACCCGGGTAAAATCCCGGTTCGTATGATCGAAGTCCAGTCCGGCGCATACATCGCCGAGGATGATATCCTGCGAGTATAACGTGAGTTTGAAAACCGTTGGGTGAGAAACGTCTCACAACCAAACGGAGTTTGATAAAAGCGTCACGTCTCTGCATTACCAGTGACCTGAAGCTTGTCTAGGAGAAATTATGTCAGTTAAGCCGGTTTCACAGCTAACGCCAAACACCTTGGCCTATGAAACGACACCGTTGGTCAAGCCGACCGGTTTTCGCGAGTACGATGCACGCTGGCTCTTTGAAAAAGAGATCAACCTGAAGGGCATTCAGGCGCTGGGCGAGGGACTTGGAACCCTCATTCATGAACTTGGCGTACGTCCTGAGATCGTTACTGGTCACGACTTCCGCGGCTACTCCGCATCCATCAAGATGGCACTGATCACCGGCCTGATGTCTGCAGGCATCAAAGTGCACGACATCGGCCTCGCCATGTCTCCAATGGCCTATTACGCGCAGTTCGATCTGGATGTCCCATGCGTTGCCATGGTCACCGCGTCTCACAACGACAACGGCTGGACTGGTGTGAAGATGGGTGCAAACCGTCCACTGACGTTTGGTCCGGAAGAAATGGGCCGCCTGAAAGAGATTGTGTTGGAAGGGGCCAGTGACCTACGCGGTGGCGGAGCTTACGAATACCATCCTGATTTGACCGATCGCTACATCGCAGACCTCACAGAACGCGAAAAGTTCAAGCGTCCAATCAAAGCTGTCGTCGCATGTGGCAACGGCACCGCAGGTGCGTTTGCTCCGCGTATTCTCGAAGCGCTGGGCGTAGATGTTATTCCGCTGGATTGCGAGTTGGATCATACCTTCCCGAACTACAACCCGAACCCGGAAGACATGAAGATGCTTCATGCGATCCGTGACAAAGTGCTGGAAACCGGTGCTGAAGTCGGTCTGGGTTTTGATGGTGATGGTGACCGCTGTGGTGTGGTCGACAACGAAGGCGAAGAGATCTTCGCTGATAAAGTCGGCGTCATGCTGGCTCGCGATATCTCCGCTCTTCATCCGGAAAGCCAATTTGTGGTTGATGTAAAATCAACCGGCCTGTACCACACCGATCCGGTCCTCAAGGCCAATGGTGCAAAGACTGATTACTTCAAAACAGGCCACTCCTACATCAAACGCCGTGTAACTGAGCTTGGTGCTGTTGCTGGTTTTGAAAAGTCCGGCCACTACTTCTTCAATCCGCCAATCGGTCGTGGATATGATGACGGTGTTGTCTCTGCGATTGCCATTCTGGATATGATGGACCGCAATCCGGATAAGAGCATGGCTGACCTGCGCCGTGATCTGCCAAAGACCTGGGGCTCCCCAACCATGGCCGCCAAATGCGCGGACGAGATCAAGTACGATGTAGTTGATCGTGTGGTTGCGCGCTTCAAATCCATGCATGCTGACGGCGCGAAGGTATCTGGTCAGGATATAGCTGATCTGATCACCGTGAATGGTGTCCGTGTTGTGTGTGAAGATGGAACATGGGGCCTTGTCCGTGCATCCTCCAACAAACCAGAACTGGTTGTTGTTGTTGAAAGCCCGGTCTCAGAAGTGCGCCTGCACGAGATGTTCAAAGCAATGGATGCAGTTCTTCGCGAGAACCCAGAGGTTGGTGACTACAACCAGACACTGGCAGAACTCGCTTAAGATACCACCTTAAAAAACAGACTAAAAAACGCCGACCTGTATGGGGCGGCGTTTTTTGCTTTAGGCGCTCTGCTTACCTTGGGCAGGTTAGTAACCAGCGAAGTGGAGCAGGTCCACGATGTATTTGCGCATTGCAGGGCCATGTGGTGCGGGTAGGCCAACAAGAGCATCGTAAAGGCGGACCTCACTATCACACAGCTGTTTATCGGTTGGATCAGCAGCGAAAATGCGGCTTAGGGAATCCATTGGATACACCTTCATCAGCGTATCAAATGCCGGGTTCGCAGGCAGATACAAATCTGCATCAGTCGGCTTATCCGCAGGCTTGCCAATCACACGCACTTTCTTCTGCGCAGGCTCAGCGGTGTAATGGATCACGAGCCCATCGTCCTTGGCTTTAACCTGAGCATCCGCGAGCAACTGGAACAGCGCGAGCCCTTCCTGCGTACTTTCGCTCTCCACCACGGCGTAGCTGTCCAGAAACGCACCAGTGGAACCGGAAAAAAACTGAGCACAAACCAGCTCACCTTTGCTTTTCTTCAGTTTTAAGGTGAGAGCACGTTTGGCCTTGAGGACGGTGATGATCTTATCGTCATCAGCATATTTTAGCAGTGGGCGATAAACCTGAAGTGCGCGGTAAAGCAAGTCATGCAGACGCTTAGCCAGCCCGCGCTCATCTGCCCCTGATTGAATCTCTTTCTCAATCTGGCTCTGCAGGTCCTTGTAAAGATTCGGAAATTCAATCTTGATCACAGGCAGGGAAGGGATATCCGGTGCAAGAGTATCTAGGAGAACCTGCTGACCTTTGCCATCAGCTGCATGGCTTTCCTGTGTGAGGGATCCGCCAAAATCAAAGTAAAGCAGGGTCGCGACAATCGCGACAACAATCATAGGAACGCCAACGAACTCCGCAAGCTTACCAATCATCTCATTTTGCCTTCAAGTTACAGTCGGGAAGTGATCCGCACTGTATATTATAAATTATCAAAAATGACAATTTATAATTTTAAAGGCTTAATTCGGATTCCAAATCAAAGCGTTACAGATGATTTCTAAAGAGATCTTTCTCCTGCTTTACCAAGTCACCAATGAAATCAGAAACCGCTTTAATACGGCGCAGGTGCCGTGCGCTTTCATGGGTGACAAGGTAATAGCTGCGCGAAATACGACGTTTGGGAAGCACTGGAACGAAATCATCATTGCCATCTGCAATGAATCCGTGAAGGATTCCGATCCCGCTACCAGCTCGTACTGCTTCAGTCTGGCCAAGTGCACTGGCACATTCCAGGCGAGACTGCCAGTCCTTGGAAAATTCTGCGGAGTAGTTGAGCGAAGAGGCAAAGATCAAATCGTCCACATAGCCAATCAGGCGATGTTCTTTCAGCTCTTCCTCGTTCTCCGGCAGCCCGTAGCGTTCGGCATAAGCGCGAGATGCATAAAGACCCAATGAGTAGTCAGTCAACTTGCGGCTCACCAGACGTCCGTGTTCAGGTTGGCCAACCGTAACTGCCAGATCAGCTTCGCGCTTGGAAAGAGAGAAAGCCCGGTGCAGCGGCACCAACTGGAGCGTAAGGTCAGGATAGCGCTCATTCAGTGCACCCAGACGCGGCGCCAGAAAAGCCACCCCGAAGCCATCGGGTGCACCAATGCGCACAGCACCGGAAAGCTCCACATCCGTCCCACCGATCTCGGCGCGGGCGGAAAGCATCTCCGTTTCCATCGATTCAGCAAACTCAAAGAACCGCTCACCTTCGCTGGTCAGCGCACACCCCGTGGTGCGCCGATCAATGAGCTTGGCCTGCAGAGCAGTTTCAAGCGCGGAAAGGCGGCGGGCAACCGTTGCATGGTTGAGGCCAAGCCGCTGTGCAGCGCCCAAAATCTGTCCGGAGCGCGCCACAGCAAGAAACACTCTTGCATCATCCCAGTTCATGATTTTTGATAGCTCCCAGTCCACATGCTGCACGGATCGTACTTTAATTTTTGCACAACGGTTTCGGATATTATCTCATTGATATGCGAAAAATATAGTTCATGCTAGGGGCATAAAGAAATTCGCTCGCAGACCTGTAAAACGCATGTGTTTGCGGGCCGCAAGAATAGACCTGGAGAGGGAGGACCTCATGGAAGAGATCGGTCATTTTATCAATGGTAAGCGCGTTGCTGGCAAGTCCGGCCGCACTGCAGACGTTTTCAACCCTGCAACCGGTGAAGTAACTGCAAAGGTTGCTTTGGCAACTGCAGCAGAAATGCAGGAAGCTGTCGCCGTCGCTGAAAAAGCGCAGCCAGCATGGGCTGCAACCAACCCACAGCGCCGCGCTCGCGTAATGATGAAGTTCGTGACTTTGCTTCACCGCGACATGGACAAGCTGGCATCCAAGCTGTCTGCTGAGCACGGTAAAACACACCCGGACGCTAAAGGCGACGTGATCCGTGGTCTGGAAGTTGCAGAATTCTGCATCGGCGCACCACACATGATGAAGGGTGAGTTCACCGAGGGCGCAGGTCCTGGCATCGACATGTACTCCATGCGTCAGCCACTGGGCGTTGTTGCTGGCATCACGCCATTCAACTTCCCGGCAATGATCCCGATGTGGAAGTTCTGTGTTGCGATCGCAGCTGGTAACTCCTTCATCCTCAAGCCATCCGAGCGCAACCCGTCAGTGCCAATGATGCTGGCTGAGCTGATGCAGGAAGCTGGCCTGCCAGACGGCGTTTTGAACGTCGTGAACGGTGACAAAGAATCCGTAGACGCAATCCTTGATGATCCAATCATTCAGGCTGTTGGCTTCGTTGGTTCCACCGCGATTGCTGAGTACGTTTACACCCGTGGTACAGCTTCCGGTAAGCGCGTTCAGTGCTTCGGCGGCGCGAAAAACCACATGCTCATCATGCCGGATGCTGATCTGGATCAGGCTGCTGACGCTCTGGTTGGCGCAGGCTTCGGTGCTGCTGGCGAACGCTGCATGGCGATCTCCGTTGCTGTTCCTGTTGGTCAGGAAACTGCAGACCGCCTCATCGAGAAACTCATCCCACGCGTTGAAGCTCTCAAAGTTGGCCCTTACACTGCAGGCGACGACGTTGACTTCGGTCCGGTCATCACCCCACAGGCACGTGAGCGTATCCTCGGTCTGGTGAACTCCGGTGTTGAGCAGGGTGCAAAGCTTGTTGTTGACGGACGTGACTTCAAACTGCAGGGCTATGAAAACGGTAACTTCGTTGGCCCTTGCCTGTTCGACAACGCAACCAAAGACATGGACATCTACAAAGAAGAAATCTTTGGTCCGGTTCTGACTGTTGTACGTGCAGAAACCTATGAAGAAGCTCTGAGCCTACCAATGGATCATGAGTACGGCAACGGCACTGCAATCTACACCCGTGATGGTGACACTGCACGTGACTTTGCAAGCCGCATCAACATCGGCATGGTCGGCATCAACGTTCCAATTCCTGTGCCGCTCGCATACCACACCTTTGGTGGCTGGAAGCGTTCTGGCTTTGGCGATCTGAACCAGCACGGCCCAGATGGCTTCAAGTTCTACACCCGCACCAAGACAGTGACATCCCGCTGGCCTTCAGGTGTGAAGGAAGGTGCAGAATTCTCTATCCCAACAATGGGCTAAACCTTCGGATTGACAGTTTGAAAGGCGCTCTTTGGAGCGCCTTTTTTATTCGTTGCTACCAAGAGGATAGGCGCAAGGTGCGGCACCAACCGCGCGGCAGGGTTCATAATAGACAGTGTTGCTGGTGCTTCCGTCATCCCACGTCAGTTGCACTGCAAGGGCTTGCACTGTCCCACCAGGGAACTCCATGACGTACGGCTTATGAATGCTCTGTGCTTCTACGCGGAAGGGGTATTCAGGATCGCAATCAGGAATAGGAAAGCTCTTATCCAGATCCTTGGAGTCAATCGAATACTTAATTTCTTTCAGCCTGCAGCGCAGTGACATGATGGGGGCAAAGTTGATGATCTGCTTGTTGTCCAGAGTCTGGAAGGTGATCCAGCCCTCAGGCTCCAGATCACTTGCCATCGTCTTGAAAATGTCCAATGGCGGAATCACATCATCCCGTTCTGCAGTAAATCCGGCTTTTTCAGAGGCAAAGGATGAGGAGGCAAGGCCCAGGCCCCAAATTGCCGCCAGACACAGGCGGCGAAAAGAGCAAAACATGGCAGGTTCTCTCCTTTTTGTTGTTATTCAGCAATATCAACTCGTTAGTTCGATGTAGGCTGAGAGCTATAAGAGAACTCGGGGACCCTAGCGGAAAGCAGTTAATATTCCCGAAAACTCGGGGATCCATGAGCCATTTTGATTTTTATCGTGGCAGCTCTTCGGTAAAACCCCGTAAACCTCGGCGAAGCAACGCTCTGCGGGGCACCTATGATCTCTCAATATGCGCACCTGTGCGCTTATGTCCCATACAAATTGGGGGGTCTTCGCCTCTGAGTTTGTTGCGATTTATTAAAAAACTGGAGTAATTCTAACGAGCGTGTTGCAATCACAGACCGGACGGGTCGATTCCATTGCGCAAGCAAGTCTAGGCAATTGAAGAGTTTTTTCGGAAATTGTCTTTATGAATTACAGGCAGATGCCCCGGCGAAGAGGGAACCGGACAAGCGGAATGACTGAAAACCTAGCAAACGTAACAGAGCTATCTGATGCAGACGTCGCGGAGGCAAATGCCCCCGCTAAGAAACGTGGACGCAAAAAATCCGTGGGTCAGGTTTGGCTGCAGGATGCGGTTCGCCCGGAAATGAAACTGGTGAAACGCGGTGCAATGTTACAAGGCCTCTCGGAACTCCTTTGGATTCCGCAGGCAGCATTATTGGCATTGGCAATCGCTGGCCTGATCGATCCACACGGACCGGGCCTTGATCCATTCTATGCAACAGCCTCTATACTTATCTTAGCCGTGATCCGCCATTTTCTGCGCATCAGGGGCGGTGAGATCGCAGTTCGCGCAGCCTCTAAGGCGCGCCACAGACTGGAAACCAGTCTGCTGAGCAATCTAACCAACCTGTCACCGGCAACCGAACTGCCTGCAAGTGGTAAAATCGCGTCCATCGCGGTGGAGCACATTCAGGCAATCGGCCCTTACCTTGGCCGTTTTCTCCCAATTCAGGCGCGCCTTTCACTCGTCCCTCTCGTCTTGATTGCGTCTGTCGCCTATGTCAGCTGGTTCGCAGCGCTGTGTCTGCTGATCTTTGGCCCGCTGGTGCCGGTCTTCATGGCAATCGTTGGTATCCGCGCCAAGAAAGCCAGCGACCGTCAGCTAGGTGTTCTTGCCGATATGGGTGGGCTGCTGCTGGACCGCCTCAGAGGCATGGAAACCCTGCGTCTGTTTGGTGCGGTGAAACGCTCTGAGGACGATATCCGCAAACTGGGTGGTGACTTCCGCACATCCACCATGCGTGTTCTGCGTATTGCCTTCCTCTCCAGCACTGCGCTGGAACTGTTCAGTGCCGCTGCAATCGCCATCACCGCAATCTATGTCGGCTTCTCTCTCCTTGGAGACTGGAGTTTCGGCACATATGGCTCACCGCTCACACTGGCCGGTGGCCTGTTCGTTCTGATGATCGTTCCTGAATATTTCGCACCACTTCGTGCATTTGCTGCAGCGTATCATGATCGCGCCGCAGGCCTTGCAGCAGCAGATCATATCGTTGAACTGCAAAAACAGCTGGAGGACGACGGTCAGGCAGATATCATCGGAACTGGCCTCGATGTTGTGCCACTGCCAGCAACCGGCGCACTGACGATCCGAAACCTGAGTGTTTCACGCGGCCATCGCAAGATCCTCGCTGACGTCAACTTGTCTCTGGGAGAGCCGGAACTGGTCGTTGTCAAAGGCCCAAGTGGAACCGGTAAATCAACCCTGATGGATTGCATTCTCGGCTTTTTGCCAGCTGATCAGGGCCAGATTGCTTATGGCGGACTGCCGCTCACCTCATACGGCTTGACCAACTGGCAACAGTCTATCTCCGTCCTTTCGCAAAATCCTGAGCTGTTCCACGGCACGTTGCGGGCAAACCTGCGCCGCGCTGATCAGTCAGCAGACGATGCGACACTCACACAAGCTTTGAAGCTTGCTGCAGTTGATGAGTTGCTCGCCAAAATCCCGGGAGGCCTCTCAGGCCAGATCGGTGAAGACGGCAAGGGCTTGTCATTAGGGGAGCGTCGCCGCTTTGCGTTGGCACGTGCTGCCCTGCGTGAGGATGCTAGACTGATCATTGCAGATGAACCAACTGCCGATCTCGACGGTGCAACCGCGCAAAAGGTTGTCGCGGCTCTTAAAAAGCTGGCACACAACAAGCCAGTTCTGGTCGCAACTCACGATCCGCGCGTTGTCGGCTCAGCCGACCGCGTGTTGACCCTGAAAGAAGGTGTGCTGGTTGAGCTGAATGAACGTGAAGGAGAAGAACAATGAGATCGTCCCTTCGCATCATCTGGCTTTTGCAAACAGAAGAACCGCTCGCATTCTGGGGCGGCTTATTTCTGGCATTCCTACCAGCCGCTGCTGGCATCGCCTTGCTCGCCGTCTCTGGTTACTTTATCACCGCAACAGCAATCGCTGGCCTGTCTGCAGGCGCAATCGCATTCAACACATCTTCTGCGGCAAGCAGCATCCGTCTTTATGCCTCCATGCGCATCTTCGGTAGATACATCGAGCGCGTGATCACACACGATGCGACCTTCCGTTTTCTGGCAAACCTGCGCTCCGGCGTATTCCGTGGTCTTGTAGCCCGTGAAAGCAACGGCACACTGAGCCAACGCTCCGCAACGGCACTCTCCCGCGTGGTGAGTGATGTGGACCAGCTTGATGGCTTGTTCCTGCGTCTCGTTGTACCTCTTGCCTCAGCAACCATAATCACTGGCCTGACACTGGTTATCCTCTGGCAGTACTCCCCAATGGCATCCATTGCTTTGGGCGCTGTTCAGGCAGCAGGCCTCACTGTTCTGGCAAAATCTGGTGGTCACCGCCAAAAGGCACAGGCACGCAAGCTCAATGCAGCCCGTGACGCCCTGCGCGTTCGTGTGTCAGATCTGGTGCGGGGACGTCGTGACCTTTCCGTCTTCGGCGGTCTTGAACAGCAGCGTGTTGCTGCACTCAAAGCAGTGAACCAGCTGGATGATGTGCAAGAGCAGAACGAACTGACAGACATGCGAAATCAGGCTGTGGTGAGCACCATGAGCCAGGTGATGGTCGCTGTCACGTTCCTGTTCGCCGCCTATTCCTATCAGCAAGGCCAAATGGAACTGAAGCATATAGCTCTGTTCGCGTTTGTAGCTCTTGCTCTGCCAGAACTGCTCATCTCTCTCGCCAACAGCGCAGGCAGCTGGAGCAAAATGTCTGGGGCTGCTGATCGCGTCCGCTCCCTGCTCACAGTAGGGCAGGACAGCGAAGCACTTCAGAACGCCCGCAGTAATTCTGAAACGCCCTCTTTTGAGGTTGGCAAAGACGCATTGAACCTGAAAGACATCCACTTCGCCTACACACCAAAGGCAGCTGCTATTCTGGACGGTGTAGACCTCGCTCTACCAACTGGCAGCCGTACAGTCGTGATCGGCCCAAGCGGTGCTGGTAAGTCTACGCTCGCAGCTATTGTTGCACGCCTGCAAACTCCGCAATCTGGTGCAATCCAGATTGGCGGCGTCGAGCTGAACGGTATGGCAGAAGATAAATTGCGTGCTGCTCTGACAGTTGTCGGTCAACGCACGCAAATCTTCCATAGCACCATCGCGGAGAACCTGCGCGTTGCCCGTGAAGACACAACTGATGCAGAGCTTTGGGAAGCACTGGCCCACGCTGGTTTGAAGGAGCTTGTCGAAGGCAGACAGGAAAAACTGGAAACCCGTCTGGGCGAAGGTGGTCTGGGTCTGTCTGGTGGTGAAGGTCGTCGTCTGGCATTGGCCCGTGCCTACTTGCGTAATCCGGAAATCTGGATTGCGGATGAGCTGACGGAAGGACTGGACCACGCAACTGCAGACAAAGTACTCGCATCCTTCCGCGTCATGACCAAAGGTAAAACAGTCCTCATGGTCTCCCACCGTGCCAGCGAGCTGGAAGGTGCTGACCGCGTTCTGGTGCTTGAAGACGGCAAGCTGGGGGAAGTCACCCTGCCATTGTCTGAGGAGATCAAAGGTCGCCTCCGCGACGATTGATCCGGGAAACCGAGTTTAAAAGAAAAGCGCAGCCTCAGAAATGAAGCTGCGCTTTTTTGTTCTCTCAAAGATTGCGGAACGGATCAGATAAACAGCATCAAGCTGCGATCTGACGCCCCGGTGTTTCGTGATCAGAACCACCGTTGTTGTAAAGGCCGCCGAAGCGATTGGAGAGGAAGTCATCCAGGTTGATGCTCTCCTGCTTCACAAAGCCTTTGGCGTTCAAACTACCATCCATGAGCAGATCCAGCGTGGCACAGATGCTGGCTGCCGTAGTGATCTGAATACCGCTCCAGTGCTTGCCCATGATCTCGCGGTCATTGACCACGTGAGAGTAGGACTTCTGCTGGAACCGACCATCTTTCATGCCTGTGGCGGTGATGAAGATGAGCACGCGGTCCTGCATGGTGACCGGAATGGAATCTTCCATCACTTCTTTCAGCAAATCACGCTTGTTGATGAAACCCAGATCCTTCAGCAGCAGCTCCATGATGTCCCGGTGCCCCGGATAACGGATGGAGAGATAACGCAGGCTCTGCACCTTGTCCTTCAGCGTCTCAGAAAGAGAGCCTAAGCCACCAGAGGTGTTGAAGGCTTCATAATCAACGCCATCCAGAGAGAAATGCTGCAGACCGGCCAAAGCTGGCACCTTGGTCAACTCACCGTTCTCGATGGCGAGGCATGGATTGCAGTACTCGTTGATCAGGCCATCGGTGGACCATGTCAGATTGTACTTAAGCTTGTTGGTCGGATAGCGGGGCAGGGCGCCCACACGCAGATGCAAGTCTTCAAGACTGTCAAACTGCTTTGCAAGATCATATCCGGCAATGGATACAAAACCGGGTGCGAGGCCGCATTGCGGAGCAAACGCCTTGTTGGCGCCTTCTGCAATCTTCTCCACTTCAGCAGTGCTGGCCACATCTTCGGTCAGGTCAAGATAGTGACAGTCTGCATCTTTTGCGGCCTGCGCAATCACCGGCGTCAGGAAAAACGGTGCAGCTGAAATAACTGCGTCGCATCCTTTAAGAGCTTCTGTGAGTTTTCCCAGATCACTCACATCCAGTGCTTCTGTTGTCACATGCGGCACGTCCAGCGCACTCAGCGCTTCCACACTCTGGTCCAGTACCTTGATCTGATAATCACCTGAACCTTGTAACAATGCAGCGATCATCCCACCGATCTTACCTGCACCCACAACAGCAACATGATGTCGGCTCATAAGCCCCTCCAAGCTTGTTTCGATTGACGAGAAGTCTACGTGAAAACACTGCCGGAGTTTATGGGGCAACTTGACGAAATGACGTTTTATTTCGTGTAAATGACGGTAACTATGTCATATTGACATTAAAATTGTAAATATGACGATTTTTACGTGCGGTGCTCACACGATTCGTGTTTGAGAAAACATGCGAGGAGTGCCAATTAAATCGAATGGGTGAAGTATACGAATGCGCAGGAGCTGTTATTTCTCAAGGCTATAGGTATTTTGAGGCATGAAAGGCCGTTGCCTCTCAAACTTCTTCGTCAGCACGATAGAGGACCGCGTGCGCTCAACACCTGGAATGGCGGCAATTTCGTCCAGCACGGCATCCAGCTCTTCCAGACGGTCAGGCTCCACAATCAGGCAGAGGTCAAATTCACCAGAAATCGTCAGACAGCTGCGGATTTCAGGGTAGGACTCCAACTGCGCAATCAGTTCGCGTGAGCGTTGCTGCGCTACGGAAAGCATCACAAGAGCTTGAACCCGCTTCTGGTCTTCTTGGTCTCCCAAAATCGCCGTATAGCCGATAATGATGCCTTTGCGCTCAAGCCGGGCAATGCGCTCTTGAACCGTTGAACGGGCAACGTCCAGCCGGCGTGCAATAGAAGACACCGGTTCCCGAGCGTTTCCCTGCAAGATGGCAATTAGCTTGCGGTCCAGCTCATCCTTAATCTCGGCCATAGAAAGTCCTTTGAATTTTGCGGCAATATAACAGGCATCTCGTTAATTTGGCAGTAGGATCAGGCAAAACTAACAGTTTACTGGCTGAGAGCTGAGTGAACCTGCTGAGATTAATAGGGTATTTACCCCGTCATTTTGAGTTTTGCCCAGTCTTGCATAAATCGCAAAAAGGCCGTTGCACTCCAAAATATGTGACGTTATAAAGTAACAAATCGAATGTAATATTATAACAAAGTGGTTGTGGGACGTATGAAGCATCTCTTAGGTTCACTAAGCATTCTCGGTCTTCTTGCCGGAAGCGTATCCTTTCCTGCTCTGGCTCAGGCCGAGGTCAATGTGGTGGCATCTATCAAGCCAATTCACTCTCTTGTAGCAAGCGTGATGGAAGGCGTGGGCACGCCTGATCTGGTGGTGGAAGGGGCAGGCTCTCCGCACACTTACAGCTTGCGTCCGTCAACAGCTCGCAAGATCGCCAACGCAGATGTGGTTTTCTGGGTAGGTCCTCAGTTGGAAAGTTTCCTTGAAACCCCGCTTGAGAACCTTGCCGACGGCGCAACCATCGTGACACTGAAAGATGCCCATGGTCTCACGCTCCTGAACTTCCGTGAAGGTGGCAACTTTGAAGGTCACGACCACGGTGATCATGCTGGCGAAACCGCTGAAGAGCATGCCAAGCACGCTGGTGAAACTGCAGAAGAACATGCAGAACACACCGACGAAGGACATGAAGATCACACCGACCACGATCATGAGAAGCACGAAGAACACGCTGATCATGAAAAGCATGAGGAACATGCTGACCATGAGGCGCACGATGAGCGTGGTGATGAAGCCGTAGACATGCACATCTGGCTGGATCCGCAAAATGCGATCGCCATGCTGCATGAGATTGAAGAAACTCTCTCCAAGGCCGACCCTGCAAACGCTGCCAAGTATGCAGCCAAT
Source organism: Pseudovibrio sp. Ad5 (assembly GCF_001623095.1). Lineage (NCBI taxonomy): Bacteria > Pseudomonadati > Pseudomonadota > Alphaproteobacteria > Hyphomicrobiales > Stappiaceae > Pseudovibrio > Pseudovibrio sp. Ad5. The sequence goes on along the minus strand of NZ_LMCH01000061.1, from coordinate 157,192 downwards.
GCAAAGGCGGAAGCAGAGGAGATCACCAAAGTCTCCGAGACGCTGAAGGCTGATCTGAAAAGCAACCGGACCAAGCCTTTCGTGGTGTTCCACGATGCCTACCGTTATTTTGAAGAGGCCTATAACCTTAATGCGGTTGGCTCAGTCACAGTCAGCCCGGAAGTGCTGCCGGGAGCAAAGCGTTTGTCTGAAGTTCGCCAGAAACTGGAGGGGCTGGGCGTCAGCTGTGTCTTCTCTGAAGTTCAGTTCAATCCGCGCATGGTTGCAGTGCTGAAAGAGGGAACAGGCGTCAACTCTGCAGAACTCGACCCTCTTGGATCAACGCTGGATTCAGGCCCACAGCTATACACCAAGCTGCTTAAGCAAATGGGTGGTGCCTTCAACACCTGCCTTTCCGGCAACTCATAATTCTAAGAGATAACAAGAACAATAGGTCAGAACAGGCAGTGCAATGTGAACGAGCACTGTCTGTTTTGTATACCCCCAACTCAGCCACAGGCGGCCAGCGCAACTGCAAAGACCTCACCAGTTTTAGCAAGTGCCAGTTTTAGCAAGTGCCAGTTTTAGCAAGTGAATGTGCTAGAAAGAAACGTGCGAAGGCAGTTTGCCTGCCCCATGCTTAAGGCAGATTACATCGTGCCGTTTTCTTCAAGCCTGTGGCTCCATCTTTCCAAAATACCCTCAAGCGCGTCCCGGTCTTCTGGATCCAGAATCTTGAGCATCTCTGCTTCCATCTCAAAGTGCGCGGCGGCTGCTTCCTCCACCAGAGAGCGGCCTTTGTCCGTTAAATGGATCATCAGAGCCCGGCGATCTTCCGGATTGGGATTACGGCGCACCAACCCCAGCTTTTCCAGCTTATCGAGGCGACTGGTCATGGTGCCAGAAGTCAACATGCTGGATTTGGTCAGCTCGGTCGGGCGCAGTGCGTAAGGCTCACCGCTTCGCCGCAGCGTTGCCAGAACATCAAAATCACCCGTTGCCAGACCAAACTTCGCAAAGTTTGCAGAAAGATCTTTGTTGATCTGCATGTTGAGGCGCATCATCCGGGCCAGCACATACATCGGGCTGGCATCCACCTCAGGATATTCGCTCTTCCACTGGCGCACGACGCGCGCAACGTGATCAGTCATGGTCACTCTCAATAATCTGGCTTGCAGCATTACAGAGGTATATTGCAGAGGAATTACTTGAGATCAAGATACTTGACGGATCTGCGTATATATCCTAAGCATCAGATTGAATTAATTTGAGATCAAGATAATTGAGGTCGAAATATATGCTTGTTCAGCTGCGCACGGCGCTTACGCCCGCCATTTGGGGCACCACCTACGCCGTTACAACGTTGCTCTTGCCAGCAGAAGACCCTGTCTGGATGGTGGTCTACCGCCTGTTGCCCGCAGGCTTGTTGTTATTGGCGTTTGCTCCGGGCTTGCTTAAAGGTCCTTGGGTCAAGAGAGCGATGACCATCGGCCTGACCAATCTCTCCATGATCTTCTTTGTGTTCATCGCCGCTTTCCGCCTTCCAAGCGGAATGGCCGGAACTCTTATGGCAACACTGCCCTTGCAGATCATCTTTTACATCTGGATTCTGGACGGCAAGACGCCGGTTGCCCGCCAGCTCATTGCATCTCTCATCGGTTTGTTCGGTGTTGGCATGCTGCTGCTGGGCGCTGTTGAACTGGACTGGATCGGCATTGGTGCGGCAATGGCCGCCTGCCTGAGCACCTTCACAGGCGTTTACCTCAGCGGCAAATGGGGCAGACCAGATGTCAGCATGGTAACGTACACAGGCTGGCACGTCACATTAGGCGGCCTCTATGCCGTACCAATCGCACTTGTTTTGGAAGGCGCAGCTCCTGTGCCGGACCTGAACATGGCACTGGCATTCTTCTGGATCGGCATTTTGGGAATGGGTCTGGCTTCGGTCAACTGGCTGAAGGGGATCGTACAGCTCAACCCAACAACCATTGGCTTCCTGTCTCTGGTCAATCCGGTATCCGCGGTTTTGTGCGGTCAACTGTTGGTTGGGGAGCAGTTTGGCTTACGCCAGTGGGTCGGCATTCTCATCGTATTGGGAAGTATCGTGTTTGCGCTGAAGACACCCAGCGCTGCAAAGGCCGCGGCACAAACCAAAGATGCGGCTGCAACCAGTTAGAGCGCATTCCCGAAAGGGGACTCTGATTTTCAGATAAGAATAAGCGCTCCAAACTGAAAAACTAAGGATTAGCGCAGGTAAGCGATATAAGCATCCTGCGCTTTTTGCATGGCCTCAACCTTGTCGTTGACGTCTCCTTTGCACACAACACCATTGTGATGCAGCTCCCACCGCCATGGCTTACGGGCTTCATCATCACCTTCGCGATGAACCCGCATGCTCATCTCGGTATTGAGAACGCCTGTCCCTACAGTGTGATCCGGAACATTTCTCCAAAGCTGTCGCCACTGAAACTTCTTGGACATAGTTATCTAACACCCGATGTTCTTACTATGTTCTCATTGTGAAATGATTCCATTAAAATTCTCCTAACGGATGTTAAGGATTAAATCTGAGAGGGCATGAAAACAGCCCAAACACGGGGTTGGGCTGCTCATTTTTTGATGAAATTTTCTGTTCCCAAACACCACGTCTTAAGCGATGTCTTGCATGGAAAACCAGATTATCTGCTCGGTTTTGGTGGCGCCTTGACCTTACCGTCTGGGGAGACCGTACCTTTGGAACCGCCTTCCAGATCGAAGCGGTAGGCGTCTCTGTTCACGGCATCCTCTTCGGCTGTTTCCAGCTTAGTCTCAAGCTGATCAACAACTGCCTCACTGGAGATCTCAAAGCCCTTGCCCTTGATCGGCTCGGAGAACGGTTCGGTATAAAGATCAGACCCCCATTGAGGCTTCAAACCGTGGTTGGCAGCACCCAGGTTTACCTCAACAGCAGAGTGGTGCTCATCGCCAACCAGATATCCGGTCGCCAGCCATCTGCCCAGTTCCTTCACCTGGTTCTCGGCATTGTCACCTTCCAGCCCCAGTTCCTTCATCACCCCTTTACCCAGCAGGCGAATGCCGGTGAGGAAGCGGTCTGTGGTACCGGACGGACCAGCAACGGTTGGTTTGTTGTGCAGGTCCGCATCCTTGGCAAAGCCTGTGCCGTCTTTAACATCCCAAACAGAAAAACCGGGCTGGTGTTCAACAATAACCTTGTCCTTCGGCATCTCACCGGCTTTGACAGGTTTGTTTTCTTTGAACTGGTAGTCTTCTCTGTCGTGCCGATTACGCGGGTTGGTCTTCGCAAAATTAATCTCGCGTTCTGTCAGGCGTTTGTTCGCTTCCAGATCAGCAGCCGTTGCCCACGCACCATCGCCGCCTTTCTTGCCGCGCTCACGATACTTCCGCTGGTTCGCTGTCAGGCTCTGACCTGCCAGTGCATCATTCTGCGGAACGGGTCCGTCAACTTGGTCACTGCCCGGCACTTCGCCGTAGAGCTCTGGGTTCTCCGAGGCGTTTTGCTTGTTCTCGTTCCGATAAGTGTAAAGCTTCAACTCATCTGGAGCAGTGCTGTCCGGTCCAGCGCCACGAGGGCGGCCAAACTTGAAGCTGTGCAAGTAATCGATGTCGATGATGTCTTTCATCTTCTCCTGAAGTTCGGGGGAGTGATAGATCTTCTCCATGGCCTTTCGGAAAGCGGGGGAGTTGGACAAATCGAAATAGGCCGTGCCTTTTTCGCGGATTGTCACGTCGCTATCTTCTTTGCCCTTCTTGGCACCGTCGACAATCTTGGTAAAACCACCAGCACCCAGCTGACCGACAACACCGTATTTCGGATTGTCGCCCGTATAAGCCTGCATGGCATCCATCATACCTTTGAGCTCGTCGTCACCTTCAAGCCGCGTGAACACGGTCACAATGCTCTTGATCAGACTGTCAGCTGTCTTGTGTGCTGCCGGACTATCAGAAGCAATCTGCGCCATCGATGCTTCAACGGCTTTGTTGTCAGCAACGCTCAGCACATCAGCCTTGGGCATGCTGGCTTCTATTTGCTCAGCCTGCTGCACACTATCAGGAAAATCGATACCAAGATGCTGACATACGCGTTTCGCCCAGCTCAGCTCGTCTTGATTTCCTGAACTCTCAGGTTGTTGTTGTGCACCACCCAGCATCGACACACTCCTCAGACAGATGACCATTTATTCTCATCTCACGACAATGTCTGGGCCGTGTTGCATGGGGTTTAAAATAATCGATAAAATGTTGAGAGGGGCGTTCACAAAGATCACAATGGTTATATCGGCATTGTTATGTTGCAAGTGGTTTGATTAAAACGCCGCTGATCACCGTTTAAAGGTGGTTCTCCAGCACCTTCAGCAAAACTGAAGGCACTGGAGAGACATTTAGAGATTATACGCGAGAAACAACCATTTAGCGCTACAGGCTTAACAGATGACGGTGTCTCACGATGTTGTTATTGTGCAAGATACTGCGGAGCTGACTTAAGGTAACCCCCATAGGCTTGCGCATTGGGATAAGAGAACTGCTCCGCAACAGGATTACTGCGCTTGCGTTTGGCCGCTCCAATATCTTCCAGCAGTTCGTCAAAATGCTTGAAGTGGAATGGAGCTGAGCACAATCCGCCATAAACCTGAGCTGCAGGTCGGTCATCGCGCCGCCAATCCAGCATCTCATCAATATTCTGACGCATCTGTCCATCCGTTGGTTGCTTCTCCAGCTGCCCATCCGCATAGCGCACCAGCCAGTTGGCAATCATCTCTGCAGAAAGCACCGTGCAGAAGCTGGAATTGAAGCCCACAAACCCCATTTCTGGCAGGTCAGGGTTTACAGAAAGACGGTAGGTCCGATACTGCCCGTCCTCTTCAATCAGCTTGTCACGAAACTCTTTTGCCAGATACGGAATGCCCAGCTTCCACCCCACAGCAAGCACCGAAACATCACAGCCCACTTTATCGCCGCTTGTCAGTACTGCCTGACCATCTTCATAATGATCAATCGTGCCTTGAACCGGCTTGATAACGCCGCTCTTGAACCCTTCAAATAGCCCGGGAGTGACAATGGGAATAGAGCAGGAAATGTCCTTCTCAATCGGCACTTTCGGCACCATATCCCACTTCTTCAGCCCCAACTGAAGTTTCAATAACATCTCAAGACCACGGAAATTCGCCCAAATCAACGGTTTCGCAATCGCAGCCATTGCCTTTTGCAGCGGATTTCTGCCCCAGCTGTTGAACTGCAACTCCTGTGCCCGCATGTAAAGCAGCCGTTTGAAGTTGATGCCACCCACAAAATACGGCACCCGCCACACTGGCTCACGATACACCAATGTCACCTGAGACGCCCCGTTTTTCGCCGCGTTCACCGCCACATCTGTTGCTGACTTGGACCCGCCCAGCACCACCACCCGTTTGCCCTTAGCAACGGAAGGGTCGGTATAGTCGGATGAGTGCATGACATGTCCGCCCTGCGCTTCAAAGCTGTCCTGTCCCGGATGGCTGATAATGTTCTTTTCAGAAAACTGTCCCGTTGAGATGACGACAAAATCGAAGTCTTCTTTGCGAACCTGCCCCGCAGCATCGAGCGTAAGTGTCCATCCTGGCTGGCCGTCCTCCCGGCGGTCCATGGAAAGGACCGACGTATTCAGCTGAAACAACCGATGCAGCTTGTGCTTGCGAGCATAGGAATGCAGATAAGCATGCACTTGCGGCCCCTTGGGCCATTCCGGATACTCCTTGGGCATAGGATGATCCGTATAACAATACAGATCTTTTGGAGACTGGGTCTGCACCCCCGGATAGGATCTGGAAAGCTCCCAGACCCCGCCAAAATCGTGGGTGCGCTCATAGCCGAACACCCGGTGCCCACGTTCGTCAAAGGCTTTGGCAGCCGCAAGACCGCTCACGCCGCCGCCAATGACGGCAACTTTCTTCTTCTTCACCATGTCAGCCACCTTTATTCCGCTGGTGGCGGTAAGAAGTCGACTTCATGCAAGGTAGAGATGCGCACAAGCTCTTCTGGATCTGTTACGCCGTCCAGGGCCTCAAACAGATCATAAAGCTTGCGGGAAGGGGCCACGCCAAACACACAGGTTGCTTCATCGCCGGAGCGGTTGAAGATCCCATGCGCAATTCCGCGTGGCATTCTGATTGTGTCTCCCGGTCCGGCTTTGTGGCAAGCTTCCCCAAACTCCACCTCAAGGGCACCAGTCAAAACTGTGATCCACTCATCCTGTGTTGGATGAATGTGCGGTGGCACAAAGGTCCCGTCCGGAATAGTTGCATGCCAGATAAACACGTTCTCGGTCAGCACTTTAGGTGTGTATGTATGGCCAACAACATTCCAGCTGGTGTTGTCATTAAGGCCTTCCCCCACAAGCGTCACACCTTGCGAAGCACCTTCTGGCATCAAGACTTGATCAGACATAATTTCCCTCCTCATCAATAGAATAAAGTGGCTGCTTAGCTCTGATTATTTATTTTGAAAAATTATCAATCTATCTCCGCAATACCTTCGTCATGAATACATAGAAATACTAGGAAATCAGGCGGCGTTGGTCAGGTTTATCTCGCATCTGCGAGATAAATAGTTACCTGGTCTGGATAGATTCTTTTTTAAACTTAAAACAATGATATCTGCGAAGGGAGATAGTTCAAGCTTAAAATGTTGTGGGGCTCTACAAACTATCGATTTTGGAGGATGAAATCAAAAATGTAGAACGCATAGGGAAGGACGTAACCAGCGGGATTTGCTGGGATTCGTCTGAGAAGGTTTCGGTTTTTACAATGTGCGATAAAATTATGCAGAGCCCTCACAACATTGGAAAGACTCTGCAAAATACTCGTAGCAGCTGTTAGATGCGTGTCATCTCGTTCACAGTAAACGCGTCAACGGCGCCCTCTGTTGCCACCATGTAAGCAGCCAGATGCGGGGCATTCATGTGCTCCTGCCACAGCTCACGGGTCTCCCAGTTCTCATAGAACATGAAGTGACCAGAATTTTCATTATCCACGTGCAGGTCATATTGCAGGCAACCAGCTTCAGCGCGCGTTACCGCAATCAGCTTCTCAAGCTCTGCCTTCACAAGATCTTCTTTGCCCTTAGCGGCATGGATATTGGCGACGATGGTCAAGGTCATAGGAGCAATCCTCTCTTTGTTTTGCTGGCAGAGAACCTATATAGTCGCTATATTAATAACAAGTACGCACAATTTTGGCCTATAGGTACAAGAAGTATACTAAGGCGTGCTCCCGAAAAGTGGTTCCGGTTTTCGGATAAGAGTACGTGCAAAAAAGGCTTAGAGCCTGTTGCTTGAATGCATATGAAAGCAACCTGCTCTCAGGAGATAATATGAGTGATAAAAACCAACGCTTCGAGCAATACAATTGCAGTCAGGGATGTCCGGTAGAAGCTGCACTGGAGCTGATTGGCGGCAAATGGAAGGGCGTTATTCTCTACCATCTGATGGAAGGGACACAGCGCTTTGGCGAGTTGAAAAAACAAGTCGGAACAGTCACTCAGCGTATGTTGACCAAACAATTGAGAGAGCTGGAAACCGACGGTCTGGTCTCCCGCAAAGTCTTCGCTGTGGTTCCGCCTCACGTAGAATACTCACTCACACCAAAGGGCGAAACTCTACGCCCCATTATCATCGCACTGCGCGATTGGGGCATCGATCATGCTGTACGGGAAAAGGAAGAGGCCTGAACGACGAAGAAAGAGCATATCAACCAGAATGAACATGGCGTTCAAGCCGGGATACGCTCAAAACATAAGACATAATATGGCGTAGGGGTAATCTGGCTTCTTTAATGGCCCTCACCAAACGGCCATGAAAATGGCCAGAAAAACGGCCCAAGCCCAACCGTGCAGAAAAACAGGAAGTAAGCACCAACCATGCGCACCAGATCCAGCTTATAAAGCGCCAGCGCCGCCTCATAAAACACGTAGGCACTAAACACCATAAACCCAACCCCAAGCAGCACTTGCACGCCCAGGATCACCAACTCCTGAAAAGACCGCGAAGCCTCCGGTTGTGTCACACCACCACCCATATCTCAGCCTTTCTCCATTCCAAACACACCCAAAACCCTACCAGATCCCACAATCACTCACACCCCACAATGTTGTGTGTGGGGAGGATATGACCCGGTGATGTTTGATAAGGACGGCAGCCCAAAAGTGATGCCCCATTCATTCCGTCATAGCAGTCCATTCCTACGTTTCTGGTGGGGCTGACTTGCCAATTTGGTGCAGAAAGGGCAAAAGACTGCGACTTGAGGCAGTTTGAGACCGTCGTGAATGACTGAAGCAACAAAAAAACTCTATAATATCAACCAATCCGTCTTTGCAGTCGCGCCGATGCTTGACTGGACGGACAGGCATTGCCGTGCGTTTCATCGTGTTCTTTCAAAGAACTCGCTGCTTTATACCGAGATGGTCACCACTGGCGCCTTGATCCATGGCGACAGGGACCGTCATCTTCGGTTTTCTAAAGATGAGCAACCAGTTGCCTGCCAGTTGGGAGGCTCTGATCCCCAAGCACTGGCCGAGTGTGCCAAGATGGTGGAAGACTGGGGCTATGATGAGGTCAACCTCAACGTGGGCTGCCCGTCTGACCGGGTACAGTCCGGCAAATTTGGTGCCTGCCTCATGCTGGAACCTGAATTGGTAGCAGAGGGCATTGCCGCCATGAAGGATGTGGTGTCTATTCCCGTCACCACCAAATGCCGCATTGGGGTGGATGATCAGGAACCGGAGGAAGCGCTGAATGCGCTGGCAGATAAAGTCATCGCAGCTGGCACGGACGCACTGTGGGTGCATGCCCGCAAGGCCTGGCTGAAAGGCCTGAGCCCGAAGGAAAACCGCGATGTGCCACCGCTGGATTACGACCTTGTCTACCGGCTGAAGCAGCGCTTGCCGAACGTGTTTATCGGCGTAAACGGCGGTGTAGCCACATTGGAAGAGACCTCAGCGCATTTGGAAAAGCTGGACGGCGTCATGATGGGCCGCGCAGCCTATCAAAACCCTATGCTGCTGGCTGAAGTGGACCGCGTGGTCTACGGCGAAGCCATCGACACAATCTCGCCGGTTGAAGCGATGGACATCTACCGCAGCTATATCGAGGATGAGTTGACGGCTGGCACAAAGCTGGCGTCAATCACCCGCCATATTTTAGGAACATACCAAGGCGTTCCCGGTGCTCGTCATTTCCGCCGTATCATGACGGTGGATGCAAACAAGACAGGCGCTGGCATTGAGGTGCTGGAAGATGCACTGGCCGCCGTATCACACCATCAAAGTGTAATGCGCGAAGCACGCGAGCAAAAAGAGGCCGCATTGATTTAAAGCGCACTCCCGAAAAGTGGCTACCGGTTTTCGGACAAGAGTGCGCTTGAGGGATGCGTATTCCCGAAGAATGGACGCTAGTTTTCGGACAAGGGTACGTGTAGAAAAATTCGTTTGGAATTGAGGAGGGGGCAGCATGGACATGATTTCAGCGTCTATGCTGGGTTTCGGAGCGGCATTGGTTGCCTCCGGCGCACTAGCAGGTTTTCTGGCAGGATTGTTTGGTATCGGAGGCGGCGCAATCCTTGTGCCGGTTCTCGTGACCATTTTAACAGAAGTGGGCGTTGATCCTGACGTCGTGGTCCACATCTCGGTAGCATCCTCTCTGGGAGTGATCGTACCAACGTCTCTACGGTCTTTCTTCGCACATAAAAAGAAGGGCGCCGTGGATCTGTCTTTGCTGAAAAGCTGGATCATTCCGGTGCCTATTGGCGTGCTGCTGGCATCTTATGTTGCTGCGCTCGTTTCAGGGGATACGCTCAAGGGCATCTTTGCAGTGATCGCGTTCGTGGTCGCCATGCGCATGCTGTTCAACCGTGAAAGCTGGAAGCTGGGCAACGATATTCCGGGCAATCCGGTGCGTGCGCTCATTGGCGTGCTGATCGGCTTCTTCTCAACGCTCATGGGCATCGGCGGCGGCGTTATGAACAACACCTTCATGACCTTGTTTGGTCGCCCAATCCATCAGGCTGTTGCAACATCCTCCGGTGTTGGAGTGTTGATTTCAATTCCGGCTGTCTTCGGCATGGTTGCCGCAGGGTGGGGCGCACCCAATCTGCCGCCGTTCTCTGTTGGCTACATCAACCTGCTGGCCGTGGCGCTGATCATTCCAATCACAATCTATGTGGCCCCACTGGGCGCGCACTTCGCACACAATCTGCCAAAGCGCAAGCTAGAGGTCGCGTTCGGTGTCTTCCTGCTCATCGCTTGCGCCCGGTTTACCTTCAGCCTGCTGTAAGCCAGCCCCTCTTAGAAACAAGAAAAGCCGCTGACAGTGATGTCAGCGGCTTTCTTTTATCTGATATCAGATGATTGTTTAGCGGGCCTTCAGGATCAGCTGATTGCCTTCTACGCGCCAACTGGCAAACGTGTTCAGGGCGCTCATGCCCAACAGGCTGGTGGAGAGCATCTCCTCCTGCGCCACAAAGGCAGGCACATCGTTTAGGTCCCAGTCTCCAATCTGCATGTCCTGCAAGCGCACACGGGCCACAAAACCCATGCCGTTGGCAGTCGAAACCGGTGTTGTGAAGGACAGGTTTTGCGTATCGATGCCAACCCGGCGGGCATCGCCATAAGACAGAGTGATATGGGAGGCACCTGTATCCACCAGCATATCGACAGAGGTGCCATCCACCTGCGCATCAATGAAAAACTGATGGTTGATGCCGCGAGAAATCACCAGTTCGCCGCTTGCTGTTTGCGAGATGGAGCCGGGGAACAGCTCGGACATCACACGGTCACGAACGGTCATCAGCTCATAACGGTACGAGTAGCCGATAATCAGCAGCAGAGCCAAACCACCCCAGAAGATGACTGCGCCAAAAACTTCGCGGAATTTTGGACGGCGGATGAGCACGCCCATCCCAATCACAATCCCCATGGCGAGCAGGGCAACGAGGCGCGGCCCGTCCTCCTGAAACTTATCGCCCAAAAACTCAGGTGTTCCAAGGTAACCAGTCGCAACGCCAATCACCATTGCGCCAATAAGGATGACAAGGCCTATCGTCCAGCGCATTGCACATCCTCCTGTGTTACTGTGAGAAATCTGGCTTTCCGGGCAGGGAGCTTTGCCAGCACATCATGTTGAGCTTGCGTGGAGAGGGAACCCCATCCGGAAATCTCACTCAAAAGGCGCCAACAGCTCACGCACATCCTCCGGTCTTCATCCAGCTTACACAGTTTTAAACAAGGGCTGGCGGGTGGTTCTAAAGTGACTGACAAAATAAAGTCCTACAAAATCGCTGGGGCTCCAACGCGCGTCTTAAGGGCGCGTTGAAACTGATCCGGGTGTGCTCACCACAATCTTGGCTGTGTGGCCAAGGAACTCGGTAAAGCTGCGTCCGGCATTGCCAAGGCGCCCGCCAATACCTTGTTTGTTTCTGTTCTGCTTGCCCTGTTCAAGCGCTTTGACGAGTTGAGGGCCAAACTGAGCAAGCTGCGCATACTTGTCATGGTTGATCGAATCTTGTGACTCAACCTCTGTCAGATCAATAACAACAATGCCAAGTTTGGTCAGCCTTTCATCGTCTTCCACATCACCAACACGCGCTTTACCACCCGCAAGCCTGCGAGAGAAGCGCAGTGCCCGGTCATCACGCGAGACCAGAACGAAAACAGGGTTTGCTCTGTACCCAAGAGAGGTAATCATTGTTTCGAAAACATCAATATCGATGTCAGGAGATGCCATGACAACGGTGACTTTTTTATTCTTCAAAAGCCCTTTGCCCTGAAGCTCCATTTGCCTCAAGGTCTCCAGAAGCAGCAGGTTTCCAAGAGAATGAGCCACAATCGTGATACGCTGCGCATTGGAATTGGTCAGATCAATGAGGACTTTCTCCAGTCCATCTCGCGCAATGGCAACACTGTTGGTGTCATAAATATAGTCTGTGAGATAACCCGCTGAGGCCCAGGTGAACAAAATGGGCAAGCGGTTTGCTTTTGCATCAGCTGCCATTTGCGCCAGTCTGAAAACACCTTCAGAAAAGCGGGTGTTGTACCCATGAATAAACAGCACTGCCTCACGCTCTTTCCCGGTGCGGGTTGCAAGCTCGCGGTTTATCTCTTTCTGAAAGGCGGCATTGCCATCAATGTAAGAGGCTTGGCGCACCACAAAATCAGTGTTCGGGTCGCCTGGAAGGGACGAAGGCCATGCAATCCGACCCGGTTTATGGGTTGGCGGAATGGAGATGGTTGCCGACCCAAAGTCCACGCCTTCAGAGCGTTCTGAAGAGTAAAGTTGGTGAGGAACGTCAGAGCGTGCGCGTGTGGTGGCGATGAGCATGCTGACTTCTCTGGTCCCCGGCGCTTCCTCTAAAGAAACGCGCAAGGCATCTGGTCCGGGCCGGGAGGCACAACCAGCAAGGACGGCAGCGGCCAGTGCAACAGTGGCAGCGCGTTTTAATGCAGACAGTGCGCAAGCAAAAGAAAGCTTCATGATTTCTCCGAGCCCGTAAGGTTCAATCAGTAAGACAAACGTGTTCTAGGCAATCAATGCGCGTAGAATAAAGCTAAAATGCTAGCAAAAGATTGCACAATGATGGTTTCTTAAAAGCGCCGCTCCGGTTTTCAGGCAAGAACATGCAGCAGGCTCTAAAGAGCAAGGACGCCCAGCAGGAAGCCCAGTGAACCAACTTGTTGCGCAGCCCCCAAAACATCACCAGTGATGCCCTTGATTTTTGCCAGAGACAGTTTTGCTAAGGCACCCACCACCACAAAGCTGAATGCTGCCCCAAACGCCACCTGCCAGAAGCTGAGGTAGAACAAGCTTATGATCAGCAGTGGCAAGGCAAAGCCCGCAGCCCAGGAGACGGCACTGTTCTGGGGGATGCCAAAGCGGGTGGATAGTCCGCCATGATAAGCAGGTGGCATCGTGTTCCAGATCCAGATCATCCCAACCCGGCCAGTCGTTTCCGCTGCCAGATAGCCAAGCGCCGCGCCCATGCCGCCAAATCTCTCCAGCAACATGGAAAGCAGCAGCCAGCGCAGGCTCAGGGAAAGCACAAGTGCCACTGTGCCGAAAGCCCCGATACGGCTGTCTTTCATGATCTCAAGCCGCCGCTCAGCCGTATGACCTCCAAAGAACCCGTCAACCACATCAGAAAGGCCGTCTTCATGCAGGCAGCCCTGCACAGCCGCCGCCACAGCCACCGCCAGCAACGCAATAATGGCAGGCGACAGAGCGCTCTGGGAGAGTATGAGCAACACCAGCATGCTTGGCAGTGAAATGACAACACCCGCCAGCGGAATGCTGCGTGCGCGCGTACGAAAATCCGGTGCTGTGTTCAAATCATCCCAGCTCCCAAGTTTCGGCGGGGGAATGCGGGAGAAGAAGCGCACCAGTTCCGCCACCTCGGCCAAAATGGAGGAAGGTGTGGGAAGAGAATCTTCTGAATGTTTGTCGTCGGACATGATGGGTTCTCACAGAAATGAAACAGGCATGAAATACCGCTGGATTCAGTTAGAACAACAATTTGTAGTTTGCAAAGCCGTGGAAACCACAAATAGTTGATAAGTCTCATTTGTATTCTGCTTCCGGTGGCTTATAGATCTGCGCAATCAACAAAGCGCAAAAATTCATTTTGCGGGTCAATTAATGCGTATCTCCGAAAACTGGAAACCGGTTTTCGGATCAAAGATACGCGGAAACAAAAGCTAAAGTAGTTCAACCGATCCAACCTGAATAAGAACTGCTTTAAGTTCGGAGAAGCGTATGTCTCTTGCAACGTCTGCACTGCCATTCGATGATATCAGAAACCTGGTGGGCGCAATGCCCGGTCCAAGCCTTGAAGCGATTGAGGCGGTGAAGAAACGCGATGCGCAGTTGACGAAGCCTCAAGGCTCTTTGGGCCGTCTGGAAGAGTTGGTGGAATGGCTGGCAGCCTGGCAGGGCATGCCAATGCCAAAAGTCACCCGCCCACTGGTTGCTGTGTTTGCCGCAAACCATGGCGTTGCCGACAAAGGCGTTTCTGCTTTCCCGAAAGAAGTGACCGCACAGATGGTCTCCAACTTTGCAGCGGGCGGCGCAGCCGTAAACCAGCTTTGCATTGCGTATGACCTTGGCCTCAAAGTGTTTGAACTGGCGCTCGAAATGCCAACCCCGGACATCTCTGAGGAAGACGCCTTTGAAGAATCCGAGTGCGCAGCAACCATGGCCTTCGGCATGGAAGCGATCTCCGGTGGGACGGATCTGCTCTGCCTTGGCGAAATGGGCATCGCAAACACCACTGTAGCTGCTGCCATCTTCTACGCGCTGTTCGGCGGCACTGCAGAAGAGTGGGTTGGCCCAGGCACTGGTGTTCAGGGTGATGCGCTGAAAAACAAGATTGCTGTTGTTGAGCAAGCTGTGCAGCGGATCGGCGGACCGGGCAAAGTTGAGCCTCTGGAAGTTCTGCGCCGGATCGGTGGCCGCGAAATCGCAGCAATGGCGGGTGTTATTCTTGCAGCGCGCATGCAGCAGGTTCCTGTCGTTGTTGATGGCTTCGTCACCTCCGCCGCAGCTGCCATTCTTTACAAGATGGACAAGACTGCGCTGGAGCACTGTGTGTTCTCTCATGCCTCCGCAGAGCCTGCACACCGCCGCGCCCTGACCGAGATGGGTGGCAAGCCTCTTCTGGATCTGGGCATGCGTTTGGGTGAAGGCTCCGGTGCAGCCATCGCAGCTGGCATCATCAAAGCAGCAGCAGCAACGCATGCAGGCATGGCGACCTTCGCTGATGCAGGCGTTGCAGCTCAGGACTAATTTGAGAATAGCCCCTCCGCCGAGGAGGGGAATAAATTGAAAAAAAAAGGCCGCCTCACTCAGACGAGTTGAGGCGGCCTTTTTCAATTTCAGCAAATAACGCAGGAAAAACGCTTTCCTTTCAAACCAACGCACATAGCAACGCAAACGTGGGTTTGATGAGCTGCGCTAATCGACAAAGCGCCACGTATCCGCGCCATCAAAGTGGCGCACACGGATGTCTTTCACATCCTCAGCAGGCACCAGCCGTGTGTTCACCGCCATTTTATCCCCGTCAGGATCAACCGGCGCCCAGTGCGTGGTGTTCCCGCACGTTTTGCAGGTATGGAACTCAAGGCCCTTGTCGCCCCACAAATACGTAAAGGTCGCGTCCGGCTCTTTCTCAATACTCACGTTCTTGGGTGAACCATGCGCCCAGATGGTGCCGTAGCGACGACAGGCAGAGCAATTACACTCCGTCAGCCACTCTGGTTTTTCACGAAATTCAAACTTAACTGCACCGCAATGGCATGAGCCACGTAACATGTGTTTCTCCCCGTAAATGAATAGGTAAATGAATAGAAGTGTCGATCCGCAAACCCAAAGCAAAGCAGGGTGCAGGATCACGATGAAAAGGGAATGGGTTAATCCAGAAACTGCCCCGTATCAGCACCGTCAAAATGTCGGATAGGGATATCTTTCACATCCTCAATCGGCACTAGGCGTGTGTTGACTGCCATACGGTCATAGTCCTCGTCCAGATCGGACCAGTGAGTGGTGTTTCCGCAGGTTTTACAGGTATGGAACGCGATCATCTTATCACCCCAAATATAGGTGAATGTCGCATCAGGAGCTTTTTCAATGCTCACATTCCTGGGTGATCCGTGCGCCCAAACAGTGCCGTAACGACGACAGGCAGAGCAATTGCACTCTGTCAGCCATTCTGGATTTTCACGAAATTCAAATTGAACTGCACCGCAATGGCATGAACCACGAAGCATACATCCCCCCAATATGCGCACCTAGAACAAATTAGGAACGTATACCCTTAGCCTGCACGAAGCAAGGGCTCTCTATCCTTGCGTGTACTCGGGTCTGGAGTGGGGATCGGGTCGATATGGCTCAGCACGCGCTTGGCTGGCAGCGAGATTGTCGCCTGCGTTCCTTCACGCAATTTGGAGGCCAGCTTGAACTCGCCCTCATGCATATGCGCCAGCGCTTGCACAATGGAAAGGCCAAGGCCGGTGCCTTGCTCCGCATCCTGAATGGCCTGCGTGCCCTGACCAAAAGCCTGCAGCACCACAGGGATCTCTTCCTCAGGAATACCAGTACCTGTATCGCTTACACTGATGTACTGACCGCCTGAATTGTCGATGCCCACATGAATTGAGATTTCTCCCTCAGGAGGCGTAAACTTCACGGCATTGGTCAAAAGGTTCAGCACCATTTGGCGCAGGGCTTTTTCATCGGCCCAGACTTTGCTCAGACCACTCTCGTAGATCTCATGAATCTCGATGTTCTTCGCCGCTGCCCGCATATGCATCATGTGCTTGCAGGCCGCTGCCACGTCACGCAGACAGACTGGTTCCTCCTGCAACTCATAGCGGCCTGCCTCAATGCGCGACAGGTCCAGAATCTCATTGATCAGATTGAGCAGATGCTCACCAGACTGATTGATATCCTTGGAGTAATCCAGATAGGTTTTATTATGCATCTGGCCAAGAACTTCGTCTTTCATCACCTCAGAGAACCCGAGAATCGCATTCAGAGGTGTGCGTAATTCGTGACTCATTGTCGCAAGAAAACGTGTTTTAGCCAGGTTCGCTTCCTCAGCACGCCGCCGCGCTTCCTGAGAAATTGCATTCACCTGTTCCATCTCGGAGATCAGATGGTCCTTCTCTGCACGGTATTCCAGCAAGGTCAAAGCAGAGTTATGCAACTGTTTGCTGAGGATATAAAAGAACAGCTGCGCCCCAATCGCCATCATCCCCATCGCATAATGAGGCATGCTGTCATACTGCCAGAAACTGAAGATCAGTGCGCCCGTAATCGGGGCCGTGGCAGCCAGCAAAGCGCCGGGGAGAGGGGACGACAACATGGTCGCCATGGCAATGACAATCAGCATGGTCGCAAACTGGAAAACGCCAAACCCGTAATCCGTGTTGAACTGCAGGTTTCCGATGAAAAAGATAGCCCAAACAATGCCATAGAGCATATCACCAGCAAAAAGTTCTCTGCGAATTGAGCGCAGATCACCTTCCTGAGCTAAGCTTTTTTCCATCCGTTTTGTAGAAAGAAGAATAAGGGAGTGAGCGATCAGCATGGCGGCTAGCCAGCCTCCGGCCACTTCCACAGGAAGCCATACACTTGAGATGGTCGCAGCCACAATGGCGATCATCGGCATGGCGTAGGCCACGGACAATCTGTTCTTCACGAACATCAAAATAAGATCAGCATCAAAACTGGGTCTCACGCCCTCAACGGTGCCAAGACGTTCGCGAGCATCCGTTACGGTACGTGCAACCTCGCGCCGGCGATTTGCTCGGGCACGATTAATAGTTGTTTTGTCCTTACTATTCTGCGACGATCCGTTGTTCATGTATTCTCGGCCTCTGTGTGCCAATAGATTGACGGGATACTTGCTCTTTTGACCAGAATGAACATGATCTCTTAAGATTGCTCTGATTCATAAGGTTAATGTTGAGTTTACAGGGTCTAAAAAATGCTAGGTTTTTGCCCCATTTTGGGACAGATTCTCTTTTAGATTGTAGGGGCAACAGCTCGTGGTTGTTGGGAGGCACCGTTGAAACTTTATAGCCATAGGCAAGCACCTAACCCTTTTCGCGTCACTCTGTTCCTTGCTGAGAAGGGCGTTAAGGTTAACACTGCCTACGTAGATTTCATGCATGGCGAATTGAAGGCAGATGAGTTTAAAGCGATCAATCCGTTTCAGCGATTGCCCGTGCTCGTGCTGGAGGATGGAACAGCGATATCCGAAAGCTGTGCCATCTGTCGCTACATAGAAGAAATGAACCCACTCAAGCCTTTGCTGGGCCAGACGGCCAAGGAAAGAGCGCTGATTGAGATGTGGAACCGGCGCGCTGATCTGAGGCTGTTAAGTCAGATTTCTCAGGTATTCCGCCACACCAATCCGGCCATGGCTCCGCTGGAGCAGCCGCAGATCAAGGAATGGGGAGAGGCGAACAGACCTAAAGTTCTGGAGACACTGGCCATTTTTGATAGGCAACTGGCAGACAATCAGTTTGTTGCCGGTGACCGGTATTCAATCGCTGACATCACATTGTTCGCAGCAATCAACTTTGCTCGCGTAATTAAGCTGCAAGTCCCTGAGGAACTTGGTAATCTACGCAGATGGTATGCAAAGATGACAGAGCGCCCGGGTGTGCAGGCAGCCCTTCAGGTGATGAAAGAGACCTCCAGCGCTTAAGAGAGCGCATTGCCGCGTGCAGGGTTTGTGTAGAGCAGCCCATCCGCCAGCCATTGCCACACGAGCCAAGGCCCGTTGTTGTGCTGTCCTCAACAGCACGTATCGCCATATGCGGTCAGGCACCGGGAACGCGCGTCCACGCCTCTGGTAAACCGTTTACAGACCCGTCAGGAGATCGTCTGCGCGACTGGATGGGCATAGGTGAAGAGGTTTTCTACGACCCCGCCAAACTTGCAATTATCCCCATGGGCCTGTGTTTTCCGGGATTGGACACAAAAGGGGGCGACAAGCCGCCGAGGCCGGAATGCAAGAAGACTTGGCATCAAGAAATATTCAGCAATATGCCACAGATTGAAACACTGCTGGCAATAGGTGGCTACGCACAGGCCTACCACATGCCCGAGCTGACCAAAAAACGCCTCTGGGAAACAATTGCTGATTTTCGATCAATCTGGGACAGGACAGTCGAGCGCCACGCCCAGGGCCTCGGCCCTTGCGTTCTCCCGCTCCCTCATCCGTCCTGGCGCAACAATGCCCACATAAAAAAGCATCCCTGGTTCGAAAATGAGCTGCTTCCGCTCCTGAAAGAAGAAGTAAGCCGTCTTTTGAGCTGATTTGAGAGATTCTTTTTTTATGTGCCTATAAATATGAGAACGGTTTTCTTTGGCTCCCGCTAAAATCCATCTTGATGAAAATAAATTTCATGAATTTAATTATACGTAGAACGAAAACCTATATTCCTGCATAAATCTTGCTGTTTGAAGCTGGAATAACATTTCACATGACCTTATGCTTCCTGCAATGATTTTGCGCCAAACAATAATTCCGGTGGGAGATAGGGGTATAATATGATCGATAGGATCGACCGTCGCATTCTGTCCATTCTACAAGAAGACAGCACCATTCCCGTAGCTGAGATCGGTCGCCGCGTCGGCTTATCAACCACCCCATGCTGGCGCCGTATCCAGAAGATGGAAGAAGACGGCGTCATCACCCGCCGCGTTGCAGTGCTTGACCCAAAGAAGGTCAACGCCAAAGTGACCGCTTTCGTCGCCATCACCACCAACGAACACACCGACGACTGGCTCCGCAAATTTGCAGATGTCATCCGAGAGTTCCCGGAAGTGGTGGAATTCTACCGTATGGCCGGACAGGTAGACTACCTGCTGCGCGTTGCCGTGCCAGACATTGATGCCTACGACGATTTCTATAAGCGGCTGATTGCAAAGGTAAATATCGCAGACGTGTCCACGTCCTTTGCGATGGAGCAGATCAAGTACACAACTGAACTGCCACTGTCTTACATCATCGCCGAAAAGCCAAAAGCGAACATGTCATAGGACTTGTTCGGCAAAGCTGAGAATTAAAAAGCCCCGGTCATCTGATCGGGGCTTTGTGTTTTCTTACTTCTTGTCGGCGTTGTTCAGCCGGGCAATCAGGCTGGAGGTATCCCAGCGATTACCGCCCATGCCTTGAACCTCTGAGTAGAACTGATCGACCAGTGCTGTCACCGGCAGGCGTGCGCCAACCTCGTCAGCTGCCTCAAGACAGATCTTCAGGTCCTTGCGCATCCAGTCCACCGCAAAGCCATGCTCAAACTCTCCCTCACGCATAGTCTCCCAGCGGTTCTCCATCTGCCAGGACTGAGCAGCCCCGCCGCGCACTGCTGAAATAGCTTTCTCAACATCAAGGCCGGACTTCTGCGCAAAATGAATTGCCTCAGACAGACCCTGCACCAGACCAGCAATGCAAATCTGATTGACCATCTTGGTCTGCTGACCAGCGCCAACGGGACCCATCAAACCGGCAAACTTTGCAAAGCAATCGATGAACGGTTTTGCGCGATTGAAGATGTCTTCCTCACCGCCAATCATAACGGTCAGAACGCCATTCTCAGCACCTGCCTGCCCACCTGAGACGGGCGCGTCAAGGAAGGAAAATCCCCCCGCACGCGCTGCCTCATCCAGCTCGCGAGCCACCTGAGCCGAAGCTGTGGTGTGGTCCACGAAGATAGCGCCAGCTTTCATGCCGTGAAAGGCGCCGTTCTCGCCAGTCGTGACAGAGCGCAAATCGTTGTCGTTGCCAACACAAGCAAAAACAACGTCACAACCCTCAACGGCCTCCTGAGGGGTCAGAGCGAAGGAGCCATCGTATTCTTTGGCCCATGCCTCTGCTTTGGCTGTTGTCCGGTTGTAAACGGTAACGTCATGCCCACCACGTGAGGCCAGAAAACCCGCCATTGGGTATCCCATAACACCCAAACCAATAAACGCGACCTTTGCCATCGGACTATCCTTATAATCTTGAATCAGAGCGCAGCAACACTACCAGCTTCACCAGCAGATACCACGTAAATTCACGAGCGCGCGTTCCGTTTTATTGTATTCAATCCAACGACAAGAATTCGCTCCACCAAAGATGCGGGAGCGCGATGCGTGAGCGTTACTGAACGCAACGTGCTCTAGGTGTGCCAATGAAAAAGGCGCAGGCTTTTGGACCCGCGCTTTCAAGTATTCATCTCTGCCTATTGGCTTATCTTTTTAGGTGACGCGTCAAACGAGCCTCAATGCGATCCCATGCCCGGCGCAATGTCTCCACCATCACCAGATAAGCAATCGCTGCCCAAACATACGCCTGGAAATCATAGGTCCGTGAGAACGCGCGACGCGTTTCACCCATCAGATCGTAGATGGTGATGATCGCTACAATCGCGGAGCCTTTGATCATCAAAATAATCTCGTTACCATAAGGGCGCAGAGAGACGATCAGAGCCTGCGGTAGAATAATTTTCCAGAAAGTCACCCACTTCGGAAGACCAAGCGCAGACGCAGCTTCCCACTGTCCTCTCGCAATGTTCTCAATGGAACCGCGCAGGATTTCGACCTGATAAGCGGCTGTGTTCAGCGTGAACGCTAGAACAGCACAGTTCCACGCATCACGGAAGAACCACCATAGATCAACGGATTCCAGTGGCTCACGGAACGTACCCGCGCCATAATAAATCAGGAACACCTGCGCCAGCAGCGGCGTGCCGCGGAAGAAATAGACGTAGCCATACGCAATGCCGCCCAGAACACGGTTCTTGCTCATCCGCATGAAGGTCATCGGAATGGAGAGCAGAACGCCCAGCAGCATGGAAACGCCAACAAGCTTCAGCGTAATGATGAAGCCTGAAACAAATTTCTCACCATATTTGGTCAGGAACTTCGCATTGTGGGTGAGGGAAACAGGCAGCAGACCTTCACCGCCAAACACCAATGCAACGCTGTTTGAATTCAGCAGGAACCATAC
This sequence comes from Pseudovibrio sp. Ad5, assembly GCF_001623095.1. Lineage (NCBI taxonomy): Bacteria > Pseudomonadati > Pseudomonadota > Alphaproteobacteria > Hyphomicrobiales > Stappiaceae > Pseudovibrio > Pseudovibrio sp. Ad5. Next base: position 135,674 of record NZ_LMCH01000061.1, on the reverse strand, counting down.
AATGCCCAGTCCGCTGACGATCCAAAGTGTCAACCAGGTGGTGCCGACAATACGCGTTGGCGTCCACGGACGGGATGTTGGAGATGGAGGAGGGGCTTTCGCCTGAATGGCCTGAGATTGAACGTAGCTTCCCGGAGCGCCGATAGATGTATCACTCATCTGGAGATCTCCCCGCGTTTAGCCCATGCATCAAGGCGGGAAATGCCACCGGAAGAGATCACAGCCAGAACGAGATAAATCACGCAAGCAACCGAAAAGAACAGGAACGGTTCTTTGGTGGTCCGCGCTGCCATATTGGAATAGCGAATAATGTCCGCCAGACCGATAATGGAGACCAGAGAGGTCTCTTTCAGCAAGATGAGCCATAGATTGCTCAGCGCAGGCAAGGACAAGCGGACGAGCTGCGGCAGGATAACCAGACGCATGGTCTGCACGTATCCCAGACCGAGCGCATTCGCGCCTTCATACTGGCCTTTGTTGATTGCGCGGAAGGCAGAAAGGAAAGCTTCGGAAGCGTAGGAAGAGAACACCAGCGACAAGGCAATCATGCCTGCGATAAAGGCGTTCACCTCAAAGTAGATATCCCCAAACAGCGAGAGCACTTGCTGAATGAGGATCTGGCCGCCGTAATAGACGAGAAAGAGCGTAAGGAGCTCTGGAAGCCCCCGGAAAATTGTTGTGTAAACGTTGGCTGCAGCGCGCAGAGAAGGTTCTTGAGACTTCTTCGCAAGCGCCAGCAGAAAACCCAAAAGCAAGCCAATGGGAAGGCTTGCCAACGCAAGGGAGACGGTCATAACAACGCCAAGTGCTATCTCGTCGCCCCAGCCCATGTCCCCAAAGGACAAGAGTGTGAAAATTTCACTATTTACTATGCCAAGACCGATCTCGGCAGCCCAGTTGGGCAAGAATGCAAAAAATTCATTCATTACGGGGATTGCCCCTATTCTTTTTAGAACGGCGGGAAACAAGTCCCGCCGTCAGAGTGTATTGCAGCTTGACGCCATCACTCTCCGTAGGCGTCAAAGTCGAAATATTTGTCGTTGATCTCTTTGTACTTTCCATTCTCGCGTAAAGCAATAACCGCTTTGGAGAATAGGTCTGCCAAGTCTTGGTCGTTCTTACGAACGCCTACACCAACGCCTTCACCATGTATCTCTGGAATAGGTGACATGGTACCGAGCAGTTTACAGCAATTGCCTTCCTCTGACTTCAACCAGTCAGAAAGAACAACTACGTCATCAACTGCAGCGTCAAGTCTACCACTTTCCAAATCGAGTTTATATTCATCAGCAGTAGGGTACAGAGACACTTCTGATTTAGTCAAAATGTCTTCAGCAAACACTGCGTGTGTCGCGCCAACCTGCGCGCCGACAAGAGCACCAGACATTCCTTCAATGGAGGCCTCAGTGATCTTGCTATCGTTTGGTACTGCCACTCCCGGAGGGGTCTGGTAGTACTTTTCAGAGAACTGAATGCGCTGCTTCCGTTCTGGTGTGATGGACATAGATGCCATGATCGTGTCGTACTTGCCTGCAACGAGGCCAGGGATCAATCCGTCCCAGTCAACCGGCATCCATTCACATTCAACCTTCAGTTCGGCGCAAAGCGCGTTGCCCAGTTCAATCTCAAAGCCAACCAGCTTGCCATCGGCAGTGGTGTAGGCAAATGGAGGGTATGAGGCTTCAGTACCAATTCGGACTTTGGTCCATTCTTTTGCCTGAACCTGAGTTGAAGCAAGAAGTGCGAGTGTTGCAACAGTGGCAAAGCGCATAAAGCCCATTTGTATTCCCCTTTGTAAATTCTTGGCAGGGGTCATCAAGATGGCTCCCTGCACAGCCGGGGCGCATATTTAAATGGAAGAAATAAGATTTCAACCTATTTGAGTAGGGGTGTCAGCAGAAAATAGCCAATTCATTCCATCTTGAGAGGAGTAAGTTTCCATTCTGATCAGTTTTGGGCATGGTTGTTCCACAAAACGGTGATGCATCACAGAAACTTTCCCCAGCTTCGAATCTTTCTTGGCTCGTTTCAGCTGTTACTCGCCAAACGCATCCTGAGAGAAATACTTGTCATTGATCGTCTTATAGGTGCCGTTTTCACGAATTGCGAGAATAGCCTGAGAGAAGCGATCTGCCAGCTCTTCCTGACCTTTACGAACGCCAACACCGATGCCCTGACCGTGTAACTCAGGCTGGATTGGCAAAGAGCCGATGATTTTACAGCAAGAACCTGCTTCAGAATCCACCCAGCTCTGCAAAACACCCAAATCATCAATCACGGCATCCAGACGACCGTTTTCGATATCCAACTTGTACTCTTCAGAGGTCGGATACAGCGACACATCAGCGTCGGAGTAAATCTCTTCCGCCACAACAGAGTGCGTGGTGCCGCCCTGTGCCCCAATCAGCAGGCCTTCCAGAGCATCTGGAGTGATATCGGAAACGGGAGAATCCTTAGGCACTGCAATGGTTGATGGCGTGTTGTAATAGCTGCGAGAGAACGAAATGCGCTCTAGCCGCTCTTCCGTGATGGACATGCTGGCGATGATCGCATCGTATTTGCCAGCGACCAGACCTGGGATCATGCCATCCCACTCCTGCGTGCCCCATTCACACTCAACCTTCAACTCAGCGCAAAGTGCATTGCCAATCTCAACATCAAAGCCAGTCAGAACACCATCTGATCCTGTGAAGTTGAATGGAGGGTAAGCACCTTCTGTCGCAATACGCAGTTTGGTGATCTCATCTGCCTGAAGGGCTGAAACAGCAGTGAAGCTCATAAGTGTGGCAAGCGCCATACGGGCAAAAGACATCCGTGTATCCTTATTCTTTTTGGCAGAGTGGCCATTTTGGTTGTGCTCTGCATTTGTTGCCAAGGACACTATAAAAAATGCGCAGGACTTCAACTGAAATAACGGAGGTATCGGAAGAAAAATGTGCCATGTGCCGTTATTGTGAAGTGATATCCGTTAATTCGACGGGTTGTGTGGAAGAAATATTTCTCCCGCTTTCTGAGCTAAGTGAGAAAACTATGTCCCTTCACACTCAAAAGAGCGGGTTTAAGCTTTCCCGGAATCAATTACAATTTGCCATTTTGAGAGACTAAATGAGCCATTCTGCCAAACTGGTGACTTTGACTGGTCAAATTAGCAAAATAAAACCCTCGGGTGCAAAAATACCCGAGGGTCTCAAAAACCGTCAGCTGATAAGTCAGCTAAGTGTCAGGTTACTCTTATTCGCCGTAAACGTCGAACTTGAAGTACTTGTCGTTGATTTCTTTGTATTTGCCGTTAGCACGCAGAGCAGCGATACCCTTGGTGAACAGAGCAGCAAGGTCTTCGTCGCCTTTACGAACGCCGATGCCTGCGCCTTTACCGTGGATCTCTTCAACGGACTGCATAGTGCCAAGGATCTTACAGCAAGAACCCTTGTCAGAGCTGATCCACTGTTCCAGAGCCATCACGTCGTCAACCACAGCGTCAACACGGCCATTTTCCAGATCCAGCTTGTACTCTTCAGAAGTTGGGTAAAGAGCAACGTCGGAGCCGTTCAGGATCTCTTCAGCGAACTGAGAGTGCGTGGTGCTACCCTGTGCGCCAAGACGAACGCCTTTGAGGCCTTCTGGAGAGGCTTCGCTCAGCTCGGAATCTTTGCGTACTGCGATGCCTGGAGGAGTGTTGTAGTACTTCTCAGAGAAGGAAATCTTTTCCATACGCTCTGGAGTGATGGACATGGAAGCAAGGATGGTGTCGTACTTGCCAGCAACCAGACCAGGGATGATACCGTCCCAGTCCTGAGTAACCCATGTACATTCAAGCTTCAGCTCGTCACAAAGAGCATTGCCAATCTCAATGTCGAAGCCAGTCAGTGTTCCGTCAGCGGTGGTATAGTTGAATGGAGGATAGGCGCCTTCGGTGCCCATGCGAACCTTTGTCCATTCTTTTGCTTCCGCGCCAGAAACTGCTGCCAACGCAATTGCTGCTACTGCTGCCAAACGCATAATACGCATATTATGTCCCCGAATTAATTATCTTGGCAGGGTTTCTTTAGGTAGGCCCCTGCATAACCGGAGCTTATGTTTCACTAAAAGTATCCGTAGATCAACCTATATACTGGGCATATTAGGCTAATTAATAGCAAAATGACGATGCTTCGCGGTAATATCTTGCAATATTTCGCAGCTTTGAGGGCAAACTTGTTAAAATTGCAACCAGTGATCTAGGCGTGGAAAAATGGCTCGCACGCGATTCTGAAAATGCGAGCCAGCAGAGTTACCTAAGGCCAATTTCATCAAAGCTGATGAACGGAACAAGATCACCCTTGCGAACAGAAGTCATATCTTCTGTCAACTCAATGAAACCATCGCCGAAAGTTAGAGAAGATAACAAGGCTGATCCGTCACTGTGATACTTGGTCAGTTTAAGAGTGCCATCTTCAACCACCCGGCGCCCGCGCAAAAACTCACGGCGTCCGGCTTTGCGGCCAGAAATCTCAAAATCCGCAGCGATGTATTGGCGCGGCGCTTCAATGAAGTCAGCCCCGGCAAGCGCTTCAATCAACGGGCGCGCAAGGAATGCGAAGGCGACAGTTGCGGCCACAGGATTGCCCGGAAGGCCGATAAAGACGCAATCAGGCAGTTCGCCCACCATGAACGGGCGTCCAGGCTTAACAGCTAAGTGCCAGAAGGTGGTCTTGCCAAGCTTGGAGAGCGTTGCAGAGACAAAATCCTTATCACCACCCCCAGCACCGCCAGAGGTCAGGATCACATCACATTCTTTGGAGGCAGCTTCTAACGCAGTTTCCACAACATCACGTTGATCTGCCAAAATGCCGAGATCAACCAGTTTAACCGGCAAATTGGCAAGCATACCGCGCAGCAGGAAGTGGTTCGCGTCGAAGATTTGCCCGTCCTGCCGCGTTGTTCCCGGACGGATCAGTTCATTGCCCGTTGAAAAAACACCAACCTTCAGCTGGCGGTATGTTTGCAGTTGGCCAATACCGATAGAGGCAGCCGCAGCAATCTCCTGCGGGCGCAGCACAGTACCTGCTTTCACTATAGGTGCGTCTTTGGTCTGGTCTTCACCTTTGCGACGGATATTACAGCCAGTCGGATAGTTACGAGAAAGCTGAACCAAACGTATTCCATCGCTTTCACTCTCAGAGCAATCTTCTTGAGGAACAACAAAATCGGCTCCTGCAGGAACCGGTGCTCCCGTAAAAATCCGCGCAGCTTCTCCCGGTTTCAGCGCGGCTTCCGGCATGGAGCCAGCAAAGACTTCCATGACCACCGGAAAGGATGTCTGCTCGGACGCACTTTGAGCGATCGCGTAACCATCCATTGCAGAGTTATCAAGCGGAGGAAGGTCGCAGATTGCAATGATGTCGTTGGCAAGAACACGGCCATACGCCTCGTAAAGCGATGTTTCTTTTGCAGTGACTTTGCAGTGACCTAAACCTCGCAAATGAGAAAGGGCTTCGTCAAAGCTCAGACTGGGCGTTTTCGTGTTCATGTCTATTCCGGAAACTTGAGTGCGCGTGTTTCTTTATTTACCAGAGTCACGCCTTAGGATTTGGCAAAAATCAAAGATCTCACAGGCATCTGATCGTTTTGACGACTATTGCACCTGTAATTGAGCAAGATGCTCAAGTGCGACAGGAACATCTTCTGGCGTGTTGATGTTAAAGAAGGGATCAACAGTATTCTGAAGTTTGAATTCCACGATGACTGGCGGATGGTTTTCAAAAAAGCCTTTGATGCTACGACCACCCTTCAAAAGGTACTCTTTCAAAGGGTCTGCTAAGGCCACAGGCCACAAGCCAAATGCAAAGTGGTTGCGCCCACCGCTGGAGCAAATGATTGGGGCGCCTGCATTCGTTTTTCTGCTGGCAGCAAGCGTCTCCACCAGGTCCGTTGGAAAAAACGGCGTATCAACTGCCACAGTCACAACATCGGATGTGTCAGGAGCGTTTTGTCTTACCCAGCTCAATGAACTGTGAACACCAGCCAATGGCCCTAGATGACCTTCAAGCTCATCTGAAAGCATCGGCAGTCCCAAACTTTCGTGAAGGTCACTTGGCTCATTCACGCTTAAAACACTCTGTGCGACTTGCCCATGCAAGCGGGAAGCAACATGTTCCAGCAAAGCCGTGCCATTCAGGTCAAGTAATGCTTTATCAGAGCCGCCCATGCGTTGGGACTTCCCACCGCAGAGGATACAACCGATCACTTTGTTTCGCTTCTCTGTTTCAACAGACATACCTGATTTCCCACTTAGGCCTAGAGCGCGTTCCGTTTGATTGGATTCAATTAAACGAGAAGAATTCGCTCCACCAAAGATGTTAGAGCACGCCGCGTGAATGTTAATGAACGTGACGTGTTCTAACACACAAATCATCAGCGCTACTTGTGAAGCAGGATAGGGCAGGGTGCAAAGTGGCATCCAGTCGCAAACCACAAGAAAACGCTCCTAAAGGCAGTGGGAGGAGAGGTGCCTTTAAGAGCGTCTGGGAGCGGTGGTCATGCCACCTTGGGGAACAAGTATTGGGACTACATGAGTGCAAGGCGGCTGGTCAGCTGACTTTCGCTCATGTTCATTGAGAGCAGAAGCAGCAACTCCATCACTTCCTCGCTACAGGTGCGGTCAGGATGGGCAAGGAGATTGCCGAAAAACTTGGGATACTGACTATCTGCTTCCTCACGAAGATCGCAGAAATGCATCCAGCAATTATGAAAGAGCCTGAAATCCTGCTCTTCATTGGAGAGTACGGTCAGATCAGAATGCCGCTTATCTTCAAGCACACACTCAAACGTTCGCTTCACTAAGGGCCAAGGGCCTTCCAAAAGCTGAAAAACATGATTGTCTGTCAGGATCAAAGCGCCGGTAACACCTGCCATCGAATTGACGCGCCGAATACGGGTCAACGACCGCTCGACTTCCTCATCGAGGCTATAGCGAAGCGCAGGCCAATGAATGCGGCTGCGATAACATAATTGCGTAACACTCATTGTCAGATCCTCCGGTTCATGAAAGCCTGACAGTAAATTCTTCTAAAAATGTAAAATACAGCGTTTAAAACACTGATACTTCTCGTTTTTTGCGAAAAAAGAAAAGGCGGAGCTCATGGCCCCACCTTCCCAAAATCATGTAAGTCATTCAGACTTAGAGCGTATCGCCGCGAAGTGGTTCCGATTTTCAGATAACGCTACGCCCCAGTCAAAATCAAAGCGTAATGCGGTACATGGCAAAACCGTCTTTGCCTTCACCCGCAGCCTCAATCTGAACGCCCTTAACGCCTTTCATGTGCTTTTCAGCAGCAGGTCCGGTCTCAAACAGAACAGTCGTGTCAGCTACAGGTGTGAACTTCCAGTTCGCATCAGCAGACGGGTTGATCGTTCCCTGATCTACAATGTAGCGAACAATCACATCGCGGTTGGTGTCTGGACCAACAAAGATGATCACATCATCGTTGATGCCAGGGAAATTACCGCCACCGCCAGCGCGATAGTTATTGGTTGCAACAACAAACTTCTGATCCATATCGATTGGCTTGCCTTCGAATTGAAGGTTCACGATACGGTTAGAATCTGGATGCGCGACATTGCCTTTACCGTCATACTTAGAAGGCTGTGTCAGGTCGATTTCGTAGGTCACACCGTCAATCACATCAAAGTTGTAAGAACGGAACTCAGCGTCCAGCAGCACCTGGTCTTTCTTACCTGCTTCGATCTGGTTGAACATACCAGCAGAACGCTCAAGCCATTCCTTCACGTCTTTACCGGTGATCAGCACTGCACGTGTTGTGTTCGGGTAAAGGTAAAGGTCAGCAACGTTCTTAATTGCGATATCACCAGCAGCAACGTCAGTATAGTAATCCGCACCACCGCGACCACCTGCTTTGAACGGAGCTGCAGCAGAAAGTACTGGCAGACCAGCCCACTCGGTGTCCTTAAGCATTTCCTTGGTGTACCAGGTTTGTGCCTTGGAAACGATCTGAACAGACGGATCATCAGCCACCAGTGCGAAGTAGGAATGCAGCGGAGCAGAGGATTTGCCCACAGCGCGGCGCACATAAGAAAGTGTCTTTTGGTGATCATCCTCAACCGCTGCCAGCACTTCTTCATCGCTGGAAACAAGAGGAATACGCTTACGACCTTCTTTCTTATAGATAGACGGTACGTCTGTGGTGAAGTTTGCAATGCGCCAGCCGTTGTTGCCGTCGCGCTCAATCATCAGATCGATGACACCAAGGTGAGAACCCCAGAAACCACCCATAGCAGCTGGTTTTCCTTGCAGCGTGCCTTTGACAGCATCAACGCCAGGAATGCCTTCATAGCTAGGACCCGGGAAGACATCGTGCTGGTGACCCGTAAACAGAGCATCAATGCCTTCAACACCAGCGATGTGTAGTGCAGTGTTTGCAGCGCCGTCTTCATGTTCGCCACCAGCGATACCACCATGGCACAACGCGATGATGAGGTCGCAGCCTTGTTCCTTCATTTCTGGAACCCATGCACGCGCAGCATCCACCATGTCACGAGTGTTCGCTTTGCCAACCAGGTGACGGGAGTCCCAATTCATGACCATTGGAGGAACGAAGCCAACAAAGCCCACTTTAATCGTGTGCTCGATGCCAGCACCGTCTTTGATCTTCTTCTCAACAATTGTGTACGGCTTCAGGAAGAGATCATCCTTACGGCCATTGGAAGCCAGGGTGGTGCCTTTGGACACGTTGGAGGAAACAACAGGGAAGTTTGCTCCGGAAAGAACCTTCATCATGAAGTCCAAACCGTAGTTGAACTCATGGTTACCCAATGTACCAGCGTCGTAACCCAGCACGTTCATGCCTTTGATGACCGGGTGCACATCACCTTCGCGCATGCCGCGCTCGTAAGCAATGTAATCCCCCATTGGGTTGCCCTGCAGAAAGTCACCATTGTCAACCAACATGGTGTTGGTTGCTTCAGAGCGCAGCTTTTTGATGATAGTTGCTGTGCGAGCAAGGCCAGCTGTGTCCATTGGGCGGTCAGCATAATAATCATATGGAGCGACGTGGACGTGGAGGTCGGTTGTTTCCATCAAACGCAAATGCGCTGTGTTCTCTTTTGCAAGAACAGAATATGGATGCACCATTGCAATGGCACCGGTAGCGGCCATGCCTCCCAGCACGCTACGACGATTCATCAAAATAGGATTAGACACGATTGCCTCCTAGCCCGTGGAAAATGCAGAACATAATTGTCAGCATGAATTTTGCCCGCCCCTCAAGCTTCTGGTCGCAGCAGCAAGAGGGTTCTTAGACCCCTAAATACCATGCATTCCCCTCAGTTTGTGGGCCTAATGTATCAGGAGCATGAAACAGGTTCTCCAATGCGTAAGGCAGATCCCCTAGGTGGCGCGCTAATCCTCAGAAGACGTTAGGTTTTATCTGCAACGAAAGATTTTGCGCCAACCGCAAATATCTGTGAATTTGTGTTGGTGAGCTCAACTTTGCGTGAACTTCGCTCAACTGATGGCGCCCAGTTTTGGCAAAACGGGTTGCGAATGCGCAAAGGACAAATAACGTCTTTGATGAATTCTGTATTGCTCTATTCATCTTGAGACGTATACCAAGATATAAAAGAACCATAGGCAAAAGCTTGTACATTCAGTTTGCAGGCATATTTACCTTCAAGATCATATTATCCCTCTCTGCAATGCAGAGCTTCACAGGGTGTGCACAATGGACAACGACAAATCTAAAGGATTGTGGGGGCGCCTCAAAGGCGGGTTCACATCAGGCAAGAACCATAAGGATACTGAAGAGGCTATGGCTGGGTTGACGCAGGAGCGCGTTCTCGAAGTGCTCAAACAGGTTAAATCGCCTGATGGCAAGAGCAATATTGTTGATCAGGATCTGGTTGCAGACCTGTTTGTATCAGATGGTCGTGTCGTCTTTTCTATCAGAGTACCTGCAGAGCGAGCTTCAGAACTTGAAGGGCTTCGTCAGGCCGCCGAGAAGGTTGTGTCGGTGCTTCCTGGTGCTGAAACGGTCCTCGTTGCACTTACAGCAGAAAAACAACCTGGTTCTCCATCTACGCCACCACCTGCTGCACGCAAAGCCCCGCCGAAAGGTGCCCCAATGCCAGCAAAGCAGGAAGTGCCTGGCGTAAAACACATTATTGCTGTTGCATCAGGTAAAGGTGGGGTTGGTAAATCAACAACATCAGCCAATCTCGCACTTGCTCTTTCTGCAATGGGCTTGAAGGTTGGTTTGCTGGATGCTGATATCTACGGCCCATCCATTCCAAAGCTTATGGGAGCATCTGGGCAGCCGGAAGTTCTTGAAAATCGTATTATGAAGCCTCTGGAAGCCCATGGCATCAAGTTGATGTCTATTGGTTTTCTTGTAGAAGAAGAAACAGCCATGATCTGGCGCGGCCCAATGGTGGTATCTGCCCTCAATCAGATGTTGCGCGAAGTTGACTGGGGTGAGCTGGATGCACTTATCGTTGACCTCCCACCTGGAACGGGTGACGTGCAATTGACTATGGCTCAAAAAGTACCTCTTACAGGTGCACTGGTCGTTTCAACACCACAGGACCTTGCGCTTCTGGATGCACGTCGTGGTATTGCTATGTTTGAGAAAGTCGCGATCCCTGTATTGGGTATCGTAGAAAATATGAGTCACTTTGTTTGTCCAGATTGCGGTGGCACGCATGAGATCTTTGGTCATGGTGGTGCAAAAGCAGAAGCTGAGAAGATGAAAGTCCCGTTCTTAGGTGAAGTGCCTTTGACGATGGAAATCAGAGAGCAATCTGATACAGGCACCCCAATCACAGTGAGTAATCCAGATAGCCCAATCTCAAAGGCATACGGCATCATTGCTGCTGGCCTGTGGCAGGGCGTCCTTCAACCCACTGGAGATGCAGCAAGGTCCGCACCCAAAATCGTTGTTGGTTGATCAGGATTAATCTGTTTCTTTGAAAAAGTTTCGCTTAGACGGCAGGTAGTCATTTCGTTGACATCTGCCGTTTCTGTTTGCAGTGCTCTGTTCTACGAAATGCAATTATGAAAGGCAGAGTTCATCAAGTTCCGCCTTTATCCATTCAATGAATGCCTTGGACTTATGCTTTTGAAATGAACTTTCCAACCCAACCAACATATAATGAGCAGTTGCGGGAATTTCAAAATCGAATGGGTTGGTTAACAGACCTAGTCGAGCGTCATGCGCGCATAAAACTTTTCGACCCAGAATAACACCAGCCCCCTCAATAGCAGCATCCTGAGCGTGATCAATTTGAGAAAAGTGCATTCCTTTCTCTGCCCAAGAGGCTCTGGAAACTCCTGCAGTCTTCAACCATTCCTTCCATCCCGGTGCGTTCAAGAAGGTCGCCATGCTGTCTTCATGAAGCAAGGTAAATTTCTTTAAGTCGGTGGGCTCACGCATCTCTTTCGCCAGCCGAGGTGCGCACATGGGCGTAAGAAAATCCTCAGCAAGAAAATCAATATGCAAACCCGGATATGGTCCTCGCCCGAAGCGAAGCCCGAGATCAACATCGTCCTTGTAAAAAATCCACAAGCTTCAAATTGGCAGAGATGCGCAGTTCAATTGCAGGATAAGCCTCCATGAAACGATAAATCCGAGGTGCAATAACTTTGGACGCCGTTCCTGGGCCCGTGGATATAACGAGGACTTTATCCTGATCTAATCCTTTAATGCGAGCGACAGCCTCGCTGAAGTTTTCTAACCCAGCTTCAACGCCTGGCAACAGCCGGTGTCCAGCTGAAGTAAGCTCAATCGCTCGGTTCAGACGTGTAAATAACTGGGCCTGCAGCTGATCTTCAAGCATTTTGATCTGATAACTCAAGGCCGACGGCGTTAGCCCAAGCTCATTGGCCGCCTTAGCAAAGCTCATGTGACGCGCCACGCATTCAAAGGCTTTGAACGAGTTGAGAGGAGGAAGAGAGTAACGCATTTCACCTCAAAAAAACTGATCCGATTGCTTGAAATTACTCGTTTGTCAGTATCTTCGACACAAGACTATTGTTCAACAAAATGCGATAAGGAGCATAAGGCAATGAGCTATCTGGCGAAAGAAGCCTTCCAAGATGAAAACGAAACAACTGAACTGCTAATGCATCGACTTTTAATGCAAGGCCGCTACGCACGATCACACGCATTTCACCTCTTCTGGCGAGGTTTTTGGAAAGACTCGAAGCTGCAGAGAAAGGGGAATTAACGATTTAAACTGAAGAAATAAAACTATGCACTGTGAAAACTGACAACTATCAGACAAAGTAAACGAATAGTAAATGCATTATTATAAATTTTACTTAATGAAAAAATTATTTAAATCAATAAGTTAATGGCATTATGTGCGTGTTGAATTTGTAGTGTTAAACATGCGCTGCTGATAATAGTGCTTATGCCCAACAAACTTAAATTGCTCCGCAAATTTGATTCATAAATTGGCAAGAAATGAAGGCCTAGGTTGCAGCTAGTCCCGATGAGGAGTGGGGCTTCTAGGGTTCAATACGGAGTTTAAAACAATGTTCGCTAAATTTCTCAAAGACGAGTCCGGCGCAACTGCAATTGAGTATGGTATTCTTGCTGCATTAATTTCTGTTGCAATTATCACAGTCGTGGGAACGCTTGGAGATCAGCTCGGTAATGCTTTCCAGACGGTGTCCGATGAATTGACTGCTGAAGGAATCGTACAATAAATCGTTGAAACTAAGCCCACCGACAACGCTGGTGGGCTTAGCCAATCTTAGTTTTCACCCGCCCGTCATACTCATATGACGCGTTCCAGTTGCAGACTTGTTATCACGATCGATAATAAAGTCATGCCCCTTTGGCTTTCGTGCAATCGCTGATTCAATCGCTTCCGAAAGCACTTCATTTCCTTCAGATGCTCGTAGTGCCGCACGCAGGTCTTTTTGATCTTCCTGGCCAAGGCACATGAACAACTGCCCAGTACAGGTCACACGAACGCGGTTACAGCTTTCACAGAAGTTGTGCGTCATCGGGGTAATGAAACCAAGACGCCCACCAGTCTCTTCAATCTGCATATAGCGGGCAGGGCCGCCGGTCTTATATGGAATATCTGTCAGTGTGTACTTGGCGGAGAGTGCTTTACGCACGTCGCTCAGCGGCAGATACTGCTCATTCCGGTCCCCATCAATTTCACCAAGCGGCATTGTCTCGATAAATGTCAGGTCGTGCCCGCGCTCATGTGCCCACTCCAGCATCGGAATGAGTTCATCCTCGTTGAAATTCTTAAGTGCAACAGCATTCAATTTGATCTGAAGACCGGCTTCCTGAGCGGCCTTGATGCCATCGAAAACCTTTTGAATCTCACCCCACCGGGTTACATCTTTGAATTTTTGCGCATCTAAGGTGTCGAGAGAAACGTTGATGCGACGAATACCTGCTTCATATAGCTCTTCAGCATAGCGTTCGAGCTGAGTACCGTTCGTAGTAATGGTGAGCTCATCAAGCGCACCGCTGTCCAAATGTCGCTTCAGGCCTCGGATGAAGCTCATGATGTTCTTGCGAACCAAAGGTTCCCCACCAGTGAGGCGGATTTTGCGAACGCCTTTTTCAATAAAAACGGCGCATAGGCGATCCAGTTCTTCCAGTGAAAGAACGTCTTTCTTGGGAAGGAAAGTCATGTGCTCGGACATGCAATAGACACAGCGCAAATCACAACGATCAGTCACAGAGACGCGAAGATACGTCACGGCGCGGCCGAACGGGTCAATCAATGCTGGGTGGGCACCCTGCTGTTTGTCCTCGGCATACTGCCCCATGGAAACCTCCACTCACGTATCTCTTTTGATGACGAATTTAACAATTCTAATGTAGTACGCAATGAGTTAGCGTCAATCCATCAGTAAGGAGTTCCAGTGGATTTAACTAGAAATATATCTTAGAACCACAGGTATAATTCCTAAATCATCAATACTGAGTTCCATGAACTTGGGCAAGGATAAAAAAATATGTCGGATACACGCTGGCCTACGCAAATCCACCTAAAAAACCAAGGCAAAAATCTTGAAATTACTTTTGATGATGGCCTTGAAGTCTCGTTTACCTCGGAGTTTCTGCGAGTAATGTCTCCATCAGCAGAAGTGCAAGGGCATACTCCAGATCAACGAAAAGTGATCGCGGGGAAGCAGGACACAACGATTATTGGTGTAGATCCAGTTGGAAACTATGCAGTAAAGCTGACATTTGATGACCTGCATGATACCGGAATTTTTACGTGGACCTATTTTCAGGAAATGAACGATCAAAAAGAATTTTTATGGAATCGATATCTGAGTGAACTGCAGGACCGTGGATTGAGTAGAGACCTCAGCAAGTAGGGCTGGCACAAAACCAGCCCCATGCATTCTAGCGAAGCACGACCACTTTCGTGCCTATATTGACATTGTCATATAGATGGATGACGTCTTCATTTGCCATTCTGATGCAACCAGATGAGACTGCCGAACCGATCGTCCATGGTTCATTGGAACCGTGAATGCGATAGATGGTGCTGCCAATATACATAGCGCGTGCGCCAAGCGGGTTATCAAGGCCACCCTTCATGAAGCTAGGCAGGTTACGTCCTTTCCGGCGTTCACGATCAATCATGACCTTTGGCGGTGTCCAGCTTGGCCACTCAGCTTTGCGGGTAATTCGGTGAGTTCCTGACCATTGGAAGCCCTGACGACCGACGCCAACGCCATACACCATCGCGGTACCATTTCCGCGAATATGGTAGAGGCGTCGATCTTTTGTGCTGATCACAATGGTGTTCGGACCGTATGAGCCGTTGTACCTGACCTGCTTACGTTTGATTGGAGATTTTCCGTGGTGAGCAGAACCATAGGAAACCCATTTTTTGGATGCATGATCAAAGAACTTGCCAGATGCTGCGGCATCTGCCTGAGTTCCGGTAAATAGTGCTGCGAAGCAAAGAGCAACACTCGCGATAAGTATGCGCATTGATACCCCCTAGGATATTGTTGTTTGTTTTATCTCGTTTGCATGAGGGAATTTATGCAGCGAGTAGGGAGACGCTCGCAGCTTAGAATGTCAAATATATTAATTGTTGAAGTAATTCAGACTACAACTGCTGCTATATACTTCTTATGGAAAAGGAAATTACTAGAGAGTCATTCGAAGATGATTTACATTCATATCGAGCTTGATTTGCATCTATCTAAAACGCAACTTAATATAATGAAAGAAGCTTGAATTTAGCTAATTTGAATTGTGATTGAATCAAATTGTCATGAATGCAGGCAACGAAAAAAGGGCGCTCCTAAGAACGCCCTCCAATCTCGGTATTATCTCACCAGCCCAGTTAGCTCAGGTTCAGCTCTTTAAAGAAGTCATTGCCTTTGTCGTCCACCACGATAAAGGCAGGGAAGTCTTCAACTTCGATTTTCCAAACGGCTTCCATACCCAGCTCTTCATATTCAACCACTTCAACACTCTTGATGCAGTCTTGAGCAAGGCGGGCAGCTGGGCCTCCGATAGAGCCGAGGTAGAAGCCACCGTGAGCCTGACATGCACGGCGAACACCCGCTGAGCGGTTGCCCTTGGCAAGCATCACCATGGAGCCTCCAGCGGCCTGAAACTGGTCCACATAAGCATCCATACGGCCAGCAGTGGTTGGGCCAAATGAACCAGAAGGCATACCTTCTGGCGTCTTAGCAGGACCTGCATAGTAAACCGGATGGTTCTTGATGTAGTCAGGGAGCGGCTCACCGGCCTCGAGACGATCACGGAGCTTGGAATGGGCCAGATCGCGGGCCACGATCAACGGACCGCTCAACGAAAGCCGTGTTTTAGTTGGATGCTTGGTCAGTTCGCCAAGGATCTCGCTCATTGAGCGCGTGAGGTCAACCTTTACAACATCATCAGAAAGATCGGTGTCGGTAACTTCCGGCATGTAGACTTCAGGATTCCGCTCCAGGTCCTCCAGGAAGATGCCTTCCTTGGTGATCTTGCCAGTCGCCTGACGGTCTGCTGAACAAGATACGCCAATGCCGATTGGTAGGGATGCGCCATGGCGCGGCAGACGGATCACGCGCACGTCGTGGCAGAAGTATTTGCCACCAAACTGTGCGCCAACACCGCTGGACTGTGTCAGCTTATGAATTTCAGCTTCCATTTCCAGATCACGGAATGCGTGACCGCCTTCGGAGCCTTCTGTCGGCAGCTCATCTAGGTAACGGGCAGAAGCCATTTTTACGGATTTCAGATTCAACTCTGCAGATGTGCCGCCGATGACGATTGCGAGGTGATATGGCGGGCATGCCGCAGTGCCAAGAGTGAGAATTTTTTCCTTCAGGAACTCAATCATGCGATCTTTGGTCAGCAGGCTCGGAGTACCTTGGAACAAGAAGGTCTTGTTAGCAGACCCACCGCCTTTTGCCATGAACAAGAACTTGTACGCGTCATCACCTTCAGCATAAAGTTCGATCTGAGCTGGCATGTTGTTCTTGGTGTTCTTTTCCTCGAACATGGAGATCGGCGCAAGTTGGGAATAGCGCAGGTTCTTTTTGAAATAAGCGTCACGTGCGCCTTCACCGAGCGCTGCTTCGTCATGTCCGTTAGTCCAGACTTTGCGGCCTTTCTTACCCATCACAATTGCAGTGCCAGTGTCCTGACACATTGGCAATACGCCAGCAGCTGAAATATTCGCGTTCTTCATCAGGTCAAAAGCGACGAATTTATCGTTTGCAGTTGCTTCAGGGTCGTCGAGAATTTTACGGAGCTGCTCCAGATGGGAAGGGCGCAGGAAATGGTTGATGTCTTTAAACGCTTCTTCGGCAAGCAAGCGAAGACCCTCTTGCTCCACCTTCAAGATTTTCTCACCGTCAAACTCAACTTCGCTCACGTACTCGGAGGTCAGTTTGCGATAAGGAGTTTTGTCTTTACCCAATGGAAAAAGAGAGGTGTGAACGTACTCGGGAGCAAGTGTTTCGGACATCTTGGCACTCTCTGGCTATTTTGGTGTACCGCTGTACACTGTTGAATTTGCTGAGCGCCGTTTTATAGAGAAAAAGCCGAGGGGCAAAGCCCCTCAGCCTTCAAAACTTGTCAAATTTGTTAGATTACGCCGAATTGTCGAGAGACTTGGTGGAAAATGCAAGGCTCTCTTTGGCGCAATCCATCAACGAGTGGCGTATAGGTCGAGTTTCACAGTCACCTTATTGCTGACAGTGCTGTCTGGCACACCATCACCAATCTTGAAGTCACTGCGAGATAACGTTGCTTCACCAACTGCGTGAGCGGTTTTACCTTCAATGGTCAGCGTAAAGGGCAAGAAAATAGCGATTTTTGCGCCTTTAAGCTCCAGCGTACCTGCAGCCTCATAGAGATCACCACCTGCAGGAACAACGTTATCTAAGCGAAATACTGCATCAGGGAAGCTGGAGATATCCAACCACTGTGGGGTTGTGATTGCACCTGCTGCCTGTGCATCTTCTGTTTTTACGCTTCCAGTGATGATTGTTGCTTGAATCTGGGCTTTGTCGAGTTCTTCTTTGTCGAAGATGATCTTAGCATTCCAGGTGGCAAAAGTGCCCGTAACGGTGTTTCCGTTATTGATGACCTCAAAGCCAAGCGTGCTCTTATTGCGATCCACTGACCATTCATTTGCAAAGGCAGATGAAGCAGCTCCTACCAAGATGAAGGTCAGAAATACACCGGCTTTAAAGAACATTTCGGTCAATCGTTTCATGGTTTTCTCCAGATCCTCAAATTAGGCTTTTGAGGACAAAATACGCTGTAAGACTTTATCCTTGGATATGAAGTAGTGCTTAAGGGCAGCTCCAACATGTGCAAGGATCACTGCGATAAACGCATACGCAGCCCAGCCATGCACTGCGGTGAAGAACGCAGATACATCTGCTTTTTGCCCCAAAAACTCAGGAGTTGGTAGATGCGGAATCTGAAAGAGGTTAAAGAAAACTGTCGGCAGTCCAAGCGGGCTGGACGAAACCAGCAACCATCCTGTCAGCGGCATCAGCAACATCAGGGCATATAAGCTGATGTGACCCAAATGCGCAGCAAGCTTTTCCCAAACCGGCATTTCGGCAGGTAAGTCAGGTGTGATACCAGTGATTTTCCAAAGGATGCGCAATGATACCAGTGCCAAAACGACAAAACCAATGGACTTATGAAGCTGATAAAGAGAGTAAGTTGCAGGTTCGAAAATCGGTAGCGTGACCATATAGAGGCCAAATCCCAACATACCAATGATAAGCGTTGCTATGGTCCAGTGTAATGCAATTGCCACGATGCCATAGGCTGATCGAGTGTTCCTGATCATGGAAAAGGCCTTTTGATCGAGGGAAGGGACATTGCTGCCCCTTCTCAAAGTTCGACCAGACCCGTCAGAGCGTTCTCAGCATCCGACAGGCCGGAAACATTACTTAACAGTCGCTTCGAAGCTGATGTTGATGTTCACTTCGTCTGATACGTAAGGAACAGCCATCGCCATGCCAAAGTCAGAACGTTTGATCGTGGTAGTCGCATCCAGACCAACAGCTTGTTTCTTCGCCATTGGATGCTCACCAAGCTGATTTACAACAACTTCAAGGACAGTTGGTTTGGTGATGCCACGGATGGTCAGATCACCAGTCACTTCCAGCTTCTTCTCACCAACCTGTTCAACCTTGGTGGACTTGAATGTTGCTGATGGGAACTTAGCAACATCAAACAGGTCAGCGCTCTTCAGGTGGGTGTCACGAGCTTCCCAGAATGTGTTGAGAGAGTTGACGTCAATTTCAACGTCCACCTTAGAATTCGCCGGGTTTGCTTCGTCAATGATCAGAGTAGGGGACCAAGTAGCAAAACGGCCATCGGTGGTGGAATAGCCGAGGTGGTTGTAGTTAAAAGCGAGATTTGCATGGGACATATCAACGTCGTAAGCAACAGGTTCAGCAACCGCTGCTGTAGCGAGGAAAGAAGCTGCGACTGCGAGCATTCCAAAGCGAACTGATTTCATTGTAATCTCCAATTATGTTGAACTGTGAATTTCAATCTTGGGCATACAATTGGCAGATGTTCTGGGAATTGCAATTAAACGCATTGTTCATCCCAGGTGCACAATCACGAGGAAGTCAGCAATATCGCCAATTTTTGCAAACATTGTTGCGGAAATGAGTTGTCACTGTGGCAATATAATGGAGATTGTAAAACCAGCCGATACAACTGCAAAAATATAAGGGTTTTACATCATACTTTCGTGTGTGATCTGTCAGTTAGAAACTCTAGTAATAAAAATGGGGAAGGGAGGCACACGTATGCGCCTCCAATCGGGTGGCTATGGCTTGTAAGTAAAGAGGATGCCGTTTTTATCGCGTAGGAACTCAAACTTTTCCTTTTTCAGAGTGTCGCGCAGGTTCGGCAGAACGCTCTTTTCATCAGCGATAAGCATATAGCCACCAACGCGAAGGTGACTGAGCATACGCTGCAGAAGTTTGACGCGCACATTGTTCGGCAACTCGTGGAAGAAACGGTCAGCAACAATTACATCAAGATCTTGCGGGGGCGTGTAACCAAGTGCATCCACGTGAACAACCTCAATCGGGAGTTTCTCCGTGTCTACTCGTTCCTGCAATTGATCCAGACCTACTTTGGAGCTGTCGACAGCAATTACATTATAACCGCGCTTAGCAAGAAAGATCGCGTCGCGTCCTTGGCCTGCACCCAGATCGAGAATTGTGCCGGTGTCAAAGTCGAGGTTTGAGAACAGTGTTGTAAACTGCTTGGAGGTATGGCCGAAGTAACTTTCGTCCTTGGCGTAAATCTTATCGTATTTCTGCATAACTCAGCCTGAATGGATCATTAGCTAAAGGATATACAGGAACGCAGAAAATGAACAAGCCCAACCCGGCGGATACAGGTTGGGCTCTTTGGTTTAAGTAAAGCTTTGCTTCATGAAAAGGGTCGGTTGTCCGAGATAAGACCCATCCGTGGACTTCTCAAAGCCAACACGCTTAGCAAGGCTGACACTGGCTGTGTTCTCAGGGGCAATAATGCAATGAACCTCAGGAAACAGTCTGGAACTGCGCAGCCAGGATAGGCTCAGCTCAACAGCCTCCCGGGCATAACCTTTGCCATGAAACTTAGGCGAGATCACCCAGCCAGCTTCTGCAAACCCATCAAGGCTCGGAGTGATGTCTCGCTTAAAGTCAGAAAAACCAACGTCGCCAATAAGCTCTCCGCTGTTTTTCTCAATCACAGCCCAATACCCAAAACCAGAGAGGCTCCAGTGCCCGGCATACTTGAGGATGCGCCCCCACGTATCCGTTGGGCTGGAAGGCTTCCCCGAAATATAGCGAACCACATCAGAATCTGCCCACAAAGCGCAGCATGCCTCAAAATCTGAAGTTTGGTGAGCCCGCATGATAATGCGCTCGCCGTTAAGTGTTGGAGCAGCCGTACAGCGTTCTTCTTCGATAATCACGAAAGCAGTCCTCAAAAAGAAAAAGCCGAAGCGATGAACACTCCGGCTCCCACAAAATTAATATTGATCGTTAAAGGCCAAGCCCGCCAATGCAAGAGTACTTGATATTGATGTAGTCATCCACGCCGTATTTGGAGCCCTCGTTCCCCATTCCGCTTTCTTTATAACCGCCAAACGGAGCATATTCGGTCGTGATCACACCTTCGTTTACGCCAACAAGACCATATTCCAATGCTTCCATTACACGGAAGGTCTGGCCCAAATCTTGAGTGTAAAAGTAACAAGCGAGGCCATACTCTGTGTCATTCGCCATTTTGACCACGTCATCTTCACTCTCAAACTTGAAGACAGGGGCAAATGGACCAAAGGTCTCTTCCTTGGCAACCTTCATGTCTGGGGTCGCATTAAGCAGAAGTGTCGGTTCGAAGAACGTGCCACCCTGAGCATCTGGCTTGCCGCCTGTCACCACTGTACCGCCTTTAGAAACGGCATCAGCGATCAGTTCTTCGACTTTCGCAACAGCGTACTCATCAATAAGAGGGCCTTGGTTAGTACCCGACTTCAGACCATCGCCAACGCGCAGCTGATCTTCAATGGCAGCCTTCAGCTTTGCTGAGAACTCGTCGTAAATTCCAGCCTGAGCATAAATGCGGTTTGCGCAGACACAAGTCTGACCGGAATTTCTGAACTTGGATGCAATGGCACCTTCGACAGCCTTATCGAGATCAGCTGAATCAAACACGATAAACGGCGCATTGCCGCCAAGCTCCATAGAGACCTTTTTCATGTTGGCCAATGCTTTGGAGGCAAGCTGCTTACCCACTGGAGTAGATCCGGTAAAGGTGATCTTGCGGACCTTGTCGTTCTCACAAAGTTCATCAGCAATCTGAGCAGCAGAGCCGGTGATGATATTGATCACACCAGTTGGAATTCCAGCCTGCTCCGCAAGTTCACCCAGGATCAAAGCAGAATAAGGCGTTTGACTTGCTGGTTTTGCCACAACAGTACAGCCAGAACCAAGAGCTGCAGCCAGTTTACGACCAAGCATGGAACTTGGGAAATTCCAAGGGGTAATGGCACCGACAACGCCGATGGGCTCCTTGGTCACCATAATACGGCGGTCTTTCCAAGGGGACGGGATCACATCGCCATAAACCCGCTTACCTTCCTCAGCGAAGAAACGAATGTAGTTGGCTGTGATAGCAACCTCACCGGTAGATTCAGCCAGCGGCTTACCCATTTCAACAGTGAGCAGCTCTGCAAGGTCCTTCTGGTTCTCAATGATCAGGTCTGCCCACCGCAGCATCAGGTTGCAGCGATGGGCAGCCGTCATCTTTGACCAGATGGCAAAAGCTGTATGAGCTGCATCGATTGCATCCGCAGTCTCAGGGCGGCCAAAACGCGGCACACGCCCGATAATTTCGCCTGTAGCTGGATTGTTTACGAGGATGGAATGGCTTTCATCACCGCTGACCCATTTTCCCCCTATGAGACAAGCTTCACGTAGGAGCGGAATTCCTTTGGTTGCTGAGAGTGTCGTACTCATGAGTATCTCCTGATGAAGTCATATCTCGCCAGGCAATGAGGAGAGATAGAAAAACAAGACCTAACAATGGCTTTATCTGACCTACACATATAAGTGGTAGATCTAGGAAAAACACCTAGTCCCCATAGGATTTACAAAGATTGATCCATTCTGCAATGGAAATCAGGGTGCGTAACGATTGTCTCTTTCTCAATGGAATACGCATAGAACCAAAACTCATGCAGTTATAAGCCGTTACGGGGATGAGATAGAGATGAGTTGGGCGGAAAAAATGGAATAATGTCATTCCTGCAAACTTGCGGGTGCCTGTCCTGTTGAAATGTCATCTGCTCCGCTCAAATGAGCAAACCCAATCCGCATTTCTGTCTTTGCAAGAAACGCGCGCAATTGTGCTTATCCGCAAAATGTGTCAGGAGCGACGTGCTTAAGAACTCAAATAGCTAGGGGTATTCCATGTCAGACACGGTCAATCTCTCATTAGAAGAAGCACGCAAACTTACTGAAGATGCTTTGTCTGCCAACAAAACAGATCCTGCAATTGCGAAGATCGTTGCAAAGGCTCTGGTGAACGCAGAGGCAGATGGCCAGGCAGGGCATGGCCTTTCCAGAATTCCATCCTACACCGCCCAAACCAGAACCGGCAAAGTAGACGGCTTTGCCAAACCGGAAGCAGAGTTGGTCACTCCGGTTGTGCAGCGGATTGATGCCAAATACGGATTTGCTTATCCCGCAATTGAAGTTGCATTGCCATTTCTAAAAGACGCCTCCTCGCAGAATGGACTGGCTTTGAGTGCGATCCGTCACTCTCACCACTTTGGGCAAGCAGGGGCACACTGTGAGCGCTTGGCGCGAGATGGAATGGCTGCCTTCATTTTTGGCAATGGCCCGAAGGCAATTGCAGCCTATGGCGGTAAGAACCCCATGTTCGGAACCAACCCAATTGCATTTGCAGCTCCTAATGGAGACGGAGAGCCACTTGTCATTGATCTGGCACTCTCACGTGTCGCTCGCGGAAAGATCATGGCAGCGCAGCGAACAGGAAAATCCATCCCGGAAGGTTGGTCACTGGATAAAGACGGACAGCCAACCACCGATCCGGAGGCGGCGCTTGCAGGAACCATGATCCCTATTGGAGAGGCCAAAGGAGCGGCGTTGGCCATGATGATTGAGATCATGGCAGCTGGCCTGTGCGGAGCTGCATTTGGTTTTGAAGCGTTCAGTCTGTTCTCAGGAGAGGGCAACGCCCCTGATCTTGGTCAGGTTATTCTGGCAATTAACGCTGATCTTGTCTCTGGCGGTTTGTTCGCTGAGCGCATGCAAACACTTGTTGCTGCGATTGAGGCAGAGCAGGGCGCTCGCTTACCAGGAACATCTCGTCTTGCTGCGCGTGAAAAAGCAGAGCAATACGGCATCAACCTGCCAAAGCCAATTTACGATGAGGCCGTCCGCCTCGCCGGGCCGTCGACTTAGTCGTACTCACGCTCATAGTAGAAGCCGGCTTTTGCATCTCCGTCGGAGCCGGCTTCACCACGAAGCTTCAGGAACTTCGTGACATCAATATCAACAGTTGCTGCATTGTCACCTGTTGTCGGCTCCTGTGTTACGCCCAGATAAATCCGCTCACTTATATAGCCGCCAACGGCCAGTTCTGGATTTCCTGCTGCATCAAATTTGATATCGATGTCGCTGACACCCAGTAGATTGCGGAGTGTGCCCAATGGCCCTTCCACGCCAGTGCCTCCGGTTAGCGTTGCGATCGCGCTTGCAAGGCTTGCCAGCTGAATTGGTGAAAGATCGTTGACAGACTCGCCAAACAACAGTTGCGCAAGGACTTCATCCTTTGGCAGGCTTGGGACTGAAGTGAAATCAATCACCGGCATATCAGCAGGTCCACTCACCAGAACAGTCACTTCCGTTGAGCCAGATGTTGTCGTTGCCGCAAAATCGAGTGTTGGTACAAGAGAACCACTAAACGTCACATTACCGCGGCTGAGTGTCAGGCGTTTTGACAGAATATCGATACGGCCACGCACCAGAGAGAAAGCGCCCACGGTTTTCACATTGTCGAGCTGGCCGCCAATGTTAAGTGATCCGCCAGCTTCAGCGTTGACGCCGCGCCCACGGATGAAGATTTTGCCTGGTGCTTCCACGTCAACATTCAAACTGGCTTTCGAGATCGGGCTGGGTTGCTCGTTTTTCTTGGCGTTTTCCCGCCCTTCATCTTGAGCAAGGATCTTTGCTTGTTTGAGGATAGGCTTGGGCGCATTCAAATGCCGGACGATCACAGGATTGATACCGGAGTTAAAGGAGCTCGGTATTTCAATATCTGCCTGGTTAATGGTGACTTTGCCCGAAATTGCAGGAGGGGCGCCTGCATCGGCAAGAGAGCCCTGTAGTGCAAGATTGGCATCAATCAATGCACTAACAAATGTCCCGTCAACATAGCGGCCACCATCAATCGTGAGTTCTATTTGAGCAGGCAGGCCTGAACCCAGCCCAAGTTTGCCATCAAGTACCAACGTGCCACCATTGCTGAACTTGGCAGCAAATTTATTGATCGCAATCTCTTGCCGTGTGACCTTAATGTCACCTGAGTAGTCTGTCAGCGTCATGCCAGTTGAGAGCTGCGTGGTCTCAAGGTTCACAGGCTGGATATCTATGGCGATCTGAGGGTCCATGAGGGAGCCGGAAACTGAGCCGCTGAGACGAAAGCCACCACTGCCACCCAAATTCTGCTCGATCAACTTGGCTCCCACCACATCAAGGGGGATGTTGCCAGCCGTGGTCAAAGACACTTCTTGACCATCTGCAAGCCCAATTGCCCCTGAAGCCTCAACGTTCAAGCCTGAGCTGTTGGCGATGGTGGTTTTCTGGTCAATTTTGTTGTCAGCAAATGAGCCGGTGCTCTCAATCTGAAGTGGGAGGATGCGGTTATCCTGAAGCGGCTTTGCTGAAAATTGGCTCAACGCAAGCCGCCAGCTGACTTGAGGTGCGTCGTTCTCTCCAAAGGCGCGAACGGTCCCGTTGAGAGCACCATCCAAGGCAAGGCTTGGAACAAAGGCATTCGCTATGGAAAGTGGCAGCTGCTTCAGTTCGGCGTTGATGTCGAGCTGATTGCTGTTGCTCCCGTAAACATTTAAAGAGCCACTGCCAAGAGCCAGCTCAAAGGAGGACACAGTCCGTTTGTCTTCAAGTAGCGAAATCACTGCTGGTTGCTTGAGGTTTGTCTGGATCCCCTTGTAGCGGCCATTAAGAGAGTTCAGCGTAAGAATGATCCCTTCGGGAACAGCTTGCACCAGCCCTGTGCTTTGAACTTGGTCGTTGTTTTCAGCGAATTCGGCATTAATGGAAAAGCCAGTTGCAACCTCTGCACTTGCCTTGCCTTCAACAGGTGTCGCATTTAATGTCAACGATCTCAGGTTTACCCCTTCCACTTCAACACCATCGAGCGCAATGTTCGCATTTGCAGCTGGGCGTGTGAAAGGTTTGTCTATCCAGCCTTTTGCGACAAAGGACATGATGGAACTTTGCGCAAACCGAAGGTTTTCGCTGTTAAGATCAAATGAGATCTTGGCATCTCCGTTGTCCTGCTCAATATCGATTTGTCCATGAGCCTGACCTTCCATCTCGGTCAAGGCCAGTGATGACAAAGTGCTCAGATCATTGGCTTCAATGGTGAACTGCCCAACCAAACCTTGTGGTAGAAGCGCAAGATCAGCAGCATGTGCATTGCCACTGAGTTTGTTTCCGCCCAAATCAAAATCCAGCGTTGGAACAGACAGTTTGCCAGCCTCACTCAGCAGCTTGAACTTGCCAACAAGCTCTTCCCCTTTAAATCTGCCTGTGAGATTGATGTCCGCATTGGGGGCCGTTTCAGAAAGCGTCCCATCTGCAATAAGCTGCAACTTCTCTAAGGGAGTGCCATCCATCTCAATCCGGTCAGAGTGTATTTCAAGTGTCACTTCAGGTGCAGAAGCATTACCTGAAACCTTCCCGCTGGCAGTGAGGGCCCCACTTACACGGGGCTCCAGCAGATCGAGTTGATGCACTTGGGCAGAAAATGCACCATCCAGCTGACGATCTTGCAAACTGCCATGAGCTTCAAATTGTCCAAACATGTTCTCAAAGGAAAGGACTTCCAGTCGGCCATATGAAGCGAGCAGGTCGGTGCTATCAAGGGTTGCTGCAAGCTTGGCAGAAAACCTACCCGGGGAAGTGAGAATTCGGTCAACGCGCTCATTTTGCAGACTCACACGGCTGCTGGTTCCCTTGAGATTGATCTCTCCAGATTGTTTTTGGAAATCCGCCAGTAAAGATAATTGAGCCTCAACAGAGCCGCTTACGTTTTGCTGCACAAATCTTGACAGAAGGCTAAGGTCAGATACAGAAAGATTGCCCTGTGCCTGTCCGTTGCTCGGCGAGAGTTCTACCAGATTAAACCGTGCAGCCGCTGCATCACTCTCCAAATGTAAGTCGCTTAGCTTTAGTTTCTCCTGATTTGGAAACACTGTACCTTTGAGCGAAACACTTATATTCTTGATGTTTTGGTCTTGTGAAGCTCCAGCAAGATGGACACCACTAACTTGGAGAAGCGCTTCAAGCGGGATGGACATCATCTGCGCGGAAATGTGTGCACCATCACCTTTTGCAGAAAGGCTAAGCGCCCCCAGATCCGCTTCTTGTGTTTGAATCTTATCTGCCTGAACAGAGAGCTCCCAATTCAGGCTCTCAAGCGGTCCCGAAGCCGATGCAGTCACAGACAAAGTATCCAGTTGAACAGCCTGCTCGCCAGTCTTGATGAGAAGTGGTTTAGTGTTGCTCTCAAGTGTCTGGATTTGGATCTTCGCTATCAAAGAGTTCTTGTCAGTTGCGTATGTGTTCTCCAAATGCGCTAAGATCGCACCGGTTGAAAGCTTTCCGGTTGCTGAAAGCGGCAGATAATCTTCATTGAGTGTCGCGTTTGCAAACCACGTAGTCTGCCCCGCAAATAGGCTGGAGATAGAAGAGGGAAGAAACTGCTCGAGTTCCCCCGATAAATGTGTAGTTAGTGACTTCTGCGTTCCATTTTGCGCAAGAGTAATCTCACCATCAATGGCTCGAACCCTATTCAGATCTACTTGTAATGAAGACGACCAGTTTGTCAGCGGGCCGCCACCTTCCATAACTAGCGCAAAACTCGGTGCATCCGGAAGGTCAAGAAGATTGGCAGTCAGCCCATTGGCTGCTTCAGAGACCATGCCACGGAAATTGACTACGCCATCTGCCGGATCAAAATCGACGTTAATGCTTGCTGTGCCCTGAACGTCGCCAGTGCGTGAAATGTTGAGCTTGCCGGCAATTTTGTCAGGAGAACTCGCATAAGTCGCAGTGCCCGTGATCTCGAACTGAGCAGACATCCCGGCAATAGAAGCGGGGAGGGCAAGTTCTTTGACGTTGAGGCTTTGGAGATCAATGGTGTTGAAAGGTAGGGTAATGCCTGTTTCTTCAGTAGGGATAGGTTCAGAAACCGGATTTTCCGTAGCTTCTGGCAATCGTGCTAATGCAATCCGTTGTGCTGCGACTTCGTGAATATCAAGTGCGCCGAAAAGAATCGAAAGCGGTGACCATCGAACTGAAGCACTGTGAATTTCAAGCCATGTGCCCTTCGCATCGGAAAGATAGACCCCATCTGCAAACAGATTGCCGGAAGCGGTCAGGCGAGGTTGATCAATCCTCACATCTGGCAAAAAAGAGCTCAAAGTTGATCCGAGGAATTGGCGACCTGCTTGAAAACTAGTTGTCACCACAAGTCCCGCATAAACCACAAGTACCAGCACGAGAAGAAGGGCTAGTATTTTGCCAAGGGTCATTGTGATACGTCGGACCAGTTGCATTCGCTCTTTGATCTTTCTCTTGTTAACGCATGCCTTCTGTAGGCGGTGCTGATTAGAAGGACTGACTTAAACCAATATAGACTGCAAACGGCGGATCATTGCGCTGAGGTTCAAGTGGGACACCAACATCAAGCCGCAAAGGGCCAACAGGTGTGAAATAGCGCACCCCTCCGCCAACACCTACGCTGAAGGGCTCATCGAAGTTTGGAAACTGGGTCAAATATGCAGCGCCTGCATCTACAAATCCGACGAGACCAATGTTTTCGGTAATTCTTGTTCTGACTTCACCATTAAACAGCATGAAACTGCGCCCACCCGTAACTTCGTCATCCAAACGCGGCCCCACGTTTTTGTAAGCATACCCTCGGATTGATCCACCACCTCCAAGGAAGAACCTCCGTGCAGCGGGGACATCCTGAACCGACGGGGCGATAATTGCGCCAGCTGATACGCGGCCAGCTAAAACAACACGGTCCGTACCTACAATCGGCAGGTAACTGGCAATCGAGCCTTGAGAATACAGGTTTTCGGTATCACCAAGCACGTCATAGGCTGGTTCAAAGAATAATTTGGCTTCAATACCATTGGTCGGGTTCAAAGCGTCATTGCGTGTGTCGTAAGTCAGGTCTGCAGGAATTCCCAATAGGAAGTAATCATTCTGGCCAAAAACGTCCCGTTCATTGGCAAAATAGACTTCTGCACCAATTCGGCCGCTCAAAGCCTCTGTAAAATCACGGGATAGATAAGCATCGTATGTAAATGACGTGCTGCGATAGTTATCTGGGTTTTCCTGAACGGCAGCGACGCTGGTTGAAAAAGCGGTCAACGGTCCAATCGCACCGGGTTTTTCAAAGGTGACGCGGGCGGCATACTCAATCTGCTCGTTATTTACGGCAAGAAGCTGGCCGACTGCGCCGGTTACTGAAAGTCGCTCCGCTTTTCCAAACAGATTGCGGTGTCGCCAGTATCCATCAAAACCAACGCCTTCATTACTGGAGTAATTGGCACCAATTCCAAAAACTTTCCGTGGGCGTTCTGCCACAACAATCGTCAGAGGCAGTTCACCGTTCGCATCAAGCTGGTCATCAGGTTCAAAGCGAATGCTGGAGAAGACTTCCAGATCCCTCAGTCTGCTCTGTGCGTGAGAGATAGCTTTGGCATCCCACTGCGCACCGCGAGGAAGGTTTGCGTAATTGCGAACAAACTCAGGATCCATTTTGACTGTGCCGGATACAGAAACCGGACCAAACCGCGCATATGGTCCACTGACAACATCCAGTTTAACTTTGAGCGTTTGACTGGCGTGATTGGCCAGTAACTGCCGGTTCCCCACTTTCGTAAATGGATATCCTTCATCCTTAAGGAACTTAATGGCCTGCTTCTCTGCTTCCAACACCTTAGCTGAAAGTGCTGGCATTCCTTCGACAAGGCCGAGTGACTGCGCGTTGGGCAGGTCAAGACCATTCTCTGTTGCCGAACCTTTATAATTTACATCTGCATTGCCAAAGTGAAACTGAACACCTCTGTTAATCTCCACGAGAATAGGAATAGGGCGCTCTGTAATCTTCTCAGGATGAAGGATGGCTTGATTAAGTGGTGATCCTGCTACGGTGATTTGAACCAGAGCACCATAATATCCATCTTCATAAAGCTTACCAATCAGGCGTTCAAAGTCCTGAGTTGCGCGGGCGAGAACGCCACTGGCGCCAGACGGAAGCTTCTTGACGTCCTGAACCAAAAGACTGACGGACTGCAGCTCTTCCTCAAGTTCACTCGGCTGGTCTTCATGTTCCCCAACAACACGGAACTCAACCGTGTAAGGTGTCGGGTCTGGCACACCAGCTAAGCTATCTTCATCACTCTCGGCTTTTTCACCCCAGAGATGGTATCCGAAAAGTTCAAAGGCATAGGCTTGCGAAAAGCTGCTGAATGAAAGGCACAAGCAAACAAGCAAAGCAACAGCGCGAGGAATTTTGACGTTCCATGGCCAACCAGAGGCTATACGCTCTCGTCTGTTTTTATGCTTGTAAAGCAACTAGGATAGGCTCCAACAATCTTCCAAAATGCAGATTGCTCTCAGCTCATAAAGCTCTTGGGATTAGCCCTGAGAGAATCTGCTCACGCGATAATTAAAATTCGCATGATTGGTGTGTTGAAAGCAAACCGCAATTGTCACCTCTTTGGTAACAGCACATAAAAATTGGGCATGGATTGTGGGAGGCGAGAAAAGTCCCGGCAAAACACATAATTCGCCGGGACCTTATTGTTTAGACTTCTTCGTCAGGACGTCCAATACAGGTGTAAGAGAAGCCGTGTTTTGCAACTTCGTCTTTGCCGTAGATGTTTCTGAGATCCACGAGCACTGGAGTCGCCATCTCGTCTTTAAGGCGGCTGAAGTCGAGAACGCGGAACGCATCCCACTCGGTCACAATAACCAGAGCATGTGCACCCTTTGCAATCTCGTAGGCATTACTTCCGAATGTAACATCCTCTAAAAGCTCTACAGCTGAATCCATACCTTCAGGATCATAGGCGTGAATGTCAGCACCTTTGTCTTGAAGCGCCTGAATAATGGAAAGGGCAGGGCTGTCGCGCATATCGTCTGTGTTTGGCTTAAAGGTCAGGCCAAGCACTGCGATTTTCTTGCCGCGAACATCCCCACCAATAGCCGCTGCTACTTTCTTGGACATAGAACGTTTGCGTTGATCGTTGATTGAACAAGTGGTCTCAATCAGGCGTACAGGGCTGGAGTAGTCCTGCGCAGTCTTAACAAGCGCAAGTGTATCTTTCGGGAAGCAAGAACCACCATAACCAGGGCCAGCATTCAGGAACTTGCCACCAATACGATTATCAAGACCGATGCCTCGGGCAACATCCTGAACGTCTGCTCCAACTGCTTCACTCAGATCAGCAAGTTCGTTGATGAACGTGATCTTCATCGCAAGGAAGGCATTGCCGGCATACTTGATCAGCTCAGAGGTGCGGCGGCTGGTGAACAGAATTGGAGAGTGGTTGAGATACAAAGGACGGTAGACTTCAGTCATAACCGATTTTGCGCGTTCATGAGAAAGGCCGACAACAATACGATCAGGGCGTTTGAAGTCATTAATCGCAGCACCCTCGCGCAAGAACTCTGGATTTGAAACAACCTCAAAATCCGCATTTGGATTTGCTTCGCGAATAATGCGCTCGACTTCATCTCCCGTACCAACCGGAACAGTCGATTTAGTGACAACGACTGTAAAGCCATTAAGGGACGTTGCGATCTCTTCAGCCGCTGCATACACGTAGCTAAGGTCGGCGTGCCCATCTCCGCGGCGGGAAGGGGTGCCGACTGCGATGAAGATAACGTCGGCTTTACGAACCGCGTCAGGTAGCTCAGTTGTAAAGCTCAAGCGGCCAGCTTTCACATTGCTGGCAACCAGCTCTTCCAGACCCGGCTCGTAAATTGGGATTTGCCCGTTCTTCAGCTTTTCAATCTTGTCTTCTGCTTTATCAACGCAGATGACCTCATGACCAAAATCAGCAAAACACGTGCCTGAAACCAACCCGACGTAGCCGCTGCCTATTACTGTAATTAACATTGTGTCTCCTGCACGAGCCGATCTTTTCTGGATGTGCAAATAGGTTTGTTTAAGTTGAAACGCAATAGTACATAACCTGAGATGAAACACATCCCACAGTTAGGTATATCCCCCTGATAACGTGGTATCCTTGCCCGAAAAAAGACACGCATTGTGGTAAAATTGTAGTCGAATTGTGACGAGTATTTGAGAGTATAGCTCTGTTATTTATCTAAAGTTCTAGGAGAATACATTTCTTTTCTAAGTAGGAAAATGCTGCCTACTAAGAATTGGATGGTTAATGTGCTAATTTAGATAAAATTACATGAGATATACAATTGTAAGAATAAGTAGAAGTACGCCCGTTTTTCTCCGGCTTTAATGCTTCTTTTTGATTCTACTCCTTGTGCCAATAGTAGCTAACTTAAAATTGCTAATAGTTTATCCCAAGGATTTTTCCCGTATGACGCGAACTCAAATATGGAGAGGATGTGGCAAAAATATGCCTTTGAATTTTTGTCCTACAAAAAATAAGGGTATGAGAAATAAAGATTGAAATTCGAAAGAATTCGAAAAATGACGGAAACCGGTACCTATGTTTTGCATTAAGTTAAAATTGTAAGTAAAGTTTATTCTTATTTTCTATTATAATTACTATAGTTTCTTGTGAGGTTTTACTTGGTGCTGAAGGTAAAAATTCTTCAAGAGAAATTGACAGAATGTGTTTCACTGATTTACCAGCGATGTATTCATTTGGGAATGAATGGGTTGGGGTTATGTATTTAATTGTTGATGAACAACAGCTTGTGACCGATGGGTATGCATCTGGATTTGAGCGAGAAGGTATTTCGACAAGTGGCTTTAGTCCGGATGACTTTCGGGATTGGTTAAATACTGCACCTGATACCGAGTTCGAGGCCGTCGAAGCTATTTTGATTGGTGAGATAGGGGAACGTGAAAAGTTCCCGCAGATTATCCGCCGTAGGTGCTCTCAAAAACCGGTATTGGTTCTGAATAGCAGTCCGGTTTTGGAACAGACACTGAAGTTGTTTGCTGCTGGTGTAGATGACGTCGTCCGTAAGCCGGTGCATCCGCAAGAGATACTTGCGCGTGTCAACGCAATCAAGCGCCGGACAACGAACCAAAGCATTAACGTCGAGCTAGGTGATCTTACCGTATACTTTGATGGACGGGATCCTGAAATCAAAGGGAAGACACTGGCATTACCACGCCGAGAGCGTCGTATTCTTGAGTACCTTGCTCAGAATAACGGACGGCGACTGACGAAAACTCAGATTTACAACTTTGTCTATGGCATCTTTGAAAGTGAAGTAGACGAAAATGTAATCGAAAGTCACATCAGTAAGCTAAGAAAGAAACTACGCACACAGATGGGGTATGATCCCATCGATTCAAAGCGTTATCTCGGCTATATAATTAATTCTCTGTAACAACAAAAAAGGCTGCTTGAGCAGCCTTTTTTGTTGTTTAGGTCTCGTATCTTTTTTCTTTTACAGAAGCTGAGCCAGCTCAGTAAAGGCATCCTGGCTTGAGGGGGCGTCCAAGCCCTGTACAAGCGCATTGTAGACCTTCGGGGCAACCTCAATGGCTTGGTCGAGCAAGGGGTCTACACCCTCTTTGTAGCCACCCATCATGCGTAGATCTTTGGTATCTTCAAACTTCGCAATCATTGCCTTTAGTTTCAGGATGAGCTCACGTTCCTGAGGGGACCAGCAGCTTTGCGCAAGTCGCGAGATGGAGCCGAGGACATTGACGGCAGGATACCGGCCTTCCTCAGCAATATGCCGATCCAGAACGACATGCCCATCCAGTAGACCTCTGATGTTGTCTGCGACAGGGTCATTATGGTCATCACCATCAACGAGCACGGAAAAGATGGCGGTCATCATGCCGCTTCCTTCGATGCCAGGACCTGCACGTTCGAGCAGGAGGGGGAGTTCCGAGAATACGCTCGGTGGATAGCCGCGAGAAAGAGCAGGCTCTCCAGCTGCCAATGCAACGTCACGTAGGGCGTGTGCGTAGCGAGTGACGCTATCAACGATCAATAAAACAGATTGTCCTTGATCTCTGAAGTGCTCGGCCACCGTCATTGCTGTTTTAGGAGCAAGCCGTCGCATCATGGGGCTTTCATCGCCTGTAGCAACCACCACCACGGATTTGGAGAGTTGATCTCCAAGTGTCTCTTCGACGAACTCACGAACTTCACGGCCACGTTCGCCGATTAGCCCGATAACGACAGTGTCGAAAGAGTTACTTCGTGCGATCATGGAGAGCAGTGTTGATTTACCTACGCCAGACCCGGCAAAGATGCCCAGGCGCTGACCATGGCAAATTGGTGTAAAGAGGTCGAGCACCCGTACCCCAGTTAAGGCAGCGTCTTTAACACGCGCACGGTGAACTGGCGGAGGGGGGAGGGTATTAAATGACGCAAGAGATGGTCCTTCAGTCATCGGACCGAGAGCATCGATTGGCTGTCCAAACGCATTGATAATGCGCCCGCGCCAGTTGTTGTCCGGATAAAAGCTAAGTTCGCCGCAACGCTTTACCTTGATCCCAAGACCGAGGTCAGATCTGGATGCATAGGGCTTCACAAGCACACTGTCAGGTTCAATTCGGATGACTTCTCCAAATTCTTCACCGTTGTTGCTCATGTAGGAGACCTGGTCTCCCAAGTTAACGCCACCTGAAAGGCCCTTAACTCTAAGATGATTAGGGGTAACCTCACAGAGGGTTCCGCTTATCTCAATGTTCCATGAGCTTGATGGAATTTGAGCGGTAAGTTCCTGAATGCGCGCAAGGGCGGTCATAAACAACCTTTTGAAGTATTAGCTTTGTGCAATTGTATTGCGATGCCGCTCTTGTAGCTGCTTGAGCAAATCATCTGGCAGCAAGTTCCGAGCATCCTGTGACAGCTTATCAACTGTTGGAAGTGTTGATGTTTCCAAGTCAGAAGAAGTTTTTTCCTCGTTCTTCGAGCTACCAGCCAGAGCTTCAATCAGCTTGTCCTCATTTCCCATAGAAATGGCTTCGGCAGAAGCGATATTGCCAAAAAGCGGAGGAATTTCTTTGGACTGGACGGGCAGGATTGGCGTTCCCCTTTGCAGTGAGGACACCATATCTGAAGCAGGTGCAGGTGCAGCTGGACTTGCCTGTATTTTTTTCTCAATGGTGCTGAGAGCTGTTGCCTTGTCTGTGGCCGCGTTCTCCGCGTCCAGCACACCAGAAATCTTCATTTCTGCAAGGTTTCCAGCGACGAGGCCCGCCATTCCCAGAGGGCCGGCAATCATCCCATACAATGAGCTACCTGCAACGCGAGAGCGAACAGAAGCCTCATCACCAGTAATTTCTCGATAGAGAGTATTTACACCGGGGATGTGCTGCAATGGATTGATGATATCAAGCAACTCACCCAAACTAAATGGTTTGGGTGATGAGGTCTTAGTATTATTGGAGGTGCTTCCGGCACGAGTATCTTCCGAAGTGCCAGAAATTGATTGAACCGGATTAACAGCCATCAGCTCTCTCCAAGTTTTCGTATAGTCTGCTGCCGAATACTTTCCACACTCTGCATCATCGAATTTGTACTTTCAAAAGCACGGGTGATGGTGATGAGCTTGGTGATCTCAGAGATTGGATTAATGTTCGAGCCTTCTACGAAGCCCTGGGCGAATCCATTCTCTGTAAAATCCTGAATTGGTTCTGCGAGCGCGTCAGGTATTACAGCAGAATTTCCTGCGCGGCTCAGCTTGGCATCCTGAGGAATGGAGAAAAGGCCGAGTACGCCAACCTGACGGCCTTCTTGATAGATGGAGCCATCCTTAGCAATCTCTGGAGCTCCGCCAAGTGGGTCCAGGATAATTGGTGCATTTCCGCTATCAAGAATTGGATTGCCTTCGATGCTCCTGAGGATGCCATCAACACCGATCTGAAAACGGCCATCTCGAGTATAAGCAACACCATTGCCGGTTTGAATACCCAGCCAGCCGTTGCCATCAATCGCGACATCAAGAGAATTACCAGTTTGCTTGATCGTGCCAGCCTGCGTCGAGATATAGTTCTCTCCAGTGGACGCAAAGGAAACAGGATCTTTGCCCGGGCTCTTAACGAGACTATCGAATTTGACTTCTGTAGACCGATAGCCAGCAGTTTCCATGTTGGCTACATTTCGCGCAACTGTCTCAAGTCGGCGCTCAAGGGCCATTTGCCCGGAAAGGGAGACATAAAGAGAAGGGACGACCATAAATTTAGACTCCAAATCCGATCAAGCTACTATCGCTGATATTTCCTGCAGGTTTGCGTGGTTCGCGGCCTTCTATGGTGTTCATAGTTGCGCCTCCCAATGCAGTATCCATGCTCAAAGTCAGAAGCGCATATCGCGTTAATGTGCTGATCATAGCAAACCTATCTACACTCAAATGCTTCGAGAGAATGCTCTTTAGGGCTTGTCTGAAGCTGTACGGGTGTTTGTTAGGATTTCAACGTCTTTACGCCAGCTTCGGACAAGTAAGTCTCGCTACCACAAAATAAGAAAAGTGCTTGTCCGGTAAGTGTGTGGAGCGCAAATTGAATATTCTAGTTGGCCTCGTGATCGTTATTGGATCCATAATTGGTGGTTATGTTGCAATGGGTGGCTATATGAAGGTGCTATGGCAACCTTTTGAGCTGCTGATTGTTGGGGGAGCCGCCTTCGGTACCTTCGTGGTGGCGAATACGTTTAAGACGATTAAGGATACCGGGCGCGGTATTCATGAAGCTTTGGTGAATGCAAAGCCAAAAAAGCGTGACCATCTGGATACGCTAAGTGTGCTCTACGGTCTTATGAGAACCCTTCGTGCAAAGGGGCGTAATGATGTTGAGCAGATCATTGATAATCCTGATGATTCTGAGTTGTTTCAGCGTTTCCCGCGGGTTCTCGCGAACATATCTCTGACAAGTTTTATCTGTGATTACTTTCGTCTCATTATCATCGGTAATGTTCGTCCTCATGAAATTGAATCATTGATGGATGAAGAGTTGCACACCCTTGGTCGTGAAGAGATGAAGCCGTATCAAGCGCTCAGTATTGTTGCTGAGACTTTGCCTGCTCTCGGTATTGTGGCTGCTGTGCTTGGTATCGTGAAGGCGATGGGGGCTATTGATCAGGAGCCGGAAATTCTTGGTAGTCTGATTGGTGCTGCGCTTGTTGGTACGTTCCTTGGTATCTTTTTATCCTACGGAATCGTCAGCCCGGTCGCAGTGAAGATTAAATCCATTCGTGAGCAGCGTTATCGTCTCTATATAGAGGTGAAGCAGACATTGCTTGCGTTTATGAATGGTGCAGCGCCTCAGATTGCATTGGAGCACGGTCGTAAAACCATCGGTGCGGACGATCGTCCTACAATTGATGAAGTTGAGGCGGAAACTATGAATGCTGGTCCGGTGGTGTCTGCTGCAGCTGGGAGTGAAGCCTGATGGAGCCTCAAGAGCTGGAAATGAGTGATGAGGTGATCAGCGCTCAGAATGCAAAGGTGGATTTGCCTTCTCGTTTGTTGGATGCTGCGGGCCTTGGTGTCGATCGTCTCCCAATGCTGCATGTGGTCTTTGACCGTATGGCGCGCCAGTACATCGATACACTTCGGCAGATGGCGGCAACTGCACCTTACTTAGCAGTTCAATCGGTTTCTAATGAGCGTATTGGTGATGCTCTTGAGCAATATGAGGATCGCGCAGTTGTTGCGGTTCTTCATGCTCAGGAGTGGGATGCGCGCATTTTGCTCGGGTTTGATCGAACCTTCATCTTTTCCATGGTTGAGGTTCTGCTTGGTGGTGATGGTGAAGAAGAGGCGTTTCTTGAAGATCGCGCTTTGACGAATGTCGAGCAGCGGCTTGCCTATAGGATGTTCCAGGAGGCGGCTACAGCGCTCGAAACGGCGTTTGAGGCGATTGCTGATACCTCGTTGAAGGTTGAGCGTCTCGAAAACCGTATGGAATTCGCGCAAACGGGCAGGAAGAGTAATCCGTGCGTGCTTGCCAAAATGACTGCCGAAATCATCGGTCGTGAAGGTGAGATCTTCATCATTATTCCTCAGTCGGTGCTGAATCCGCTGCGCGAAAACCTGACACAGGTGTTGTCTGGTGAGGTTGCTGGTCGCGATACCCGTTGGACTAAACAGTTCCAGCAGGAAGTTCAGCGTACCGAAGTCAAGCTTACGGCAATTCTTGAAGAGCAGCGCATGACTCTCGAAGAGGTTGCGCAGTTTGAGGTTGGTCTTGTTCTTGAGTTGAATGCTACTCCAAAAACTGCCGTTCAGCTCGAATGTAACAGTCAGCCATTGTTTAACTGTCGCCTGGGTCAGGTTGCAGGATCTTACACAGTACGCGTTGAAGAATTGATCGAGCAGGAAGGGGAACTTCTCGATGATATCTTATCTAATTGACGGATTTTTACTTTTTGCTCTTTTGGTTACGACGTGGCGTGTTGTGGTCATGTACCGACAGCTAAAGCGGCTCTCCGGCTATCATGAAGAGTATCAAAGGATTTTTGATCAGACCTCGGAAGCAATGGACAACATTGGTTTGTCCTTGCAGGAAATCCGGGTTCGCGGTGAGGAGATCCTGAGTAATCTTGGGCAGCGGATTGATGAGGCTCGTGAAGCTACGGTCGATATCTCTGGTGTGATCCTGCAGGCGCAAACAGAAATGAAAGCGCTTCAGGAGCATATCGAGTGGTTGAGCAAGAAGAGTGATGAAGTCGGCATCAGTATGAATGATGCGCCACCAAGGCCAGGTGGGGATCGCGGGCGACGTTCCGGTCGTGCTGCAAAGCCTGCTGCAACCAAGGCAAAGCAAAAGCCCGTTACGAGTGCAGCGTCCAATACCGCCGCGTTGTTGCTGGCTGGTGGAATGGGTAAGCCTGCACCGGCAGGTAACCAAGAAAATACTGCTGTATCTGCAATAGATAACCAGAATGTCAGAGTTAGAAAAGTTTCTTTCGGCCAGAGCGCCACATTCAGATCTGTAAATGTAAAGGACGACGAAAGTCCTGAGAAGGAGAATGATCCGCAATGAGCAGCTCAAATGAAATGAGTGATGAAGCCCTCGCGTTGCAATGGGAAGCTGCTGCTTCTGAAGCCGAGATGGATATGGATATGGGTGCGCCTTCTGCTGCAGCCCAGCCAGCTGCTTCCGCGCCTGAAAAGGGTATGAGCGACGAGAACGTTGACCGTAATCTGGAAGCAGTTCTAGGTATTCCGGTTGATATGCAGGTTGTTCTTGGATCTGCAACCATGCCTGTGGCTAGTTTGCTTAAGCTTGGTCGTGGTGCGGTTATACCTCTGGATCACCGCGTTGGTGAGCCTGTCGACATTGTCGTAAATGGCCGCACTGTAGCGCGTGGCGAAATCGTAGTTGTTGAAGACGATAACTCGCGGTTTGGTGTGTCGCTGACTGAGATTGTAGGCGCAAAAGGCAGCTACAACTAGCCGCACAAGAGCTGTGCTTGATTTTATATGTGTATCCGAGGCGCGTAGAGAATGAACAGTGTTGTTCCAGCTGAAATGGGAAGCGTCATTTCCAGAAAAAATGGCCATCAGAAGGCAGCAGCTTTGCTGTTGGCTATGGGGAGTGATAAGGCAACCCGCGTTCTGAAGCATTTCGATAACGACGAAATGCGGATGATCATTCGGGCAGCTGCAGATCTGGGCACGGTTCCTGCTAGTGAACTCGATGAGCTAATTGAAGAGTTCATCGAGCTTTTCTCAGGTGGTGTAAACCTGTTCGGTACAGCCGAAGGGGCCGAGAGTCTTCTGAAAGGTATTCTTCCAGAAGATCAGGTCGCGGAAATTATGTCGGACGTGATGGGCTACTCCAAGCGTTCGATCTGGGACAAGGTTTCACAAATCTCGGAGCATGTTCTTTCTACATATTTGCAGAAAGAACATCCGCAAACTGCAGCAGTGATCTTGTCAAAGATTTCCGCAAGTGGTGCTGCGCGTGTGATTTCCCAGATCCCGCGTAGAAAACGTAATCAGATTGTCCGCCGTATGTTGACACTCAAGCCTATCGTTGAGGACATTATGGAGGAAGTGCAGAAGACACTGCATGAAGACTTCATGGTGAACTTTGCAAGAACTGTGGGTACAGATTCCCATGTTCGTATGGCAGATATTCTCAATAAAATGGAACGTGACGATCTTGAAGATACGCTGGGTAATCTGCGTGAAGCTCTGCCAAAATCTGCAGAGCAGCTCGATGCCTTGCTCTTCACCTTTGATGATATCCAGAACCTGGATCTTCGCACCAGAACTGCAATCTTTGATGATGTTACTAGTGAAGTTATCACTGCAGCTCTTAAAGGAACGAATCCAGAGTTCCGTCAGTCAATCCTCGCAAGTATGGCGTCTCGTGCCCGTAGGATCGTTGAGAACGATCTGGCTTCCGGTGAGCCTATGACACAGCGTGAAGTGATGGATGCGCGTCGGGCGATTACTGACCTTGCCCTTGAAAAGGCAAATTCGGGTGAGATCGATCTTGAGATTGGGCGTGGAGAAGAAGTCTACGTCTAACGCTTCCCTATGACTTTTTAAGTTTGTCAAACCATCTTGAGAAGCGGCAGGTTTCATGTCTGAAGACCAGGATCCCGACAGTAAAACCCAGGAACCCACGGAGAAGAAGGTTCGTGATGCCTTGGAGAAAGGGAATATCCCAGTCTCCAAGGAAGCGTCTGTGCTTGCCTCAATGCTTGCACTTCTTCTTGTGCTTTCCTTCATTGCTGTCGATAAGGCGCAGGGCCTGGTGTATTTTCTGAAGTGGTTTTTGGATAATCCGGGTGAAATACAGTTTGTCAGTGCTGCGGAGCCTTTGCAGTTGATGTCTGCTGTGGCTTTCCAGCTTGTCTGGTTTCTTGGCCCTATCGTTTCTGTCCTGATTTTCTTTGGCTTGGCTTCCTCTTTCATGCAAAATACGCCACGTTTGGTGTTGGACCGAATTGAACCGAAGCTCAGCAAAATCTCCTTGAAAAAGGGACTGGGCAGGCTTTTTAGCGTCAATGGCGCTATGGAGTTTGTGAAGTCTCTCTTCAAACTGGTAACTGTGATCGTCGTTGCCGCGCTTGTATTGAAATCGCAGCAAGCGGTTGCGTTGACAGCAATGTACAGCGACCCAAGTCAGGTGCCTCAGCTTATTTTGTCTGTTGCAATGACTTTGCTTTCCGGTATCTGCGTCGCAACCATCTTCCTTGTTGGTTTTGATTTGGTTCTGGCGCGTTTCCAGTGGCGCAAGAACTTGCGCATGTCTCACCAGGAGCTGAAGGACGAATATAAGCAAGCAGAGGGCGATCCGCTTATCAAGGCGCGCTTACGCTCTCTCGCTCGTGACAGGGCTCGCAAGCGCATGATGTCATCTGTTCAGGATGCGACTGTTGTTGTTGCGAACCCCACCCACTTTGCCATTGCGCTGTATTATGAGCGTGAGGGTGAACAAGCGCCGCGTGTTGTTGCAAAAGGGCAGGACCTGATTGCACTGAAAATCAAAGAACTGGCATATATTCATGATGTTCCAGTTGTAGAAGATCGACAACTCGCGCGTTCACTTTATGCCGCCGTAGAGATAGATCAGAGTATTCCAGAGGAATATTATCGAGCGGTAGCAGAAATTATTTCATATGTTTATTTAAAGCGCTAAAGACTTTGTCGAAACGCGTTTCTGCCTTAAGAGGGTATTTTGTCTACAAAGACCGCATTGAAGAAAAACGACCTGCCTGCAAAATCTGAAGATGTTTTGCGCGAGGCATTGATTGCAAACGCTATGAAGCCCATCGCAGCCGAGTTACGGTTATGCGATCTGTCTTCTTTAGCTCGCCATATTCTCTCTAACGAAGCTGCCAATCTCACAGATTTGCTGGAATCTTCGTCGGAACTTTATTTTAAGCCCGACACACTCACCTATGCTGGAACGTCGTCAATCGATTTGAACTGGAATGGCGATGTTACAGTTTGCTTGCATATGAAGTTCGTAAATGACGGTGTGAGTGTCATGTTTCATTTGTTTTTGCTTGCATTAAACTCGGCAGTTGATGTCAAGTTCATCGCATTTGAGCAGCCTTCTGAAGACCCGCAGGAAAATACAAAGAGGTTGGAAACTGCGCTCGCGGACGCATCTGTTAATTCTTAAACAATATATTAACTATTTATTTACCTAAAATTTTAAGATAAAAAGATATACTTGACTAACCAAGTATATCTTTTTTGCTTTTTTCGGAAATATTGATTCCGCCAGCTACGGACAAGATTGCGCTGCTATCCACTTTTAGCAGTTTTTGTAGCGGAGTGGATTTTTTGGAGCCCGTATATCTTTTTAGTTTGGTTTCGCGGCAAAATTCTTGGTTGTCAGTGCGGCAATCAACAATTTCCGAAAATATTGCGAACGTTGATACTCCTGGTTTTGCAAGTAAGGATGTCGAGCCTTTTAAGGACATTCTGGATAAAACCAGCATTCAGATGGCTGCTACCCAGTCAGGTCATATCAGCGAAGATGGAACGAATGCCCGTCGTGTGCGGGTGAATGACGGTGAGGCGTGGCAAGTTACCGTCTCAGATAATTCCGTTTCCCTAGAGCAAGAGTTGATTAAGTCAGGTGAGGTTGCTCGTCAGCACTCACTCAATACTCAGCTTGTTGGGTCCTTCTATGGCTTGATGAAGAGCAGCTTAGGAAGATAAAATTATGATTGATCCACTTGTCGCTTCATTAAAGATTTCCTCCTCGGGTCTGAGGGTTCAGTCACAGCGTATGCGCGTTGTCTCTGAGAACCTGGCCAACGTTCAGTCGACAGGCGACACTCCTGGGGCAAATCCTTATCAGCGTAAAACGATTACCTTCAAAAGTGAGGTTGATCGCGCGCTTGGTGCCAATCTCGTTGAGGTTAAGGATATCGGTACGGATAAAGGTGATTACCGTATTGAATTTGATCCGTCGCATCCAGCGGCAGATGAGAATGGCAACGTAAAATATCCAAACGTAAACACTCTGATTGAGTTGGCGGACATGCGAGAAGCTTCGCGTTCTTATGAAGCTGGTCTGCAGATGATGGTCAAATCCAGAGAAATGATTACCCGTACAATCGATTTGTTGAGGAGTAGGTGATGGCGGATCTTTCGGCGTTGAGTTCAGTATCGCGTGTTTCAACGTTTACCAGTGGGGTAAACGATGTTTCGTCTACTGCTCGTACTCGTCAGTACTTGGTAGGCGGAGCGCAGAATGCGCAGGCGACCCAAGAGGTTCAGGGCAGCTTTGCTGATACTATGGCTGATGTGGTTCGTGAAACTGCAGGCGATTTGAAAACGGCTGAAGCAACATCTGTTGCGGCAGTACGTGGTGAGGTTTCGGCTCAAAAAGTGGTCGAAGCTGTGATGAAGGCAGAACTTTCCTTGAAGAGCGCAGTAGCTGTGCGTGACAAGGTTGTTGAGGCCTATCAAGAATTCTCTCGTATGAGTATTTAATTGTTTGAAAAAAGGTTTTTCCTATGAAGGCTCTTGCTATCGCTGCGACGGGTATGTCTGCTCAGCAGAAAAATCTCGAAGTTATTTCCAATAACATCGCGAACATGAATACGACTGCCTTTAAGGCATCTCGCGCTGAGTTCTCCGATTTGCTTTATCAAACTGATCGTGCAGCTGGCGTGTCCAATCGTGGTGGTGCTGCACCTGTTCCTGAGGGAATTCAGCAAGGTCTTGGTGTGAAAACCGCAGCGGTTCGTAAGTTGCATTCTCAAGGTGCGCTGCAGCAAACCAATAACGCATTTGATCTGGCGATCGATGGACAAGGTTGGTTTGAAATTATCGGCCCTGAAGGTGAAGCGCTCTTTACCCGGTCCGGTGCATTCAACGTAAACGGCGAGGGGGCTCTTGTAACCCTTGATGGTTACGAGGTTCAGCCTGGTATCACTGTTCCGCTCGAGGCTGTTAAAGTTACTGTCAATGAAAGTGGCGAAGTGTTTGCTACTTATGCCGACGGAAACCCAGCCACAAGCATCGGTCAGTTGAACCTGACTAACTTTGTGAATGACGCTGGCCTGAAGGCGATCGGTGGCAATCTTTTCCGCGAAACTATTGCATCTGGCGCGCCTAATACCGGTATTGCTGGCGAAGGTTCGCTTGGAGTTATTCGTCAAGGGTATCTTGAAGGTGCCAACGTCGATCCCGTTAAAGAGATCACAAGCTTGATCAGCGCGCAGCGTGGGTACGAGATGAATTCCAAAGTGATTCAGGCAGCAGATGATATGGCTGGAACTGTGTCCAAGGGCATTCGCTAAGGACGCGGTGATGAGTGCTTCCAAGCGCCTGCGTAGCCTGGCATTGCTAGTGTGCTGCGTGCCGTTGTTCTTAACAGCGGCATCAGCAGCTGGCCGACGCGAAGTTGTAAAGCTTCCAGTGCCGGCCATGATGATTTATCCGGGTGATAAGATCGAAGAAGGTATGCTTCGTGAACACGGGTTCTTCAAGAAGTCGGTTGCGCAGCTTTCGATTGTAGGTCGAATGCAAGATGTAGTTGGGTTGGAAGCGCGCCGTACCCTTTTTCCAGGAAAACCAATTCCAAAAAACGCGGTTCAAGATCCTGTTGTAGTGCAACGCGGTTCTTCTGTTCTGTTGGTTTTTAAAGAAGAAGGCTTGGAAATCCGCGCCATTGTTGAGGCGCAGGAATCTGGGGCAATTGG
The DNA here is from genome assembly GCF_001623095.1 of Pseudovibrio sp. Ad5. Classification (NCBI taxonomy): domain Bacteria; kingdom Pseudomonadati; phylum Pseudomonadota; class Alphaproteobacteria; order Hyphomicrobiales; family Stappiaceae; genus Pseudovibrio; species Pseudovibrio sp. Ad5. The sequence goes on along the minus strand of NZ_LMCH01000061.1, from coordinate 91,526 downwards.
TGCAAACATTAGGGCTAAGAACCCTGATACAGGTTTAAGTGTTTTAGGCAAAGTGCAAGAAAACGGATCTTTGCTGGCTGAAGGGGAATAACACCGTGCGTTCTGTAAGCCGTTCTCTGGGGGCAATTTATCTTGCTTTTCTTGCTTTGTTTTTATCGTTTGACAGTGCGTCTGCACTCGTCCGTATCAAGGATATAGCTGATCTGCGCGGCATGCGTTCTAATCAGCTTGTCGGCTATGGTATTGTGATTGGTCTGAATGGATCAGGCGATACCATGAGGAATTCTCCGTTCACTGAGCAGTCTTTGCAATCCATGCTTGAGCGCATGGGGGTGAACGTTCGAGAGTCTAACTTAAGATCAAGAAATGTAGCGGCGGTTGTTGTAACTGCCGAGTTGCCTCCCTTTATTGGGAATGGCGCCCGTATTGATGTTTCTGTCGGATCGCTCGGCGATGCGGCATCGTTGCAAGGCGGAACGCTTCTTGTGACGCCGTTGATGGGGGCTGATGGCAACGTCTATGCGGTTGCTCAGGGTTCTGTTTCTGTATCTGGCTTTGCGGCCACGGGTGATGCTGGTAGTTTGACACAAGGTGTTCCAACTGCCGGAAGTGTTTCAAATGGCGCGCTAATTGAGAAAACGCTACCTGATTATTTCTCTTCGCTACCACAGCTGGTGCTGGAACTTAAAAATCCAGACTTTAAGACCGCTGTACGAGTGACGGATGCAATCAACGCATTTTCACTGAACCGCTATGGTTTGAAGCTTGCGAGTGAGCTTGATTATAGATCAGTTCAGGTACAACGCCCTGCAGGTATCAGCTCAGTTCGTTTCATTTCTCAGATCGAAGGCCTGATGGTTCAGCCGGATACGCCAGCAAGAGTAGTTGTGGATGAGCGTACTGGAACCGTCGTTATCGGTCAGAATGTGCGGATTTCAACAGTTGCTGTGACGCACGGCAATCTGACGGTTCGTGTTTCTGAGCGGCCTGAAGTCTCTCAGCCGTCACCGTTCGCACAGCAAGGCGAAACGACTGTTGTGCCGCGCACGGATATTGATGTGGTTCAGGAAGATGGTCAGTTGCAGTTGATTGGTGGAACTGATTTGCAAACTCTGGTCAGAGGATTGAACCGTATTGGTCTGAAGCCAAGTGGAATCATTGCAATCCTTCAGGCGATTAAGCAGGCAGGGGCTCTCCAGGCAACTCTCGTGGTCAAATAAGACTGCACGGCAATTGGATAAGCCACGGGCAAGCTTGTGGCTTCACTGTACCGCTAAACCTATTGGAACTGAGTTGTAATGCCTCTCTTAAAGCTCTCTAAGAAGAAATTCTTTCCCCTTAAGTGTGCAGCGGTATCTCTCGGTTTGTGCATGTCGCTTGTAAGCGCAAGTGCTCAGACGAACGAAGCCGAGACAGAAGAACTGAGTGCCGCAATTGAGCAGGCCAAGAACTACTGCGAAGCGATTGCTGATCAGGCAAAAGATGCTCGGATTGCTTGGCAAATGCGTGCTCTGTTTGATGTTGAGCATCAGATGAAAGCCAAGATTACGGAGCTCGACGCTAAGATTGCTGAGTTGCGCATGTGGGTGAAACGTCGTGATGAAATCCTGCAGAGAGCGGAAGGGCATGTCGTTAATATCTATGCCAACATGCGTCCGGATGCAGCGGCGCTGCAGTTAACGTCTCTGGATGATGAAACAGCAGTTTCAATTCTTCTCCAGATGAAGGCGCGGAAAGCCAGTTCAGTGCTTGCTGAGTTGGCCTCAGAGCGCGCAGCGTATCTTACTGATCTGATGGCAGAACTTACAGCTCGAAAGGCCGCCAAGCAAAGTATGGGAGTTTCACAGTGAAGCGCACTTTGGTATGCATTATCGCCGCAATTACGCTCACTGGCTGTAATGCTATGAAAAACGTTGGCAAGGAGCCGCATCTGACCCCACTGGGGCAGGGGCTTCAGCCAAATGTTGCAAACTTGCCGGCAACCCCAGCGAAAAGTGGCGGCCGTTCAAATCGCGCTTATCACGGGCTTTGGGCCGACGGAGAGCAGGATTTCTTCCGCGATCCGCGTGCAAAGCAAATTGGCGATGTTCTTACCGTTGCGATCAAAATCAACGATAAGGCCAAGCTGGACAACTCCAGCGAGAGAAAACGCGACTCATCCCGATCTACCGGTTTGAAAGGTGCATTTTCCTGGGCGGGTGTTGATTCTGGAGAAGCAGACGCAAGCATTTCTGGGACTGGTGCGACCAGCAGTAAAGGTGAGGGCGCAATTGACCGCAGTGAAGAGATCAAGCTTTCCATTGCAGCAGTCGTGACCAAAGTGCTTGCCAACGGCAACCTGATCATTTCCGGGCAACAGGAAGTTCGTGTGAACTATGAGGTTCGTGTTCTTTCGGTTGCTGGCATCGTGCGTCCTGAAGACATCACAGGCCGGAACACTATTGAGTATGACAAGATCGCTGAAGCGCGTGTTTCCTACGGTGGCCGTGGCCGCGTGACGGAAGTGCAGCAGCCAAGCGTTGGTCAGCAAATCATTGATATCATTAGCCCACTCTAAAGGAGGCTTCTATGGCTCTTAAACCACAGTTGCCAAAGCCACAGTTGCCAGCCTCCGAGAATTCTTGGGTCGGTGTAGCCGTCGCGGCCATTGTCGTGACGGCCGTTGCAAGTGCTGGTGGAATGGGGATCGGCTCTACGCTGGTCGATCAGGTGCACGGCAAATATTTGGAAGAGCAAAAAGCCAACAGTGGTGCTCTGATCAATCCGGAATATACAGAAAGCAGTCAGATTGTCTCATTGAAGCCAATCGTGACCAACCTGTTGTCTTCCTCTAAGAACTGGATTCGTATTGAAGCCTCAGTTGTTTTGATGCAGCGCGGTATAGAAGAGCAAGATCACTCCTTGCTGGTCAAACAGGTTGAGCAGGATCTGTTGCTCTACGCCCGGACCTTAGGGCCACGCCAGCTCGAAGGCACTCGTGGTTTGCTGCGTTTGCGTGATGATCTCAATGAACGCGCCAAGATGCGTGGTGGCAAATTTGTCAAGGAACTCGTCCTTGAATCTGTGGTGATTCAGTAATGCGTTATTTTGCGTTTATTACGGGTTTTTTGAGTTTATTTGCCCTGTTTTGGGTCGCTCCGGCCTCGGCTCAGGATATTAACCTGAGTGATCTGCTCCCAGCAGGGCAGGCGTCTGCAAGTGGCCGGATTATCCAATACGTCATGATCCTGACGGTGCTCTCGTTAGCGCCTGGGATCCTGATCATGGTAACAAGCTTCACGCGGTTCGTTGTGGCTTTATCATTCCTGAGATCCGGTATCGGTCTGCAAACGACGCCTGCAAACATCATCATGATCTCCCTGGCGTTGTTCATGACCTTCTACGTCATGGCACCAACATTCGACACCGCGTGGAAAAATGGTCTGCAACCATTAATCAAAGAGCAAATCACAGAAGAAGTCGCCTACGAGGAAATGACTAAACCGTTCCGACGGTTCATGTTGGACAATGTTCGCGAAAAAGATCTAGTCCTCTTCGATGATCTGGCAGTGAGTGCATTCAACTACGAAAAAGATGCGCCCATCGAAGAGCTCGACCTTCGCGTTCTCATTCCGGCCTTCATGATATCAGAACTACGACGCGGTTTCGAAATCGGCTTCCTCATCGCATTGCCCTTTGTCGTCATTGATATGATTGTTGCGACAATCACAATGTCCATGGGCATGATGATGCTCCCCCCAACAGTCATCTCTCTCCCCTTCAAGGTGTTATTTTTCGTCTTGATTGATGGGTGGTACCTGTTAACGGGTGGTCTGATAAGATCGTTTACTTAAACTTAACCACGAAAAGCCCCGTTTCGGGGCTTTTTTCTACTCAGGTAAATGAGTCAGTTTGGCGTAAGGCTAGTGAGTCATCGTTAGCTTCTGTTACAGGCTTTGACCTTCAAAGTGCATGATGCAATTCTGTAACTCCGGGAATTTGATCCGGAATGTCCCAATTCTTCTTATTAAGGGACAAACAATATGTCTTCTCTTTTGACCAATTCATCCGCAATGGTAGCTCTTCAGACTCTGAAGGGTATCAACAACAGCATGGCGGAAACTCAGAACCGTATCTCCACCGGTATGCGTGTGAGTGATGCATCTGATAACGCGGCTTACTGGTCTATTGCAACAACCATGAAATCAGATAACAAAGCACTGAGCGCTGTTCAGGATGCTTTGGGTCTTGGTGCTGCTACTGTTGACGTTGCCTTCACTGCAATGGACAAAGCAGTTGACGTTGTTGATGAAATCAAGGCAAAGCTGACCACTGCAAAAGATGGTACTGTTGATAAAGGCAAGATCCAGGCTGATATCAAACAGCTGCAGGAGCAGCTGCAGACCATTGCATCCTCTGCAAACTTCTCCGGCGAAAACTGGCTGCAGCAGGATAAAGCCGCTGACAACCTTGCTAAGGAGATTGTTGGTTCCTTTACGCGTACTGCGGATGGTCAGGTTGAAATTCAGAACATTGACGTAGACACAAGCTCTATCGTTCTGGTTGATACCAATGCTGATGCGGCTGCCAATAGCGGTATTCTCTCCCAGCAGTTTGGTGCTATTGATGGCAATGATGTCGATCTCGCTGATCTTATAGCTGCGAATATTGGTACTCCAACAGGTACAATCGATGGCGGTGATCTAGATATTACTTTCTTTGATGGTGCAGTTGCTACTGGTACCGCTTATGAAGGTCTAGAAGCTGATGCGTTGGAAGCTCTAGTAATTGAGCATTATAGCGATCCAGCCAATGCGCCGGCTGCTGGTACTGGTGGTGCGCCAACAGCGACTGAAATTGCAGCTCTCTTTGTAGGGGGTGGGGCGTTGAATGCTGATGCTACGGCAGTAGATGCTAAGTTCACCGAACTCGCTGAAGACAACATTCTTACCTTTGATGTTGGTGGTTTGACAGACTCTGTTGCTGACAAGGCTATCTTGAATGCAATCTATGAGCGTGTTGATGCAACACTTCAGACCATGACTGGTGCGGCGACCGATCTTGGTTCGGCTAAGGCGCGTGTTGACATGCAAAAGCAGTTCGCAAGTGATCTGTCTGATGCGATTGATCGTGGTATCGGTCAGCTCGTTGATGCGGACATGAACGAAGAGTCTACTCGTCTGAAAGCTCTTCAGACTCAGCAGCAGCTCGGTATTCAGGCGCTGTCCATCGCAAACAACGCTTCTCAGAACATCCTCAGCCTGTTCCGTTAATCCGGAAATCTCTGAGAACCCTAGAAGCTTTGAGGCCCCGGTTAATTGCCGGGGCTTCTTTTTTGTGTTGCATTTTATCTATATGTGCAGCTTCGCGTAAGCTTCGTGAGTCATCTTTAGATCTGTTACAGGCTTTGAACTTCAAAGTGCATGATGCAATTCTGTAACCCCGGGAATTTAATCCGGAATGTCCCAATTCTTCTTATTAAGGGACAAACAATATGTCTTCTCTTTTGACCAATTCCTCCGCAATGGTTGCTCTTCAGACACTGAAGGGCATCAACAACAACATGGCGGAAACTCAGAACCGTATCTCCACCGGTATGCGTGTGAGCGATGCATCTGACAACGCGGCTTACTGGTCTATTGCAACAACCATGAAATCAGATAACAAAGCACTGAGCGCTGTTCAGGATGCTTTGGGTCTTGGTGCTGCTACTGTTGACGTTGCCTTCACTGCAATGGACAAAGCAGTTGACGTTGTTGATGAAATCAAGGCAAAGCTGACCACTGCAAAAGATGGTACTGTTGATAAAGGCAAGATCCAGGCTGATATCAAACAGCTGCAGGAACAGCTGCAGACCATTGCATCCTCTGCAAACTTCTCCGGCGAAAACTGGCTGCAGCAGGATAAAGCCGCTGACAACCTTGATAAGGAGATTGTTGGTTCCTTTACGCGTACTGCGGATGGTCAGGTTGAAATTCAGAACATCGACGTAGACACAAGCTCTATCGTTCTGGTTGATACTAACACTGATGCGGCTGCCAATAGCGGTATTCTCTCCCAGCAGTTTGGTGCTATCGATGGTAATAATGTCGATCCTGCTGATCTTGTAGCTGCAAACATTACTGTTACTGGTTCCACTGCTGGTGGCGATTTGGCTATCGCCTTTACTGATGGTACTGTGGCCTATGAAGGCCTTGAGATTGATGAGTTGGAAGCATTGGTTATAGCTGAAGCTGCAGCCTCAGGTACTGATCCAGCGGATGGTACCGCTGTTGCGGCATTGCTTACAGGTACTTTGGCTACAGCTGCTGGTGCAATTGAGACTAAGTATACTGAACTCGCTGAAGATAGCCTTCTCACCTTTGATGTTGGTGGTCTGACTGACTCCGTTTCTGACAAAGCTATCTTGAACGCGATCTATGAGCGTGTTGATGCAACACTTCAGACCATGACTGGTGCAGCGACCGATCTTGGTTCGGCTAAGGCGCGTGTTGACATGCAAAAGCAGTTCGCAAGTGATCTGTCTGATGCGATTGATCGTGGTATCGGTCAGCTTGTTGATGCGGACATGAATGAAGAGTCTACTCGTCTGAAAGCACTTCAGACCCAGCAGCAGCTCGGTATTCAGGCTCTGTCCATCGCAAACAACGCTTCTCAGAACATCCTCAGCCTGTTCCGTTAATCCGGAAAACTTTGAGAACCCTAGAAGCTTTAAGGCCCCGGTTAATCGCCGGGGCCTTTGTTTTTAACTACGATAAAATTTTAGATAAAATTGTTACAAGTCAGGTTAAGGCAAGTTCAATAAAATATACCATTATTTGAAATAAGCTTTCTTAAGCTTTGTCTCGTGTTGGTTGTTTTGAGTTGTGCGGTGCTTGATGTTAAGTAATCAGTTGAATATCTCCAGGCAAGGAGATCAGGAGGCAGGTCAGGTCGACCTTTCTGTGCTCACATCTGAGCAGAAGCTCGAAGGTTTGACGTTTGCTCTGCGGGGCAATGAGCGCTTCTGGAGTTCTGTTGTAGCGCTGGCGCGAGATGTGCTTTTTGAGCAAGAAGGGCAGCTTCGTCAGATCGAATGCGGTGCAAATACAATTGTAGCAATCAATGCAACGGCTGATCGGGTGAGCAAGCGCTTAAAAGGGCAGGGCTGTGGTTTGACTGTAAATGGTCTGCCGAGTATTCAGCGCATCACCCACGCAGGCGCATATACCTGATACTGTTAGTTTTCTTCGAAATAACTTGTATTGCCTCGGAGAAACCGTGGATTTTCGCCCAATGTAAATCCTGATCACGTTCGCGCAAGGTTGAAAAGCGAAGGTAGCGCCATTGATACACCTGCAGAGGTCGCAATGGCAGCTCGTGAAAACGCCGAAAAAATCTATGGTAATCTGGCCGAGTTAGGTGCAAAGCGCCTGATGGTGCTCGCTTTTATTGGGTTATTTACGTTTGTTGCGATTGGCGCAGCAGCATATCTCTTGTCCCGTCCGGAGCAGGAAATTCTCTACGCTAATCTGGAGAGGGACGATGTCACTCAGATCGGCATGGCGTTGCAGGCCAGCGGTGTTCCGTTTGATGTGAACGCAGATGGTACGTCGATTTCAGTCGGTGTTGGCGCAACGGCTCGTGCTCGTATGCTGCTGGCGGAAAAGGGTCTGCCGCGCGGATCGGGTGCAGGTTACGAGCTCTTTGATGAAATGGGTTCCCTGGGGCTGACGTCCTTCATGCAGAGCGTGACCAAAGTCCGTGCTCTTGAAGGTGAAGTTGCTCGCTCAATCCAAAGTATGCAGGGCGTAAAAGCTGCTCGCGTGCATTTGGTTCTTCCGGAAAAAGCAACGTTCAGACGCGAGAACCAAAAACCAACAGCGTCCGTTCTTATTCGCACCGAGGGTGTTCAGACAAACTCGGTTGCGCAATCTATCCGTTACCTTGTTGCAGCTGCCGTTCCGGGTCTTACTGCAGAGGCGGTGACGGTTCTTGATACTGAGGGTCAGCTTCTTGCCGCGGGTGAAGATGCGCAGAGCGCGTCCACTGGCCGTAAGGCAATGTTGGAAGCTGATTTGGCGTCGCGTAAGGAAAATGCGATCCGCCAGGCGCTGGCACCTTATCTCGGTGTAAATAACTTTGAGGTCAGTGTTTCTGCCTCTGTGAATACAGACAATCAAAGGGTTTCCGAAACCTCCTATGATCCCGAGACGCGTGTTGAGCGATCTTTCCGCGTGGTGCGCGAAAATGCGAGCGCTCAAAATGCTAGTCTGGAAAATCCAACCACTGTTGAGCAGAACCTGCCTGAAGAGGCGGTGTCATCGCAATCCGGTGAGCGCTCTTCAGAGGAAAATGAACGCCGTGAAGAGCTGACGAACTACGAAATTTCATCACGCACAGTCGAGACTATCTTTGATGATTATCGTATTGATCGCATGAGCATTGCTGTGCTGGTTAATCGTGATCGTCTTGTTGAGGAATTAGCACGTCGTGTCGAAGGGCAAAAAGGCGATGCTGTTGTTGATGGTGCCGAAGCAGATCTGACCGAAAAGGTCGAAGAGATCGAAGAAATTATCGCAACAGCAGCCGGTGTTGATATCGCGCGCGGCGATAAGGTTTCTGTTTCTGCTGTGAACTTTATGCTGGCTGGTGAGCAGCTCGCTGCAATTCCAGAGCGGACCTGGCAGGATGTGTTGATGCGCAATATGGGATCAGTGGTCAACGCTGGTGCAATCCTTATTGTTACGCTGATGATTATTTGGTTCGGTCTGCGCCCAGCTGTCGCCTTCCTTATTCCTAAATCTGAAGAGGTTGAAGAAGGTTTGCCGGTTGGTGCCAACTCCAACGCTGTTCGTGATGGTGAAATTGAAGGCGAAGATGGCCAGTTGCCAGATTACACAAACGGGGACGGCATGTCTGGTGAAGGCGTTGATGCGACCGTTGTAAACCGTGATAATCTTCGCAAGCTTGAGCGTGCTGTCGAGATGGATGACATGCAGGCTGCAATCATTCTGAAACAGTGGATGTATGATCAGGAGCGTGCTGGATGACACGCGGCATCAACGACTATCTAGCAGACTTTACGACAGATACAGGCGTTACCACCAAAGACCTTCAGGATATGCAGGAAGTGATCTCAATGCTTCCGAAAGGGTATGGCGAAGGTGGAGACTGGGTTAACCGTGTCTTCGAGGCTTATGAAAATGGGTTCTCAGAGGGAGAAGAAGCTGCCAAGTCGGGTGCAGATGAGCGCGTCAAGAAGATGCGTGAAGAATTAGACGTTGAGCTGATCGAGCGAGAAAAAGCATTCAAAGAGGGGGAGGGCGAGAAGTTAAAGGAAGCTTTTCAGCAGTCTCTCGTCGAAATTGAAGACAGACTGTCTAAGGCAGTCTCCGAAATTCTGGTTCCGTTTATCGAAGAGAGCGCACGGGATCGTGCTGTAACTTCATTGGTGCAGGTCGTGCGTCAACAACTCTCTGAAACGCCTGAAGTCGTGCTTGAGGTAACTGGGCCCGAATATTTATTTGATTTGTTCGGCAAAAAAACTGGTGAACTTTCAAACACAATTAAATTTTCTGAAAACTCCAGCACTGATCTCGTGGTGAAGGTGTCTGACATGGCGCTTTCCACCGGCCTATCGGAATGGTGCGAGGAGCTTCGCAGTACGCTGGGAGAGTAGTAGCCATGGCGTTGGAACCACAAGAACTGATTATCGTTCGCAGGCGTAACAGCGACATGATCACCGTCCCTAAGTCTGGTGTTTGGAAGATTGCTTATGCAGATTTTGCAACTGCGATGATGGCATTCTTCCTTCTCATGTGGTTGGTCAATGCATCCGATGAGGCTTCTCAGCGCGGTATTGCAAGTTACTTCAATCCGATCAAACTAGTAGATTCTACCGCAAGCCCAAAGGGTATTCGAGATCCCGAAGAAACGCCGTCGATTACTGATAGCGATGAAGGTGTCGATGATGGTAAGCCTATAGGTGCTGGCGGTACGGAGAAAAAGGGCCCAACATCAGGTGGTGGCGCAGACAGGCCAGAACCTGTTTCCGATCGGGAGACCGGTGAGAATTCAAAACTCGCTGGTGCGAACGCCGAAGATGGTGGTGTTAAGCCAATCAATGCCATTAGTCGTGATTATGAGCGTGATGCCCGCTACAGCGAAGCACAGCTTTTTGATAACCCTTATGCAATCCTTGCTGCGCTCGCTGCAGAAGCAGAATCTACTGTCGAGACAGACGGCTCACCTGGAACAGGTGGTTTAGGCTCGCTCAAGATGGCGAAGACCCCAGTTCTCTTTGCACTTCCTAACCGTGATCCAGATGGGCAAGGTTTGGCTGACGGAACCAGTTTCCGCGATCCGTTCGATCCCTCTGGTTGGCAAGAAGATGAACTGCCTGGAAATGCCCCTTTACTTGCTCAAATTCCGATCCTTCATGAAAAAGAAGAAGGTATTCCGGCGAATGAGTTGACCGCAGAGCAAATCAAAGTCTTGGAAGAAGCTTCCGAACTGGCGCGTGGAGGTAAGAACCTTCCGGCAGTTTCGGGCGAGGCGTCCGCTGAGAATTCAGTGATTGTAATCGGTGATGCTCCAGACGGTGAAGGTGAGAGTTTTGCCGAGGGAGAAATTCTGAAGCAGCTTGCTCAGAGTCAGGCAGACGCAGATGGCGAAGATGCTGTGATGACGCGCCTTGTTTTCGCTGAAGTGAAAGCAGGAACAGCAGCCGCTGACGATGCTGAGCAGGATGTTCCGACACTGATCGAAGACGCTGAGGAAATTCAGAAAAACGCAAGCATGAAGGTTGATATAAAACAGCCTGATCTTGTTACAGAGCCAGTTGAACCGGCTGATGCCAAGCTTGAAGCTGTTGCAGTAATGCCTGCCGCAAAGCCTATAGAGCCATCTCAGAAGTCCGAATCTGGTGATGATGAGGACGACGAAGGCAATAAACAGCTGGTCTCTCTGGCGAACTCCGTTGGTGAAGCGCTTGAAGGAATGAAAACCGGAGCGAGCATTGAATTCACCCACTCTCAAGATGGCGTTCTGATCCGCATCATGGACAATGACGACTTTGGAATGTTCGCCGTCGGGTCCTCTGAGCCTCATCCGGATGTTGTGAAAGCGATGGAGCAGATCGCGAAGGTTCTTGAAGAAGAGAACGGTGAGATCGTCATTCGCGGCCATACAGATGCACGGCCATTCAAATCCAAGCGCAACGACAACTGGCGTCTGTCAACGGCTCGTGCCCACATGGCTTATTTCATGCTCACTCGGGGTGGTTTGGATGAAAATCGTATCGTAGGCATTGAAGGCTATGCAGACCGCCGTCTGAAGGACGTCGAAGAGCCATACGCTCCTCAGAACCGCCGCATTGAAATTATGCTGATGAAAGGGAAGGCTTGATGCTGGTTAGCGCTGCAAGAAAAGCTGGAACTTCGCTCCTGAGATCTGGACTACTGACCACTGCACTGATTTTAGCCGCAAGTCCTGTTGCGATGAACCTTCAGCCAGCATCAGCCCAGATGGTGTCAACAGCGGATCCTGATCTAATGGTTCTGGAGCTGCAGATTCTTCAAGATGAGATCATTAAGGGGAATCTGGAAGCTTACAACTTGCTGCAACCTTCTCTCATTGTGATTGGTCGTCGGTTCCTTCGCCTGGATCCTGAGATTTGGAAGTTGGAGAAAAACTCGCGTGCTGCTGTGTCATTTATGCTCAGTGGTGGATCTGGATCGGTTTTTCAGGAGCTTGCGGTTCAGGGTGTAAAGTTTACAGGTGATCCAAACCTGTTTGCCGGCGCCATGGCCTACTCGCAAGGCAATCGCCAAATGGCGTTGAACTTGTTGTTAAAGGTCGATCCAATAACGCTTCCGGTAGCTGTTGCAGGTCAGGTGGCTCTGGCGCAGGCGATCTTGATTTCCAATAATGACCCGGCAGGCGCACAACGTTATTTTGATCTTGCGCGCTTGATGATGCCTGGGACGCTTGTGGAAGAGAGCGCATTGCGCAGGCAAGCGCCAATGGTTGCAGAGCTGGGTGATACAGAAAAGTTCGAGAGACTGTCTCGTCGGTATCTGTTCCAATATAGCTCCTCTGTATTTGCCTCTGAATTTCGGGACACGGTCGCTGATGTGATCAGCGGGTCTGATTACCTGAAGCAAGAAGATGAGTGGGACCGCGTGTTCCAACTGGTATCGGAGTTTGACGAGGAATCTCAAAGCATCCTTCTCCTTCGCCTCGCCAAAGCTGCTTTGATCAGTGGGAATACCGCTTTTGCAGTTAAAGGTAGCGCCGCATTTCTTGAGCTGAATTCAGATGATGCAGAGCGTGTGAGCGAAGCCAAGCTTTATCTTTCTGCTGCCAAAGCTTCTGGTGAAGAATGGGAACAGGCAATCTCCGGTTTGGTTGAGGTAAAGGCTGCAGATTTAAGTGCGGGTAACCAATTGATCCAGGCTGCTGCAATCGCTATGGCAAATACTATTCGAGAATGGCCACAGCCAGAAACGCCTGCTGCCTCCGAGTATGTCCCTTACGTTCCACACGTTGGGCTGGATGAGAAGCTTTATGACACTAATGTGTTAGTCCCATTTAAAAACGCACTAAACGATGCAGATGAAGCACTGAAAGAGGCCGAGTTTTGATGAATGCAACTCTTCCCAATGTAGATCGTAGTGCTTCTGCTAAAGATGCAGCAGATACTCGTAAAGATTTCGCTCGTGCCGAAAAAGATGACCCATCGAACGGGTTTGATAAGGTCATCGATAAAGTTCGCGATGACAAAAAAATCCCGGATCGTCGAGATACTTCTAACGAGAAAAAAGATACAAAATCTGCATCAACAGAGAGTAAGTCTGATAAAAGCGATACTGATGCTTCAGAAGCTCTCAAAGACCTTTTGAAAAAGGCTGGCGCAGGTTCATCTGACGCCGACGGAGCTGACGATACTGTTGCGAAAGGTGAGGCTGAAGCCGCTCAAAAGGCTTCAAGCGCTGCAGAATTGCTTACGGATGAGTTGTTGGCCAAGCAGCTTGTCGTTAATGCAGCAATGACAGCTGAGCAAAAAGCTGGATTGCAGATGAGTTCAGTAACCGGCCTCGCTAATATGACCGGATCCGCCGTCACCAGTCGAGATGGGACGATGGCTCAGGTCTTGAACGCGTTAAGCTCAAAAGAGTTGAAGGCCTTGAACGGCGAAGCCGATGCGAAATCGGGTACCGCGAAAACGAGCGGAACTGCTCAGGGGCAGGGTGCCTCAGAAGTAAGCAGTCTTAAGTCTGCTAATGCTGGCCCAAAGCTTGAAGGCAGCGGTGCAATCAATTTGCCTCAGGCAGAAGGAAACGCAACTGGAGCTAAGCAGCTATCAGCTGACTTTCTGCTAAAGCAAGGCAAATCGCAACCAGACGCCTCTGTAAACCAAAATGCTGGCAAGCCTGCAGTGGGCGGTGAAGTTAAAGTGGTCAGTCTTGAGACACATCTTCCACCTGCTGAGTTGGGACGTCCTGCGCAACAGGTCGCCAGTGCTTTGTCCAAGCAACTCTCTCAGGCGGCATCTGCAGCAAATACAGCTCAGGAGTTGGCAGCTCAAGCTGCTGATGCAAAAGCGGCAAAGCCTGTTAAATCGCTCGAGATCCAGCTGCGGCCGGACAATCTTGGTGCTGTTCGTGCAAATATCCAAATGCGCGGTGGTGAGTTGGAAATCTCTCTTGTCACGAACACCCGGGAAGCAGCAGATATGCTGAAGGGTGATCGACAGGCATTGGCACGTGTTCTGCAAGATGCTGGTTATCGCACTGAGACACAAAACATCACCGTCAATTTCAAAGAGGAAGTCTCTGATCAAATGCGTCAGCCTGGGCAAAATCAGGAACGGTTCGGTCGGGGAGAGAACTCTGATGGAGATAGCGGTGAAGCTGGGGCTCAGCAAAACTGGGAGGACCAACCACATGCGGATCATGCCGGGGTAGGGCAGAATGAAGCGGACGCTCAAGATATTCGCAGCGGCATCTATTTGTAGTCTGATAGCACTCTCTGCGCAGGCGGCTGGAAAGAAGAAGGCCGTCCGCCTGTGTGAGCGTCAGATGCAGGAAGCAGCACAGCAATACAACGTGCCGCTTGGGATCCTTTATGCGGTTGGTCTGACTGAGACAGGCCGCAAAAACTCATTACATCCCTATGCTCTCAATATTGCTGGCAAGGCCTACTTCGCCGACAGCGCAACAGAAGCGCTCGCTGCGATTAAGAGATCGCGAAATCGGGGTGTGAAACTGATTGATGTTGGCTGTATGCAGATCAACATTTACTACCATCTCAGTAAGTTCTCCGATCTCCGTGCAATGCTCGATCCTTCGCAAAATGTTGCTTATGCAGCAAGATTTCTCTCTGAGTTGAAGCAGCGTGAGAAGAGCTGGACCATGGCCGTCGCCAGGTACCATGCCGGGCCAAACAACAACCCTGCACAAAAGCGTTATGTATGCCGCGTGATCAAAAATATCGTCGCGTCCGGTTACGGGAGCTGGACGCCGAACTCATTAAAATTTTGTAAATAATTCAACAGGTTTCGGGTCAGGCTCAGACAAGATTAACAAGCTTTACTGCCACGAGTTAATTTTGCAATTGATGTAGCCAGGAGCACACCATGGGCCTCTACGGAATTATGAATACCAGCGTGTCAGGTATGAACGCGCAGTCGAACAAACTCTCAACTGTCGCAGACAATATCTCGAACGCGAACACCGTAGGCTACAAACGCTACAAAACCGCATTCTCCTCCCTTGTTGGTTCTGGTAGCAGCTCCGGTCATGAATCCGGCATCGTGAACACAACCGTTGTTCAGTCCGTCCGCCAACAAGGCGCCTTCAACTTCACCTCCCGCGGTACCGATCTCGCGATCAACGGCAAGGGTTTCTTCCAGGTGCAAGATTCTCAAGGAAGTACTTACTTCACGCGTGCAGGTGACTTTGTTCTCGACAAAAACGGCCAGATGGTGAACTCAGGAGGGTATAAACTTCTCTCTGCAGGTGGAGCTCCGGTTACTGTCGATTTGAATACTCCGGTTTGGCAGGCGAGTACAACAGGTGAGCTAGGAGTGAATTTGGCTTCTAGTACTGCCGTTCGGGCAGGTCCTTTTGGGCTGCCAACCAACTTTGACTACAAGACATCTGTAAGTACTTTTGATCAAAACGGTAATGCTGTAAAGATTGATCTTGTTTATTCCAAGACTGATCAGAATATGACTGGCACTACAGTAGATGATTCAACTTGGAAAGTTCAGGCTTATAGTACAACTACCCCGCCTGTTGAACTGGCTGATGTTGATTTGGTCTTTGATGGCTCAGGAAACCTTATGGAAGGTGCAACGCCTTCACCGACTGAGTTAGCATTTACAGTGCCAAATGGCGATACACTAACACTTGACCTTAGTAAAACAGTGACTGCTGGCGATAAGTTCAGTGTTAATAAAGTTGATATCGATGGTTACGGTCCATCGACTATCAAGAATATTCGAATTGAGTCTGATGGTCGTGTCTTTGGGGTTTATGAAGGAAGTGCTGAGAAGTTATTGGATCAAATCCAAATCGTAAACTTCTCAAATCCGGATGGTTTGCAAGCAAAAAGCGGTAATGTTTACGCGGCAACCGATGCGTCGGGTGATCCAGCGGTCGGCTTCCCGGGAGATAACGGGTTCGGTACGCTTTACTCAGGAGCTGTAGAAGGATCAAATGTTGATCTGGCGGCTGAGTTGACTGAGATGGTTCAAGCGCAGCGCACCTATAGCGCGAACACGAAAGTGTTCAACGCAAGTTCTGAATTGCTCCAAGAGCTGAATAACTTACGTTAAGGGCGCGCGATATGTCTCTTACTTCTGCAATGCTTACAGCGCAATCGTCCATCGCAGCTCGTTCGGCTGAAATGGCGATTGCTTCCCGCAATGTCGCTAATGTCAATAATCCTGGATACTCGCGCCAAGAAGCAGTTGTTCAGAATATTGTAAGCGACACAGGTTCTGTTGTTTATGTTTCTCATGCGTCGCGGATGGTTAATCAGGCGGCATTTAAGGCAACTTTAAAGACTGGAAGCGCAGCTGTCGCATCTGGTTCCTATGCCAATATGCTTAATCAGCTTAACCCTTCAGGGCAGGTGCCTTTCGGTACTACTGTTTCATCTGGAGTTGGGGAGTTGGGTGAAACACTTGTTTCATACAGTAATGATCCAGCTAACCAGGTTCTTGGTCAGTCGGTCATTAACTCCGCAAATGCATTGGTCGATGATTTAAAGCAATCTTCAGAGGCGTTAAAAGAAACTCGTCTAGAAGCTGATGCAGCGATGGGTCGTGCCGTCGACAATATTAATAAGATTTTATCAGACTTAGAGGGTGTAAATTCTAAGATTGTGACGGGTTCTAATGCTGGGCAGGACGTAAATAGTCTCATGGATCAGCGGGATGAAATGCTGCGGGTTCTCTCGGAAGAGATTGGCATTACCGTTCTTGATCAGAATGATAACGGCGTAGCCGTTTACACGGATAGTGGTGTCACTCTTTTTGAAAAGGCTCCACGAGAAGTCTCCTTTGATACTTCGCTTTCACTTGGGTCTGGTGAGGTTGGGAAAAATATTTTAGTCGATGGAATTGCTGTAGCTGGACCAGGTGCAACAATGCCAGTGTCTGGGGGAGCAGTTGCTGGTTATGCAAAAATTCGCGACGATACTCTCGTTACAATGCAAACTCAGCTCGATGAGACTGCTAATGCATTAGTTGATGCTTTTAAGGAAAAAGAACCTACCCCAGGAGTGGGGTCAGGTGACGGATTGTTTACATTTGCAGTGGGGGGCGGAGACCTAATTAGTCGGTTAAAGGTTCATGCTGCCGTAGATCCCGCTCAGGGGGGGGATGTCAAGCTGTTGCGTGATGGTGGTATCAACGGTGCAACGTTTAGACATAATACTAACGATAGTGCAGGGTATTCAGACCTTTTAAGGGGTTATGAAACAGCTTTGAACAAAGAACGCACCTTTGCAACTTCTGCAGGAGTTAATCCAACTTCAACTCTGAAAGACTTCGCAGCTAACACTGTAAGTTGGTTCAGCGCTGAGCGGAAAATGGCGACAGAGACTTCTACGCTTGATGCCTCAGCTTTTAGCTCAAATGCGCAAATGCTTTCCAACAAAACTGGCGTCAATCTTGATACTGAGATGCAGCGCTTATTGACGATCGAGACAGCCTACTCAGCTTCTGCTCGGTTGATGTCGACGGTTGATAATATGTTCAAGGAACTGCTCGGAGCTGTAAGATAGTCATGGTATATTCTGTTTCAACACTTTCAAGTTCGCTTCGCCTCACGGATTATCTTATCGATCATCGTGCCCGGTTGGATAAGGCTGTGATCGAAAATGCTTCAGAAAAGCATGCCGATATCGGCTTGGCGTTAGGCGCACAAACTGGATTAACCACTTCGTTCCGTACAGAACATTCCCAGCTCGTGAGTCAGTTGGATACGAACCATCAATTGGTATCTCGGCTGGATGTTATGCAAACTGGTTTGGATAACATCCATAAAAATGGGTCTGAGTTCCGATCCAATCTGATTGCGCTCAAGCAGAACTCGGAGTCTCTCAAAACAGCCTCTGGTCTTGCTCGAACGGAACTGGGAAAACTATCAAACGCGCTAAACTCTAACGTTGGCGGTGTTTACGTGTTTGGTGGAATTAACACGGGAACGGCACCGCTTCGAGACTTTGAGCATGTATCTGATCCAACCGATCCGTTAGATCCACTGGGTCCTGAAGAGGCAATCAAAGGGGCATTTAACACTCACTTTGGTCTGACGATTGGTTTAGATGCCGATGCTGCAGACATTAAGGATTTGTCTGCAGCGGACTGGGAAGGCTTCTTAGATAGTAGCGATTTTAATGACATTTTCGATGCTAACTGGTCGCCAACGTGGTCCTCTGCGACTGGTCCCGATGAGACAATGACTGCGACAATCGGTAATGGTGTCACGACAAAAGGCTCAGGCTCTGCGAATGAAGATGCATTCAAGCAGATGGCAAAAGGCTATTCGATGATTGCTGTTTTCGGTGGCTTGGATATTCAGAAAGACGCTGAAGTTTTGATAGCTGATCGCGCGATTGATAACTTAAATCAGGCGACGGGTGGAGCAATCGATCTTGAGGCAAATGTGGGTGCAATAAAGGCCAATGTAGAGCGAACGAATACGGATATTGAAGCTAAGAAAGATGTACTCAATCTTCGCATTAATGATTTAGAAAATGTAGATCCTAATCGCGCAGCTGTTGAGTTGAGTATGGCGCAGACGCAGCTTGAAACGACGTACGCGATTACCGCAAAAATCCAAAATCTCAATATTATGAAGTATTTGTAAGAGCGTAAGCAAACAAGAATACTTTTGGGAGCACTGAATGTATCAGATGTCATATGCGGAAACGCTTGAGGACTCTTCTGAAGATAGAAGAGGGCAGGAGCGTGAGTTGTTTGCTCTTGTAATTGCCCAGCTTCATGCCGGAAAAGAGCACGGAAGTAGTTCAAGTGAGGGTGCTCAGGCGTTGACCTCAGTGCATCGACTGTGGAGCATACTCATTGATGATCTTGGAAACTCAGAGAATGCACTTCCTGCTGAATTGCGCGCTGATTTAATTTCGATTGGGATTTGGTGTGTGAAACAAGCAGATCTGATCCGAACTGGTAACTCCGATGATTTTCAAGGGCTTATTGAAATAAACGAACTCGTCAGAGATGGCCTTAGTTAAGTAAGAGGATTTAGAATGCGTTTGCACCTAAAAGCTGGTGAGAAGGTCTTTATTAATGGCGCTGTTCTGTCATTTGAACAGAAAACATCGGTAAAGCTCCTAAATGACGCGAGTTTTCTTCTTGAGGCTTATGTCATGCAGCTCGAAGAAACAACAACACCTCTGCGGCAGTTGTACTTTTTTATTCAAAGCGCGCTGATCGATCCCAAGACGGAGTTAGACAGTCTTCAACGAGCTCTGCTTTTATTGGCATCTATTCGCAAAGCCGTAGAGAATATTGACATTCTTGAGGGCCTTGAAATGGTCGAAGCAAAAATCAACAAACGCCGCTACTTTGATGCACTTCGCACGCTGAAGAAGCTTTTTGAGATCGAGATGGCGATCTGGTCCGAAAAGCAAGAGGATGATCAGCCCGAAACAGTTGTTATGCCGTTTGCGCGTGCAGTTGGCGAGAATTAAAGGACAAAAACATGAGTGTTGATCCAGTATCTTCCGCAAATACTACTCAAAACAATGAACCTGTCTTCAAGCCGCAGGGCAGTGAGCAAGCTTACTTAGATTACAATGCGTTTCTAATGCTGTTCATGGAGTCTCTTAAGAGCCAGGATCCGACAGATCCGTTGGATACTGCTGAGTATATGGGCCAGTTGGCGCAGTTCTCCGCTGTGGAGCAGTCTACTAAAACAAACTCGCATCTGACATCCATGCTTCAGCAGAATTCCATCAATCAAGCCAACAATCTGATCGGTGCGACGGTTGAGGTGCCGAATGCGGATGGTACAGAAACCATGACTGGTAAAATCAAGTCCGTTCAGATCCTTACAGATGGCTCGATTGCAACGTTGGAAGACGGGACAAAAGTAGCTCTGGTGCCTGGTATCCAGATTTCTCGTCCTGCACCTGCTGCGACGACTGACACTGACACGCCTGCTGATACCGACACTCCTGACGAGTCTGATGCTACATCTTAATGGTGAAGTGAGATCATAAAGCAATGAATGAGGCAGATGCACTCGATATTGTGCGTACCGCAATTTGGACTGTGATTACAGCAACTGGTCCCGCCGTTGGTGGGGCCATGTTTGTTGGTTTGATTATCGCTCTGTTTCAAGCGCTCACACAAATTCAGGAAATGACACTTACGTTCATTCCGAAGATTGTTGTGATTTTTATTTTAATTGCCATGACTGGCCCGTATATCGGCTCCCAGATATTCTCGTTGACCGAGATGGTCTACGGACGCATCGAATACGGGTTTTAAACCTGCTTTTTCAGGTTTGCCGCAATAAGCAAGGAGGGGATAGCTCACGTTGATTTCCCTCCAGGCCACCCTCACACAAGCTTCCTTCTCCAATGTTTCGGCCTAAGTAGCGCAGTATGCTTATACCGAATTGAAGGGTGCGAATGTCTCAGACAGTGACGGGAATTGCTGCTCCAAACAGCAAACGTGATATTGGATTTGCAGTCGGAATTATCTTCATTCTGTCTGTGCTATTTCTTCCCATGCCAACGTTTATGATCGATTTCGGCCTTGCAATATCAGTTGCATTATCGGTTTTGATCCTGATGGTTTCGCTCTGGATCCAGCGTCCCTTAGAGTTTTCCTCATTCCCAACCATTTTGTTGATCGCGACCATGCTTCGGCTTGCGCTGAACATTGCGACAACGCGCGTTATTCTGGCAAACGGCCATGAAGGTCCGCTCGCCGCTGGGTATGTGATCAACGGCTTTTCTCAGTTTGTCATGAGCGGTGACTTTGTCATCGGCCTCATCGTCTTTGCGATCCTTGTAACGGTGAACTTTTTGGTGATCACCAAAGGTGCAAGTCGTATCGCGGAAGTTGGTGCACGTTTTACCCTTGATGGTATTCCCGGCAAGCAGATGGCTATTGATGCCGATCTGTCTGCTGGTATGATTGATGACAAGGAAGCGCAGCACAGACGTGCAGAGCTGGAAGAGGAAAGCTCCTTCTTTGGTGCCATGGACGGCGCCTCGAAGTTCGTGCGCGGTGATGCTGTCGCTGGATTGATCATCACCGTTGTGAATATTTTGGGTGGTATCGTTATTGGCGTTACACGCTACAACATGGACTTAGCTGAAGCTGCCGACGTTTTCACGAAACTGTCTGTTGGTGATGGTCTTGTTTCACAGATTCCGGCGCTGATCGTGTCTCTTGCAGCAGGTCTTCTTGTCTCGAAAGGTGGGACCAGAGGGTCAGCTGAGCAAGCTGTAATGGGGCAGCTGGCAGGGTATCCGCGCGCGCTCGCTGTCGCGTCACTCCTGCTATTGTTACTGTCGCTACTTCCAGGCCTCCCATTCCTGCCCTTTGTGGTCCTGGGGGGCATCTTTGGATTTGCTGCCTATATTATTCCCAAAAGGGTGCAAGAGGCTCAAGCCGAACTTGCTAAAGCCGAGCTGCAAAAAGTTGAGATGCAGAAGGAAGTCAAGAAAGAGTCCGTGAAGGACAGTCTTGAACTTTCTGAAATTGAGATGCGTCTTGGCAAGCAGCTCACGGCCCGTCTTTTGGCAGCAAAGCCTGAAATTGGAAACCGCATCAACAAGATGCGTAAGAAGTTTGCTGAGCAATACGGATTTGTGGTTCCGGAGATCAAGGTTACGGATAACCTCAATCTGGAGCCGAAGAGTTACGAGTTCCGTATCCACGGTACGATTGTCGCTTCTGAGAACATCAAAGTTGGTGAACTGATGGTGATCGGTGGCAATCGGGAGCTGCCAGCTCTTCCGGGAACCGAAACCCGCGAACCTGCGTTTGGTATGCAGGCTATGTGGATCCCGACCGCTTTTGAGCATGAAGTAAAACGTCAAGGTTATACGACCGTAGATAACCTTTCAGTTGTGCTGACACATCTGTCTGAAGTGATCAGAAACAACCTGTCACAGCTTCTCTCCTATAAGGATATGCGCAAGCTGTTAGATCGCCTTGATCCGGCTTACACACGCCTGATCGATGATATCTGCCCGCAACATATCTCATACTCTGGCTTGCAGGCCGTGCTTAAGCTGCTGCTTGCAGAGCGTATCTCCATTCGAAATCTGTCATTGATCATGGAAGCGATTGCGGAGATCGCACCTCATGCACGCAGACCTGAGCAAATTGCTGATCACGTGCGCATTCGCATGGCGACACAAATTTGTGGTGATATTGCCGGAGATGGGAGCCTCAAAGTGCTCCGTCTGGGGAACCGCTGGGACCTTGCATTCCATCAGGCACTTCGCCGCGACGCAAATGGTGAAGTCATTGAGTTCGATATGGAGCCTTCGCAGGTTGAAGAATTCGCAAAAGACAGCGCTGAAGTTATTCGCGAGCATATCTCTTCAGGTCAGCGATTTGCTGTCGTCGTTGCTCCGGAAGCACGTCAGTACGTGCGCATGATCACTGAACGTATGTTCCCCGCACTGCCAATTCTCTCTCATATGGAAGTGGCCCGCGGCGTTGATATCGAGGCATTGGGATCAATTTCGTGACCTTGGAAAATGCTCCTGAGGCAATCCTAAGTGTCTTCGTGGTCTTTTGCCGCGTCGGAGCATGCCTCATGGCCATGCCGGGTTTTTCGTCGCCACGTGTGATGATCCGTGTTCGCTTGTTTATAGCAATATCTGCAACCCTGGCGATCTCTCCTCTCATATTGGAGGTGGTTGAGCCGATCATCTCAGCTGCGCCTTTGGATGAGTTGCTGCGCATCATTTTTGTTGAACTGTTGATCGGACTGTTGATCGCAGCATTCGGACGAGCCTTCTTCGGAATGCTTCAGATGATGATTGGCGCGGCTGCAAACGCATCCAGCTTCAACCAGCCTGTCACTATTGTCGAAGAATTTCAGCAGCTACCACCATTGGCATCTCTGGTTACGCTCACCGCAACTGCCATGTTGTTTATCACTGGGGCACATGCTGATGTCTTTGTTGGACTTGCCGAGAGCTATCGGACAATTCCGGTGGGGGGAGAATTTGTTCCCGCAGCGGCGTTAGATCAGTTCTCAACCAAGCTGATGCAGGGTCTGTTGCTGGCATTACGCATCACAAGTCCGTTTTTGATCTATGGCGTTGTAATTAACCTGACTCTGGGCCTCACCAACAGACTCATGCCTCAGATGCCAGTCTACTTTGTAGCGCTGCCTGTTGTTATGATGGGAGGACTTTTCATCCTCTGGCAGATCATAACTGAGCTGTTGCGCCTGTTCTATGCTGGGCTCGGCGATTGGTTGGTATTGCAGTAAAGCCATGGATAAAGCACGCATCACACGCCTCCGGCGCATTTTGAAGGTTCAGGAACAAAAAGAGCAGATGATCAAGTACGACATCGCGGTTCTTGATAGCGAAATTCAACGATGCGACGAAGAGAGCGAGGAGTTGGTTAGCCACTGGGGACGTCATGAAGGGGAGTTGCGTGAAGTGATGAACCGGGCAATCTCCAGGCGTCTGGAGACCAACAACAGAAATAAGTCTTTGAAGGAAAAGCACAAGGGCGAGTTGCTCGGAAAGTTGCTTGATCAGAAGAGGCAGACCTCCATGACTGAAAAGCATCATGGCAAAGCTCTGGTGTCTTATCACCGGACCGAAGAGAAAAAGCAGCTTCAGGAAATCGCCGAGCTACAGGCAGCGCCTAAGAAGGTCAGGCCCAGATAAGTCTGAGAAATTAGGGTCTTTCCAATTATATATGCCCTTCTTTTGACTAGTGGGAGTGCTCATGGCCATTCAGCCTGTCAGCGATCTTGTTCTGGACGTAATAAATCAAGCAGACCCTTTTGAGGTCAGAGCTGCCACGCGCTCTCTTAAGGCTCCCGCCGTCGTTTCAAAGGATTTGCCCGTCTCTGAGCCATCATGGGCTTCAAGCAGCTTCTCCAGATTTATGGCGGAAGCTGACAATGCCTCCGGCACGGCTCAGGCAAGAGGGCAAGAGGGCGTTGAGAGTTTGAAGTCAATGGCCAACCGCTACTCCAAGAAGCTTGAGACAGCTGATCTCGGTGAGAAGCTGGAAAGTGCTGTCTTGCAGACCTTCGTGAAATCCATGCTGCCAAAGGAGACTGAAAACGTCTATGGCGGCGGGACAGCAGGCACCATGTGGAAAGGCTTGATGGCGGAGCAGCTAGCAAACCAACTCGCCAAAACAGGTTCTCTTGGTCTGGCAGAAATGCTCCTGCCAGATACCATTCGTCCAACTCTCCCAAAGCAAGAGGCATAAATGTCTGAGATGATCGACAGTGAGCACAAGGAACTGGTTTTACATGACGAAAAACCAGTGGTTCAGGATACTGGGCAGCTTGATGACACCGACGCTTACATCTTGCCGGAAGACTACATTGCTCTTTCAAAAAGTATCGGACGTGTAGACAAGCTGCTGTCGACTGAAAATGAAGCTCTTATCGGCAAAGGTGACATTGATCTGGAAGAGAGCGCCTATCTCAAAGGCCGCGCGATGCTTGATCTTGATATGGCGGGCAAAGCAGTTGGCCCTGAAAACTTGCCAAGCGAGATCGTTGTCCGGCTTCAGGAACTTCAGGAAAAGCTTGCAGTTAATATGAAGCTGCTGTCGACCCAGCTTAATGCTGTCAAAGAAGTATCTGGTCTCCTGTCGCAAGTGATGAAGGATCATGACTCTGATGGCACCTATGAATCTCTGGTTGGAAGCTGGTAAAAACGTATGTTGAAAGTTCTCGTAACCGGAGTTTGGATCTGTCTCGTCACCGTCGGTGCAGCCTACTTTACAGCTCTGTACAAGACCGACTTTGATCCGATGCTGCAAAAGAATGCGCATTTGGAAGGACTGGATTATCAAAGCACACCGACCATCAACGTTCCAGTACTCGAAGATGGCAAGATCCACGGTTATATTGTGGCGCAGTTTGTGTTTACGGTTGATAGCGAACTGCTTGCAAAGCTGGCGGTTCCACCTCATGCGTTCATCGTCGATGAAGCTTTCCGTATCATTTACAGCAAGGCTGACAAAGAGTTCGCCCAGCTGAAAAAATCTGACCTGAAGGAGTTGACTGACGAGGTCCGTGACCGCGTCAACGAACGCTTCGCGACAGATATCGTGCAGGACGTCCTCATTCAGGACTTTACATTCCATGTACCTGCGAGTTTGAAGGACAACATTGTTGAAAATGCTGCCAAACAGGCAGCGGCTTCATAATGTATCGACGACGATGATTATCTAGATGAATTGCCAGTATAAAATTTTACACCGAGCCGTTGGAGTGGTCGACGTACAGGACGAGGGGCGTGATATCAGAGCCAACGCTGTGGTCGTCATGCGCCCTGGAGCTGCCCCTCCCTCCTACGAGATCCTTTACGCTCCTATTAAGCTCTCTCAGATGTCTGCGGGGATGGTTACAGGAATGACACCTCACGGTGAGGTGCGTTTGCGGCTCTCAGGCATTTACGGTGCAAAGCGACCGGTAATTCAAACAGATCAACCCTATTTGGTTCTGCTCGGGGCAAGCGGGCGTAACGCCCGGATTGATACCTTTAAAATGCCAAAAACTGAGCAATAAAAAAGCGGAGCACAGGCTCCGCTTTTTGCTTATTGATTGAGATCTCTGAACCTAGGCGTTGTCGCCAGTCTTTTCAGCTTGCTTGACTGCAAAGTTGGTCAGATGGTCCATCATCTCGACAGCTGCCGCTTCTGCCTTCTCTGCATCGTTGTTTGCCAAAGCTTCAGCAAGCTTATGGTGGCGAATAGCAGAATCTTCGAGCTTTTCAGCACCGCGGAAAGCACTCCAGGCCCGGCGGCTCATAGTCTGCAGCGGAGCCACAGCGCGAGCTGTAAACGGGTTCCGGGAGACGGCACAGAGCACTTCATCAAAAACCTTATCCGCGCGCAGATAGCCCTTCACATCGCCTGCACGGGCCTGCGCAAGGATTTCTTCAGCACACTGGTGCAGAGCTTCGCGCTCTTCTGCAGTCGCACGCTTAACAGCGGAAGCGACGAGAAGCTGCTCCAAAGGCTTTCTGGTTTCCAGAACCAGAACGTACTCGGAAGTCTCAATCTCAGAAACAAACAGGCCTTTGCGTGGGCGAATAACAATCAGCCCTTCGGTTGAAAGGCGTTTGATGGCCTCGCGCACTGGAGTTCGGCCGATGCCGGTCCGTTCGCAAAGGTCACCTTCAGTCAGCGCCATGCCAGGCGCAAGGTCAAGGTTGACGATCAGCTCTTCAATCAGACGATAAGCTTTATCGGCAAGGCTCTCCTTTTTATGGGTCGCCAGTATCTGCTCAATAGCCATTGGGTTTCTTTCTCATCCAGGCTTTTTTGTTCTCAGGTGCTGTTCAAAAAAGGACAGCAGTGGCAGCCCTTATAGGCGGCGGAACAGAAAATTGTATTGTTCACTCTCGTAACGTTGAGTGATCCACGAAAAAAGGGCCTGCGTTCAAGCACAGCAGACCTGTCATCTCTTAATATCAGGTTTCCCCTTACCTGAGTATACCTATCTTTGCTGATGTTCAGCAGGAAAATAGTTTCCTCTTAGTATAGGAAAAGCCTGTTTGCTCAGTAATGTGGAGGTTTCTGGTTCGCAGGTGTTTGTTCAACCAGATCCTGAATATCAAGCAGGTGGTCCTTCATCTGTCCCATTGCTGAGACGAGTCGGTCAAGAACCTGTGCCTGATTGGAGACCACATCATTGAGTGTTTCGATCGTTTCGTTCTGGTGTGCGATATGCATTTCCAGTTCGTCGACCCGTTCCTCAAGACTCTTACTCATAACTTATCCTAGAGCGTATCTCCTTGAAGAGCCAGTCGGTTCGCAAAAGAGGATACGCATACAAATAACTGAAATGACCTAAGCCAAAGGCAAGTTGCTTCAGTAGGCGTCGTAGGGGCAGGGGTCTTCCAAAACCTCAAACTTGTCAAGTCTGGGGAATGCGGCAGCGCAATAAAAATTCAAAAACACGCAGGATACGGATGTTCTATGGCATCTCTTGTGGGTTTATCCCGTTCTTTTTTATAAGGCGCTATCGATATCTCGCAATATTACCTATCTGGCTAATTGCAATTTGTGTTGATTTCTGATGGTTATCCTATAGGTAAAGATTAGGAAGAAAACGAGAAGCCGTAAACGCAATGACAATTTGGTGATATAGTGTCGCCGTTATGGTAATGCTTTACGGCGACGTTAGGTAACGTCAATCAAGTTCTTCGATGTTAGGGGGATGCATGTCTGAGAGAAGAGAAGAAACGCTGAACCCTCTCGCGGAAGCGGAAAAAGAAACGGGTCACGCCGATCAGGAACTTTTTGGAATTGGCGATCTGGCTGAAGAGTTCGAGATTTCTACCCGATCCATCCGGTTTTATGAGAGTAAAGGTCTGATCTCACCTCAGCGCGTCAATGGTGTGCGTATCTATAATCGCAAAGACAGAGCGCGCCTGGCGTTGATCCTGCGCGGTAAAGCGATTGGTTCCTCTCTCTCCGAGATCAAACACTTCCTGGACCTTTATGGTCAGCACGGGGAAGGGCACCGCCAGCAGCTTGAATACCTTGGTTCTAGAACCGGGGAAGTGCTGAAGGAGCTAAGCGCGAGAAAAGAAGCGCTGGAAGTCACAATCTCCGAAATCCAGTCCATACATGACGAATGTATGGCTAAGCTTTCAGAAGAATAAAAACACTCCAAAACCAGCTGGATAACAGGCTTGTGTGACACGCAATACGCGTATCTGCAGGCCTGAACTCGTATAAGCTCCTGATAGTATTGTGTAAAAACTGTTTAAATAATCAAGTTCGAATCTAAAGTATAATTACGACACCGCAAATATGTGGTAAGAATACCTATGTAATTTCAGGTAAGTAAGAAGGAATAAAACAACCTGAGGATGCAGTTCTAGGTAGTCGTACCGATTAGACAGTGCTTCTGAAATTTTTAATTATTTCCGAAGTCAGAAACGAAACTTAATGTTCTAAAATCGACCATCGAAGAATTAATCGCATATGATTGTGCGATGTCGTTGATTTGGTTTGAGCTATGAGTGGGTAATCTCGTCGCGGAATTACGTGCAAGCCGAAATCGAAAAACCTGAAGAATGTATCTCGCGGAGAAACCGCGTCATGCATCTTTATGTGGAGAAGACGGCCTTCCATCCTTCCGTTGCCGGAATAGTCTCTCAAAGCCAAAATCCCTGAATAAACTGCAGCAATAAGCAGTGTTGAAGAACAACTGGAACAAGCAATAAAACGGAATGAGAATACCAATGTCCTTGAAAAAAAGCCTCTTGCTTGGTGGTAGCCTGTTCGCAGCAGCAGTTGTGGCTGGCCCTGTAATGGCAAAAACTCTCGTGTACTGTTCTGAAGGATCTCCGGAAGGCTTTACACCGTCTCTGTACACCGCAGGCACCACATTTGATGCAAGCTCGCGTCAGATCTACAACAAGCTGGTGGAGTTCAAGCCTGGCACAACCGAAGTTGCTCCGGCACTGGCTGAAAGCTGGGAAGTTTCTGAGGATGGCAAGGAATACACCTTCCACCTTCGCAAGGGTGTAAAATTCCACGACACAAAGTGGTTCACACCAACCCGAGATTTCAATGCCGATGACGTGATCTTCTCATTCGACCGTCAGGGCAACAAAGAAAACCCATATCATAACGTGTCTGGCGGTACCTACGAGTACTTTAACGCCATGGACATGCCTGACCTGATCGACAGCATTGAAAAGATTGACGACTACACCGTCAAATTCAAGCTGACCCGTCCAGAAGCACCAATGATTGCGAACCTGGCAATGGACTTCGCGTCCATCCAGTCTGCTGAATACGCAGACGCAATGGTGAACAGCAAGGACACCTTTGATCAGAAGCCAGTTGGTACCGGTCCTTTCCAGCTCGTTGGCTACCAGAAAGACGCTCTGATCCGCTATAAAGCAAACCCTGATTACTGGAATGGCAAAGCGCCACTCGACAATCTGGTCTTTGCAATCACACCAGATGCATCTGTGCGCTATCAAAAGCTTGCTGCAGGTGAATGTCAGGTGATGGCATATCCAAACCCGGCTGACCTGGATGCAATGTCCAAAGATCCAAACGTCACCCTTCTGCAGCAGGAAGGTCTGAATGTTGGCTACATGGCCTACAACACCCAGCAGGCACCGTTTGATAATCCAAAAGTGCGTAAAGCGCTGAACATGGCTATCAACAAGCAGGCTATTCTGGACGCAGTATTCCAGGGCGTCGGTCAGATCGCGAAAAACCCGATCCCGCCGACAATGTGGTCCTACAACAACGAAATCGTTGATGACCCATATGATCCGGCAGCAGCAAAAGCGGCTTTGGAAGCGGAAGGCGTCAAAGATCTGACAATGAAGATCTGGGCGATGCCTGTACAGCGTCCATACAACCCGAATGCACGTCGTATGGCTGAAGTCCTTCAGGCAGACTTCGCGAAAATCGGTGTTAAAGTCGAGATCGTCAGCTACGAGTGGGGTGAGTACCTTAAGCGTTCTTCTGACATCAATCGTGACGGCGCAGTTCTGCTGGGTTGGACTGGTGACAATGGTGACCCGGACAACTTCCTTGCAGTGCTAATGTCTTGCGATGCAGTGGGCGGTTCCAACCGTGCGCAGTGGTGTAATGATGAATTTAATGATCTTGTTGTACAAGCCAAACAGGTATCTGACGTAGATGAACGCACAAGACTTTATGAGGAAGCTCAGGTAGTATTCAAACGTGAGGCGCCTTGGGCAACTATTGCGCACTCTCTTGTCTCTGAGCCGATCAGTGTTCGTGTTGAAAACTACAAGATTGATCCGTTTGGTGGCCATTACTTCTATGGCGTAGATCTGAAGTAGAAATAATTTTCCGCTGGACAATTTGTATCCCGGCGATGTATTCGCCGGGATACTTTTTTGGAAAAGTCTTCCATACCGCAAGTGGTGGCTTGCGGATAAACAATCCTCTGATTGGTGTGACTGAAGTATGCTTCGTCTCATATTAAAAAAACTGGGTTTGCTCATCCCGACCTTTATCGGGGTTACTCTGACCTCGTTCTTCTTCATTCGCCTGCTGCCAGGCGATCCAATTCTGCTTTTGGCTGGCGAACGCGGTGTGAGCCCTGAGCGCTATCAAGAACTTATGGTGCAGTTCGGCTACAATGAACCGATCTGGCAACAGTATTTCACTTACTTGGGCAATTTGGTTCAAGGCGATCTTGGCGTATCTATTGTCACAAAACAGCCTGTTCTTCAGGAGTTTATGACGCTCTTCCCGGCAACGGTTGAGCTTGGCCTCTGTGCAATTCTGTTTGCAATCGTCGTCGGGCTTCCTGCTGGTATTATCGCAGCTGTAAAGCGCGGTAAGGCACTGGACCACACTGTTATGACAACAGCGTTGGCCGGTTATTCCATGCCAATCTTCTGGTGGGGCCTGCTGCTGATCATCTTCTTCTCCGGCATTTTGGGGTGGACACCTGTTTCAGGTCGTATCTCTCTGTTGTACTGGATTGAGCCTGTTACAGGCTTCATGTTGATCGACACATTGCTCTCAGATGAGCCTGGTGCATTCATCTCGGCTGTAAGTCATCTGATTCTCCCAACCGTCGTTCTGGGCACTATTCCACTGGCAGTTATTGCGCGTCAGACGCGCTCTGCCATGTTGGAAGTTCTGGATGAAGATTATGTGCGTACTGCACGTGCAAAGGGTCTCTCCAACTTCCGTGTGGTCGGCATTCACGCTCTGCGGAATGCGCTTATTCCGGTCATCACCATTATTGGTTTGCAGATCGGCGTGCTGTTTGGTGGTGCTATCCTGACAGAGAGCATCTTCTCCTGGCCGGGAATCGGCAAGTGGATGGTTGATAGTATTTTCCGTCGTGACTACCCGGTTGTGCAGGGCGGTCTTTTGATGATTGCTGCAATCGTCATGATCGTGAACCTGATTGTGGACCTGATGTACGGTCTGGTTAATCCGAAAATTCGGCATACGGAGTAAATCATGGCTGACGTGACACAAAATTCCGGACCGGATACCCGGTTTGAACTTATCGTCAATTTCTGGAGACATTTCCGCACCAACAAAGGGGCTGTTGCGGGTCTGATCTTCTTCCTGACGCTTGTTGTGATTGCTGTGGGAGCAGCTTTTATTGCACCTCATTCACCAATCGAACAGTACCGCGATGCGCTGCTCCTGCCACCAGCATGGCAGGAAGGTGGAAGCTGGTCTTACGTTCTTGGCACAGATGCTGTGGGTCGTGACCTGCTGTCTCGCCTGATTTACGGCAGCCAGTTCTCGCTCTTCATTGGTGTGGTGGTTGTATCTGTTGCGCTTGTTGTTGGTGTGTGTCTCGGTCTGGTGGCCGGTACGTTTGGTGGTTGGGTTGATACCATCATCATGCGTATCATGGACATCATCCTGGCATTCCCGTCCTTGCTGCTGGCCTTGGTGCTTGTTGCTATTCTCGGCCCATCGCTCCTCAACGCGATGATCGCGATCGCGATCGTGCAGCAGCCATACTATGTGCGTCTCACCCGAGCATCAGTGATGTCCGAAATGAGCCGTGAGTATGTGATGGCCGCGCGTGTTTCCGGTGTTGGTACTCTGCGTCTGATGTTCGTGACTGTGCTGCCAAACTGTATGGCTCCACTCATCGTGCAGGCAGCGCTTTCCTTCTCCACCGCGATCCTTGATGCAGCGGCTCTGGGCTTCCTCGGTATGGGTGCTCAGCCACCTCAGCCGGAATGGGGCACAATGCTTGCTGAATCTCGCGAGTTCATCCTGCGTGCGCCATGGGTTGTAACTTTCCCGGGTATTGCGATTTTAACCACAGTGCTGGCAATCAACTTGATCGGTGATGGCCTGCGTGACGCTCTCGATCCTAAACTGAAGAGGAGCTGACGATGGCCCTTCTTGAAATTGAAAACCTAACGGTTGAATTCGACACGGTTGATGGACGTTTCCGGGCTCTGGATGGCGTGAGCTATTCCGTTGACGCAGGTGAAGTTCTTGCTGTTGTGGGTGAAAGTGGATCTGGTAAATCTGTAGCCATGTTGGCTGTTATGGGCCTGCTGGCCAACAACGGTCATCTGTGGGCGGACAAGCTGGAGTTTGAAGGCTATGACCTTCTGACCATGTCTGCAAAAAAGCGCCGCGAGATCATTGGTAAAGACATTTCCATGATCTTCCAGGAGCCAATTGCAAGCTTGAACCCATGCTTCACTGTGGGCGCTCAGATTGATGAGACCCTCAAAGAGCACACCACGATGAGCCGCGGTGAACGCAAAACACGTGCGATCGAGCTGCTCGACTCCGTCGGGATGCCTGAATCTGCGAAGGCGCTGAAAAAGTACCCGCACCAGATGTCTGGTGGTCAGTGTCAGCGTGTGATGATTGCCATGGCAATTGCGTGTAAGCCAAAGCTGCTGATCGCTGATGAGCCAACAACTGCGCTCGACGTGACCATTCAGAAGCAGATCCTTGATCTGCTCCTTGATCTGCAGAAAGAAAGCGGCATGGGCCTGATCATGATCACTCATGACATGGCAGTGGTTGCTGAAACGGCTGACCGTGTGGTGGTTCAGTACAAAGGCAAGAAGATGGAAGAGTCAGATGTTCTCTCACTCTTTGAAAGCCCGAAGAACCCGTACACCAAGGCTCTGCTTTCCGCGCTTCCTGAAAACGCAACAGGTGATCGTTTGCCAACGGTCTCTGATTTTCACCTCGGCGATGAAGGAGCTGCATAATGGCTGACGATATCATCCTCGAAGCGCGCAATCTGGTTCGCGAATATCGCACCAAAGAAGGTATCTTCGGAAAAGAGCATGTTAACCGTGCTCTGAAGGGCATCAGCTTTAGTCTGGAACGCGGCAAAACGCTTGCAGTGGTGGGGGAATCCGGCTGCGGTAAGTCTACACTGGCGCGTATCCTGACCTTGATCGATCCGGCAACGAAAGGGGAGCTTCTCATTGAGGGCAACCCGATCGACATCTCAAAGGAAAAGCTGTCCAAGGACATGCGCTCCAAGGTGCAGATCGTGTTCCAGAACCCGTATGGGTCTTTGAACCCGCGCCAGCGTGTTGGTGACGTTCTTACCGAACCTTTGATGATCAACACCACCATGTCTCCAGCCGAGCGCCGCGACAAGGCGATGGAAATGCTGGTCAAGGTTGGTCTTGGTCCTGAGCATTTCAACCGCTATCCGCACATGTTCTCTGGTGGTCAGCGTCAGCGTATTGCGATTGGTCGTGCACTGGTTCTCAACCCGTCACTCCTCATTCTTGATGAACCTGTTTCAGCGTTGGATCTGTCCGTTCAGGCTCAGATCCTGAACTTGCTGGCTGATTTGCAGGATGAGTTCAACCTGACTTACCTGTTCATTTCCCACGATTTGTCTGTGGTGCGCTACATCGCGGACAAGGTCATGGTGATGTATTATGGTGAAGTGGTGGAATACGGCACGCGCGACGAAGTGTTTGGAAATCCTCAGCATGAGTATACCCAGACACTGTTCAACGCGACGCCTCAGGCAGACGTCGCTCACATCAAAGCGCGGCTTGCTGCTTCTCACTAAGCTGATTGTGTAGTTTGAAAAATAAAAGGGCGGTTCCCATCGGGGAGCCGCCCTTTGTCATTTCATTAACGATTTTCCCAATTCAGTGCAATGTTGAAACAATTTCTTTGAAAAATGCGCAATTAAGAGGAGATTTTACCGAGAATTACGTATAAGGTACTCCCGTTTGCAGCTGTTGCATATGGGGTGTGCTGGGGAGGACACGATGCAGCGGAGGAGGGCTTATTTTGTGCTCTATCCGCGCTATTTCTTCCTGAAATCATTCTGAACATGGCTTCTTCTTTGAGGAGAGGTTCGTAGGCTTGAGGTGAGCCTGCGGTGTGGCGCTGCAAAATCCTATGAGAAGAACTGCATCAAGCAGCTTCGATAAATGATCAAAGGCCTTGGCTTTTGCATTCACTTTAGGTGATTGGGGACACGAGAAATGAAAAAATCAATTCTTATGGGCAGTGTGTTGGCTGCAACAATGGCGTTTGCTGCACCAAGCATGGCCAAAACACTGGTATACTGCTCAGAAGGTTCTCCTGAGGGCTTCACACCAGCGCTCTACACAGCAGGCACAACATTTGATGCGTCTTCTAAAAACATATTTAATAGGCTGGTTGAATTCGAGCGTGGCACGACAAAGACTGTTCCAGGACTAGCTGAAAGCTGGGATGTGTCTGAAGATGGTACGGAATACACCTTCAAATTGCGCAAGGGTGTAAAATTCCATACCACCAAAAACTTTACTCCAACGCGTGATTTCAACGCCGATGACGTAATCTTCTCCTTCGACCGTCAGGGCAACAAAGAAAACCCATACTTCAGCGTTTCCGGCGGTAACTACGAATACTTCAACGCAATGTCCATGCCTGATCTCATCAAAGAGATCGTGAAGGTAGACGACTACACCGTGAAGTTCGTTCTGACCCGTCCAGAAGCGCCAATGATCGCAAACCTTGCGATGGATTTTGCTTCCATTCACTCTGCTGAATACGCAGAGAAGATGATGGACAATCAGGATGCCTTCGATCAGAACCCTGTTGGCACCGGCCCATTCCAGCTGGTTGGCTACCAGAAAGATGCGTTGATCCGCTATAAAGCAAACCCGGATTACTGGGCTGGCAAAGCACCGCTTGACAATCTGGTATTTGCGATCACTCCAGACGCATCCGTTCGCTATCAGAAGCTGAAAGCTGGCGAATGTCATGTAATGCCTTATCCAAACCCAGCTGACATTGCAGCAATGAAGGATGATCCATCGATCAACCTCATGCAGCAGGAAGGCCTGAACGTTGGATATCTGGCATACAACACTAAGCAGGCGCCTTACGACAATCCAAAGGTGCGTAAAGCGCTGAACATGGCTGTCAACAAACAGGCAATTCTGGATGCAGTGTTCCAGGGTGCTGGTAAAGTCGCTTCCAACCCAATCCCGCCGACCATCTGGTCTTACAATGCAGACCTTCAGGATGATAAGTATGATCCGGTTGCTGCAAAAGCTGCTCTGGAAGCAGAAGGCGTCAAAGATCTGAAGATGAAGATCTGGGCGATGCCTGTTCAGCGTCCATACAACCCGAACGCACGTCGTATGGCTGAAGTTATTCAGGGCGACTTCGCGAAGGCTGGTGTTGACGTTGAGATCGTTTCCTACGAGTGGGGTGAGTACCTGAAGCGCTCTAAAGAGCTGGACCGTGACGGTGCTGTTCTACTGGGCTGGACTGGTGACAATGGTGACCCGGACAACTTCCTCGCAGTTCTTCTCGGCTGTGACGGCGTTGGTGGTTCCAACCGCGCTCAGTGGTGCAACGCTGAGTTTGAAGACCTGATCCAGAAAGCGAAAGTAACTGCAGACGTTGCTGAGCGTACCAAGCTTTATGAGCAGGCACAGGTGGTCTTCAAGCGTGAAGCTCCATGGGCGACCATCGCTCACTCTGTTGTATCTAAGCCAGTCTCAGTTAACGTAAAAGACTTCAAGATTGACCCATTCGGAGGTCACATCTTCTACGGCGTTGACCTCAAGTAATTCAGAGTTCTCTCTGGAATACGAAAAGCCCCGGCCATGTGCTGGGGCTTTTTTGTTTTGTATGCGGGTGTGTAAAAACTTATCCCCCTGGCTCAAAACCATGCCCATACTAAACGCATGCCTACGTAACGGGCTGCTGGCGGAGCGACCGTCAGTGTGTCGTAGGCTGGGTTGGGCTGTTGGAAGACGTAACGCACCTTTCAGTGGTCCGGTGAACCGAACTTCAAACGTGACCGCATGGTTTGAGGGGAAGGGCCCAGGACTATAGGGTATCACGCGGTGATGGATGCAAATGTACCGGTGGGAAATCCACTTTTGCTGACGTGTCTGTCAAAGACGGAGGAACTGTCTGAGCAGGGAAACCTGACTGGATAAGCCACTGTCTTTTCAGGAAACTGACTATCGTACCTTATAGGCAAAAGAGGCGATGTTGTTCATTATAAGAAAGCCCGGGCAAGGCGTGTAGCCAATGCCGAAGAAACTAACTTAGCAAACAGCGCAGGTATTGCCTGCCGCCTTGATCATCCCGATTATCGGGAATTCTGTTCCAACACTGCATGGAAGGCCATGCGGTGCTTTAAGTGCTTGTTTATCTGCCAATAAATCAGTGACTAGTTCCAATTACCAGATGGATTGCCCCGCACGGCTTAAAGTAGCATCAGTCCCATACATATAGATAATGGGCTGGGAGAGCGTGAGCTGATGGACAATTATTTAAAAGAGTTCCCGAACAAAGAAGGCTACTTCGGTGAGTATGGCGGTGCATTTCTGCCGCCTGAGCTGGTGCCTCAGTTCGAAGAGATCGCGAAAGCCTACGAAAAGATCTCTGGCGATGCATCCTACATCAATGAGCTGCGCTACATCCGCAAGCACTTTCAGGGCCGCCCAACCCCCATCTCGCATGCACGCAATCTGTCCAACCGGATTGGCTCAGGCGCGAACATTTACTTAAAGCGGGAAGACCTGAACCACTCTGGCGCCCACAAGCTCAACCACTGCATGGCAGAGGCACTTCTGGCAAAGCACATGGGCAAGAAGAAGCTCATTGCAGAAACCGGGGCAGGTCAGCACGGTGTGGCCTTAGCAACAGCTGCAGCTTACTTTGAGCTAGATTGCGAAATTCACATGGGTGAAGTGGACATCGAGAAAGAGCATCCAAATGTCATCCGCATGCAGTTATTGGGCGCAAAGCTCGTACCGGTTGGTTTCGGCGGGCGCACACTGAAAGAGGCGGTGGACTCCGCGTTCACATCTTATCTGGAGCAGGCTGATGAAGCTCTGTTCGCAATTGGCTCTGTGGTCGGACCGCACCCATTCCCGCGTATGGTACGCGACTTCCAGCAGGTCGTGGGTATTGAGGCCCGTGAGCAGTTCACTGAGATGACCGGAAATCTGCCAGACCATGCTGTGGCATGTGTTGGTGGCGGCTCAAACGCAATGGGCCTCTTCTCTGGCTTCATTCAGGATAAATCAGTCAAGCTGCACGGTGTCGAGCCAATGGGCAAAGGGCCTGAGCTTGGGCAGCACGCAGCAACCATGACATTCGGCAAGCCGGGCATGCTCCATGGCTTCAAGTGCCGTGTTCTGGAAGATGAAGCAGGCAACCCCGCGCCAGTGCATTCAATTGCCTCTGGTTTGGACTATCCAGGTGTCGGACCTGAGCACTCCTACCTGCATGATATCGGTAAGGTGCACTACAGCTCAGCGACCGATGATGAGACTTTGCAAGCCTTCTGGGCACTCTCGCGTTATGAGGGGATCATTCCTGCACTGGAAAGCTCTCACGCAGTCGCATATGCGATGAAGCTCGCCAAGGAGTGTCCGGGAGAGACAATCCTCGTCAATCTGTCGGGGCGTGGTGATAAGGATCTGGATTATGTCGCCGACAACTTCGGTACAGGCGAAGATCTGAAAATATAAGAAGGATAGAGAGGGGGGGGGGGGGGCTTCGGCTCCCTTTCTTAATAAGGATCGAATGACTTAATTAGGCATTCCGATTTCGGATCGCGACAAAAGAAGTGTAAGAAACGCCGCCTGCGCCCGAGATAAAGGCTGCAACATCACGTGCCGGGCCGCCATACATCACGGTTTGGAAAACAACCACGAAAAAGAACAGCATCACAGACGCTGCAAAAGTCTTGCCGATAAACAAAAATATCCGGTTCATAGACGTGGTCCTGATCTTTAAAACTGCCCAAATTTCAGAAGCCCATCTTAGAAAAACTGTTTCAGACTTTCAAAGAATTTCTGCTTCAAAACAAAGAGTTGTGATGTGCACCACGAAAACGCCAAGGCACAACATGTTTCCAAACCCTCTGGGGCAATATGGGGAGGCAAAATGTATGTACAAGGAAAACAACGGAAGAAAATAAAAAAGCCTCCGCGAATAATCGGGAGACTGAAAGCCTTCATAAGAAGGAATGGTGGGCGATGAGAGACTCGAACTCCCGACATCTTCGGTGTAAACGAAGCGCTCTACCAACTGAGCTAATCGCCCCCGTAGGGTGGTACGCCGTGTGGCGTGAGGAGGTGTTTAGGGCCTTTGACGGGTTCTCGCAAGCCCCTGAAGAAACTTTTCCCAAAAGAATTCCAAATATATCGCTGGAGGCGGCCCCGTTGACACCATAGGCTTTGTATTACTTATATTTTTCAGAGGGTTGAGCTTGGTGATAACTTGCATAAGGCATGTTGCTCACACTTAGGAGTTGTTTACGTGTCGAACGACGAACAAAGAACAGCTTCGCCACATAAAGCCGATACGCAGTGAACAGAGCAAGTGAACCGCTAAGACCAATCAAAATGAGATCAGGCGTCTTGGAACCAAGTACTGGTGCAAGGATACTGATGAGTGTTGGACCTGCAACACTGCCCGCAGCCCAGATGAAAAGCAGATAGGTCGACAACGCAACACTGCTCTCCGGTTTCCGTTCAAATGCGTGTGCCACGCAGATGGATTGCAGCGGGAAGGAGAGACCTCCAAGAACAACCAGCACCAGACCCAGCATGCTCAGCAGATGATAATTACGCAGGAAGCCAGAGTTCCAGCCAGTGAACGGATCAGCAATCAGGAAGGTAACCATGATGACGGTGATCAGTGCAGAAGAACCAAGAATGAGCCATCTGCGATCCATGCGGTCAGCAAGAGAGCCAAACGGCCATTGGAACATCAGGCGGCCAATATAGATCATCGCAATCATAAGAGCTGTGGTGCTGCCTCCAACCCCGGCCTTGGACAGGGAGTAGGGCACAATCGTCAAAAGACTGGTGACGATAGCACCGGAAGCAAAAGCACCCAGCACAGCCACAGGAGACTGAGCCCAAATCTCTTTGAACTTAATGCGCTTGGCTTTGTATGTGCGTGGTGGCACAGAGCGGGTCATGCAGAGCAATACAACAGCTGCAAGCAGTACAGCGCTGAGCAGTTCCAGCATTTGCAAAGGAACCTCGGTGAATTTGGCAACGAAAATCTGTGAGAGAATGGCCATTGCACCAATCACAATGGAGTTCACAGATAAAATACGCCCACGAACTTCGTCTTTGATAGACTCATTCAGCCATGCATCAGCTGTGGCAAACAAAACCGCAAATGCCGCCCCCATGAAGAACCGGAGTACAGTCCAGAAAATGATGCTCTCTGTGTTCTTGAAAAGCAAAACGAGAAGAGCTGTCAAACCAGCAGCACCAGCAAAGGCTCTGATGTGTCCGATCCGGTTGATCATGCGCACACCACGCATACACCCAACCATAAAACCAAGAGAGTAAGCCCCTGCCACAAGGCCAGCTTGAGAGGCAGAGCCGCCAATGCTGGCGATCTGAAGCGGCAAGCTTGTTAGCAAAGCAGAGCTCGCCAGTTGCGCAAGCGCACTAGCCAGAATGATCGCAAACAGCGAAACGAGTGAAGCTTTAACCATGCAGCCATTGACCTGCACCTGATGTGGCGCAGTGTTCCCGTGTTGATGTTCATTTACTGGAAAACAGAGCTTTCCGATTGACTGAATGTTTCGCAGGGGAATGTGACTGCATTGAGCGAAAAATCGAACCAAGCAGTGATTTATTGATGGGATTTACGTGGGGGAATTGAGACGGATTTGCGGCTGTAAACAAAACTGCCGCCCACTGAACAAACAGGGGCGGCAGAGTATCTTGTATCTATATCAGAGAGTTAGGTCGGTGCGTTCTCAGCACTCAACTCTTTGACTGCCGCTTCCAGCTGATTGTAGTGAGAAATCACCACATCAGGCCCCAGTTCGCGGACAGGAATGTCTGTGTAACCGAAATCCACGGCGATCACGGGCAGGCCAGCGTTACGTGCAGCGCTGATGTCAGCCTTGGAATCGCCAATGAAAATGGAGCCTGCGCGGGAGCCACCGGCAATGTCGATTGCACCAAAGACTGGCATCGCATCCGGCTTGTTCTTAGAGAAGGTGTCTCCGCCCACAACAGCGTCAAACAGGTGTTCCATGTCCATGGCACGAACCAGCGGTTTAGCCAGTTTTTCCAGTTTGTTTGTGCAGATAGCTGTTTTCCAGCCAACAGCTCTCAGCCGCGCAACTGTTTCCAGCGCCTGCGGAAAAGCATGGGTCTTATCTGCAATATGAGTCTCGTAGTAGCGAATAAACTTAGCAAGCAATGGTTCCAGAACTTCATCTGTCAC
Organism: Pseudovibrio sp. Ad5; assembly: GCF_001623095.1. Lineage (NCBI taxonomy): Bacteria > Pseudomonadati > Pseudomonadota > Alphaproteobacteria > Hyphomicrobiales > Stappiaceae > Pseudovibrio > Pseudovibrio sp. Ad5. The sequence continues at coordinate 51,628 of NZ_LMCH01000061.1, read as the reverse complement.
TTCAATCTTGCTCGCCTCGAGCCCACGGCTCATCAGCACTTTCACGCCAGCGCCGACCATTTTCCTGACCCGTTCAGGCTCAATGGCTTCAAACCCGGCTTCTACCAAAACATGATTCATCGACGCTGTGAGGTCTCCCATGGTCTCCAGGAGAGTACCGTCTAGGTCGAAAACCAGAACTGGTGTTGTCATACTTAAGCTCGTTTCTGTTGAGAAAATCCGCGCCACACTACCGAAATTCACCGTGAAGTCAATTTGCGAGGAAAACCTATAGTGTGTTGGGTGGATTGCTGCTTGGCGGGACACACACCTCATGGTAATCAGCAGGAGTTATGTCACAGTAGACCCAAGCGCAATAACTAGGCAGAATTGTTCTTGTCTGTGAACGTTTCCGAACAAGCTTTGGGTCCGGGGAAGAGAAATTAGTCAGATGGCAATGAGTTTGAAGGCGCAGGCCGCAGCTGCAGCACTCAAGGAAGTTAAGCCCGGCATGAAGCTGGGGATAGGTTCTGGATCAACAGTCAATGAACTGATCCGCCTTCTGGCAGAGATGGTGAAGGATGGCTTTGAGATCATCGGCGTGCCAGCCTCATCTTATTCCCAAGCTCTTTGCGATGAGCTTGGAGTGCCGTTGACCACACTGGATGAAACGCCAGTGTTGGATCTGGTTATTGATGGGGCGGACGAAATTGATCCGCAGTTGAACCTTATCAAAGGCGGCGGCGCAGCGCTGCTTCGCGAAAAAATAATTGCGGCGGCTTCCGGAAGCATGCTTGTGATTGCTGATGAGAGCAAAATTGTTGATACCCTCGGAAAGTTTCCGCTTCCCGTGGAGGTTGTTCCGTTCGGGCTTGAGGCCACTCGCCAGATGATGCAAAACAGCCTGGACGCTGAGGGGCTGCAAGGTGAGATGATCCTGCGTATGGCAGGGGAAAAGCCACTTGTAACCGATAACGGCAACTACATTCTTGATTGTCACCTACAGGCAATCAGCAATCCGAAGTCACTGGCAAAACGCCTGGAGGTTATTCCAGGTGTCGTTGAGCACGGGTTGTTTATTGATATGGCAGTACGGGCCTATGTTGCCGGTACTGATGAAATTCGTGTCTTGGAACCTTAAGCTGTCCCGACAGTCATTTTAGGACAGCTGATTAAAATATAGGGGAGCCATTTTATGCTCGCTAAGTTCAAGTCTGCAGCAATTGCAGGTGTTGCATCACTGGTTGTTGCTGGTGTGCTGATTTCCAGCCCGGTTATGGCTCAGGACAATTCCATTTCTGAAAGTCACATCGAAGCTGCAAAAGCGGCTGTTCGTGCAACAAAGTCCATCGAGAACTTCGATAACATCCTTCCAGATGTTGCAGAGCGTACTCGTACCCTGTTTATTCGTTCTAATCCGGCAATGAGCGCTGAGATCGATATCGCTGTGAATGAGGCTGCTGTTGAACTTATCCCGCGCCGTCAGGAGCTGGATCGTGTGATCTACGAAGTTTGGGCGCGTCGTTTCTCAGAAGACCAGCTCAATGAAATCGCAACCTTCTACAACTCCGACACCGGTAAGCGTCTTGCTGACCTGTCCGGTACACTGTCTGCATTGACGATCGGTGCTGCAAAGCAGTGGAGCGATGCAGTCAGCACCGACATGGTTGCAATTTCACGGAAGAAACTTGCTGAAATGGCAGCTCAATAAGCGATCACGAAATCGCAATCCAAAATGAACAGTTAGATCAGATACGCCCCTTGAAATTTGGGCGTATCTGGCCCAAATCTGAGCCTACGTTTTTATAAGAAAAGACCTTAGAGCGTAACGAAACGTCGTTGCATAAGGTTTATTGCAAACGAAAGTGGGCTGTAATGACTAATTTCGACTACGATCTCTTTGTTATTGGGGCCGGTTCTGGCGGCGTACGTGCAGCGCGCATCGCAGCAACCCATGGCGCCCGTGTCGGTATTGCTGAAGAATTTCGCTATGGCGGGACCTGCGTTATCCGCGGCTGTGTTCCCAAAAAACTCTTTGTCTACGCATCTAAATTCACCGAGGAATTCGCAAACGCGGACGGGTATGGCTGGAGCCTGAACGGCACGCCAACCTTTGATTTTGATAAGCTTGTCGAAAATAAAGACAAGGAAATCACCCGTCTGGAAGGCATTTATCGCCGCAACCTGGATAAGTCCGGCGTTGAACTGCATGACAGCCGCGCGGTGATTGAAGGTCCGAACACCGTCCGCTTGCTGTCTACCGATCAAGTCATCACAGCTGAACGTATCCTTGTAGCTGTTGGTGCAACGCCAAACGTTGATGCAGGTCTTGTCGGCTGCGAGCATACCATCACATCCAATGAAGCATTCCACCTTTCCGAATTCCCGAAGCGAACCATTGTTGTCGGTGGCGGTTACATCGCTGTCGAGTTCGCTGGCATCTTCAATGGCATGGGATCTGAGACCACGCTTTTGTATCGCGGTGAAGAAATCCTGCGCGGTTTCGATATGGACGTGCGTACCGGTCTGCATGAGCAGATGGTAGAAAAAGGTATCACCGTCAAAACCAAGTCCACCATTGCATCCATTGAGAAGCATGAGGGCGGTCTGACAGTGACCACGCACGCCGGCGAAGTAATCGAAGCCGATCAGGTGCTCTACGCAATCGGACGACGCCCGAACACAGCAGGCCTCGGTCTTGAAGAAGCTGGCGTTGAACTGGACAAAGCAGGTGCAATCGTCGTAACCCCACAGAGCCAGAGCTCTGTACCAAGCATCTTTGCTGTGGGCGATGTCACCAACCGTGCCAACTTGACCCCAGTTGCGATCCGTGAAGGCCATGCTTTCGCAGACAGCACCTATGGTGGCAACGAGTGGCATGTCGATCACTCTATGATCCCGACCGCAGTCTTCTCTCAGCCTGAGATTGGTACGGCAGGTCTCACGCAGGAAGAAGCTGAGGCACGCTTCGACAACATCGATATCTATTCCTCATCCTTCCGTCCGATGAAGAACACCCTTTCTGGCAAACCTGGCAAGATGTTCCTCAAGATGCTGGTGGATGCGGATACCGACAAAATCCTTGGCATTCACATCATGGGTCCAGACTCTGGCGAACTTATCCAGATCATCGGCGTGACCCTGTCCATGGGCGCCACCAAGTCGGACTACGACCGTACCATTGCGGTGCATCCGACTGCTGCGGAAGAACTGGTGACAATGCGCGAACCATCTGAGCGTATCCGCAAGAATTAAACTTTAGTTGACTTCCAAAGAACCGCTAGTCCTTGCTAGCGGTTCTTTTTTGTCCTGCATCTGGAGCAGGGCATCTTTCTCGTTTTGATAGGAATACCCGTGACTGACCTCACACAGGACCAGATTTGCTATTTTGGTTATGGCTCACTCGTAAATGAAGAAACATTGCCCGCAGGCACGACTGTGGTTGCTGGACAGCTGAGTGGCTGGAAGCGGGAATGGCGTGGCTGCTCCAAAGGCAAAAAAGGCAATGGCCGCATGTCAGGCGTTGGTGTCTGCGCATTGGGTGTCCGTCGTGAAGAGGGCTCTGTCATTCGTGGTGCGATGGTGCTTGATACAAAAGCAAACCTGCCTGCGCTGGATAAACGTGAATGGCATTATAACCGCAAATCCCTCTGCGATGATAGTTTCGTGCCCGACTGTGGCAGGCAGATGCCATCAGACACGTTCCTTTATCAGGTGCAGGATCAGTACGCACACTGGGGCAATGACGAGCACCCAATCCTGCAAAGTTATGTTGACTGCGTCATGGCTGGATTCCATCGCCTGTGGGGGCATGAAGGATTGTTGCACTTCATGGAAACCACTGACGGCTGGGATCGTGTACCAATCCTAAATGATCGCACAGAGCCGTTTTATCCGCGTGCTATTGTTCTGTCCAAAGAACTTGCGGCAACGATTGACGATCTGCTGAAATCTGTGAATGCTCAATATTTAAATCGCTGAAATTAAGTTCATGGTTCGCGAGTGTGAACGCTTCATGTATCTTTACACAAGTGTTCATCTGCGATCTTGAAGGGTGCTTTGAAATAATTGTCTATCAAGTTCTAATTTATTAGAACATAGTAGCTCTAAAGCAGATTGGTTTGATGGATTCTCATAAGGCCTGATTTTTTTGAGGTATCCTCAACCTACAGCGATAAAACAACGTATACGTCCCCCTAGTCAGATAAACGGGCTGCGTGTATAAGCCTTTCTGGGCTTTTGTCTCATGATGAGAACAGCTCAAAGAATTAACGCTGCCAAAGAGAGGCGCATAGGGCGCGCTGGCAGCATTCCGTATTGATGGAGTTTTAAAATGGCGGACAAATGGACACCGGATTCCTGGCGATCAAAACCGATCGTGCAGGTACCGGACTATCCAGATAAGGAAGCAGTGGCAGACGTTGAAAGTCGCCTAGCAACTTATCCGCCGCTCGTGTTTGCAGGTGAGGCGCGCAAGTTGAAAGCGCAGCTCGCTGATGTTGCCGAGGGGCGTGGATTCCTCTTGCAAGGTGGTGATTGTGCGGAGAGCTTTGCAGAGCATCACGCTGATCACATTCGCGACTTTTTTAGAGCATTCCTGCAAATGGCCGTGGCGCTCACCTATGGTGCGCAGCAGCCAGTTGTAAAAGTGGGCCGTATTGCTGGTCAGTTTGCAAAACCGCGTTCTTCCAATATTGAGAAGAAGGGCGATATTGAACTGCCTAGCTACCGTGGTGACATCATCAATGGTATCGAGTTCAACGAAGACTCTCGTATTCCAGACCCTGAGCGTCAGGTGAAAGCCTACCGTCAGTCTGCTGCGACGTTGAACCTGATCCGTGCGTTCGCGCAAGGTGGTTTTGCCAATCTGGATCACGTCCATCAGTGGATGCTCGGCTTCGTAAAAGACAGCCCGCAGGCACACCGTTATCAGGAAATGGCAGATCGCATTTCCGACGCTGTCTCCTTCATGCGTGCTTGCGGTGTTGATCCCGACAACACACCACAGCTGCGTTCCACTGATTTCTTCACCAGCCATGAAGCATTGCTTCTGGGCTACGAAGAAGCGCTGACACGCATCGATTCCACCACTGGCGAATGTTACGCAACATCCGGCCATATGCTCTGGATCGGTGATCGTACGCGTCAGTTGGATCATGCACATGTTGAATTCTTCCGTGGCATCAAGAACCCGATTGGCCTCAAATGTGGTCCATCTCTTGATCCTGAAGAGCTGATCAAGCTGATCGACGTTCTGAACCCTGAAAACGAAGCTGGTCGTTTGACACTGATCACCCGTTTCGGTCAGGACAAGGTGTTCGAACATCTCCCAGCTATGGTACGCGCTGTTGAGCGTGAGGGTAAGAAAGTTGTTTGGTCTTGTGACCCGATGCACGGCAATACCATCACTGCAAACGGATACAAAACGCGCCCATTCGAGCGTATTCTGCGTGAAGTAGAAGCATTCTTCGCGGTTCACCGCGCTGAAGGCACTCATGCAGGTGGTGTTCACGTCGAAATGACTGGCCGTAATGTGACCGAATGTACTGGTGGTGCACGCGCACTGTCCGCAGAACAACTCGGTGATCGTTACCACACCCATTGTGATCCTCGCCTCAATGCGGATCAGGCTCTGGAGCTGGCGTTCAAAATCGCAGAGAACCTCAGAAAAGAATCTGATACACGCCTTGCAGTGAACACTTAACTCTATCTAGAGTATTCATATGATGATCAGGGGTTGCACATTGTGCAGCCCCTCTTTTTTTGATAAATATTTATATGCGAAGCACATAGAAAATTGGAATGATGTGCCTCCTGCCTTTCGCTGCCCGATGTTTTTCTAGGTTTTTTCGCCCTCAGGGAGAGTTTGTTGCTTCAGAGCGATTCTTTGTTGTCTGGCTATTCAATCCTTATTGTGGATGACAACAACTACATGCGTTCCATCTTGCGCACTATGATCTCCGGCTTTGGCGTGCGTTCCATCTACGAAGCAGGCGACGGGGCCGACGCGATCGCAATTCTGCTGGACCGCAGGCCTGATATTGTGCTGTGCGACTGGATCATGCACCCGATTGATGGCAATGACTTCCTCCGTATTCTCAGGCAGGACGAAGATTCTGAAATTGCCAAGACCCCGGTAATCGTCATTACGGCTGATTCCCGCCGTTCCGTTGTTGTGGCGGCGCGCAATGCTGGCGTAAATTACTTCCTTGCCAAACCAATTGCGCCCGCAATTTTGTATGATCGCCTAAAGGCCATCGTGATGCAGGGGGATGAGCCTATTCAGGCCAGGGACATGGCACAGATGCCAATGGGTACAAGGTTGCAACAGCATCTGGACCTCATGGCAAAGGCGAAAGATTCTGGGCAGGTGAAGAAGAAGTCGTCAGATTGATTTTCACCCTGTGAATCCTTTCCTCAACCGTCAACTATGTGATGGATCGACTTTTCTCTGCTACAAAAACGCGGTACACGAGAACCAAAGCTATTAAAGCTCGAAGCAAACAGGGCCACCCCTTCCATCCACTAAAGCCTTTGAAGTTTATATGATGATTAAAGACCAGTTCCGTTTGGCCGTCGTACAGGCCAACCCTTGCCTTGGTGATATCTCCGGTAATGCTGAGAAAGTGCGTCATCACCGAAAGCTGGCCGCCGAACAAGGCGCTGATCTGGTTTTGTATTCTGAACTGTTTTTGGCTGGCTATCCGCCAGAGGATCTGGTCTTGAAGCCAGCCTTCGTAGCTGCTTGTAAGCGTGAACTGGAAGGCTTGGCAAAAGAAACGGCTGATGGTGGTCCCGCGCTGCTCGTTGGCCTGCCATGGGCCGAAGAGGATAAGCTCTACAACGCCGTCGCACTGCTCGACAACGGCAACATTGAGGGCCTGCGTTACAAGGTCGACCTGCCAAACTATGGCGTTTTCGATGAAAAGCGTGTCTTTGATGCTGGACCCAATCCGGGTCCGATGAGTTTCCGTGGTGTGCGCCTTGGCGTTCCGATTTGTGAAGACACATGGTCCGATGAGGTTTGCGAATGTCTGGAAGAGACAGGCGCTGAAATCCTGCTGGTTCCAAATGGGTCTCCTTACTACCGCGATAAAATAGATGAGCGCATGCAGATCATGCTCTCTCGTGTTGTCGAAACGGGCCTTCCGCTCGTGTATTGCAATCAGGTTGGCGGTCAGGATGAGCTCGTGTTTGACGGTGCATCCTTCGCCCTCAATCATGATCGCTCATTGGTGATGCAACTCGGTCAATTCACCGAGGAAACAGATTACCTCGACTTCAATAAAGATGCAGAAGGTCTGTGGTTCGCAAAACCAACTCGCATCGTTCCAATGCCAGATACACAGGAAGCAGACTGGCTTGCTTGCGTGCTTGGCCTGAAAGACTACGTAAACAAGAACGGCTTCCCCGGCGTGGTGCTGGGCCTGTCCGGCGGTATTGATAGCGCGATCTGTGCGGCCATGGCCGTTGATGCTCTGGGCGCTGATCGTGTTCACTGCATCATGCTACCATACCGCTACACCTCCGAGGAAAGCATCAAGGACGCCAAGGCGTGCGCAGATGCTCTCGGTGTGAAGTACGATACCATTCCAATTGCAGAGCCTGTCGAGGGCTTCCAGCAGACGCTGGCTGGCGTATTTGCCGGCACTGAGAGCGGTATCACCGAGGAAAATCTGCAGTCCCGTTCTCGCGGTGTCATCCTTATGGCGGTATCCAACAAATTCGGCTCCATGGTTGTGACCACCGGCAACAAGTCAGAAATGTCTGTCGGTTACGCCACCCTTTATGGGGATATGAATGGCGGCTTCAACCCGATCAAGGATCTTTACAAGACCGAGGTTTATCGTCTCTCTGACTGGCGCAACAAAAACCATCCGGCAGGTGTGATGGGGCCGGCGGGTGAGGTGATCCCGAACAACATCATCGTCAAAGCGCCAACAGCTGAGCTGCGTGAAAACCAGACTGATCAGGACAGCTTGCCAGAGTACGATGTTCTGGATGACATCCTGCATTGTCTCGTTGAAAAAGAGTTGAGCCTTGACGAGATCGCCAAGCGCGGCCACTCTGTAGAAACCATCCATCGAGTCGAACACCTTCTTTACATCGCAGAGTACAAGCGTCGTCAGGCTGCACCGGGTGTCAAAATCACACTAAAGAACTTTGGGCGCGATCGTCGCTACCCAATCACCAACCGTTTCCGGGATCGAACCTAGAACCACATGCGGCTTGAGATCTTACTTTAAGAACAAGCAAGCCGCGCTCTGGACTTGATCTCTGGTGCTCAGGCAAGCATCACGCTTTGCCTGAATCACTTTCTACGCTTTTTAGGTTAAGTCTATGACTTTCTTCCAATTTCTCCAGCGCAACCTGCGCTGGGTCGCGGGCGGGTTTCTGCTCGGGTTTGGCTCCAGCTTTGGTCAAACCTTCTTCATCGCGCAATTTTCCTCCCAGATCCGTGAGACCTATAGTCTCTCTCACGGTGATTTCGGCTCAATTTACATGTTCGCGACACTGGCAAGTGCTGCAACGCTTATCTATTTGGGCAGGATAGTCGATTATTATCGCCCTGTGGTCGTCGGGTGTGCTGCAATTATCATTCTTGCCGGATTCAGTTTCTTAATGAGCTGGCATAACTCCATCATATTACTTGCAATTTGCCTCTATGGCCTACGCCTGTTCGGGCAGGGCATGCTCCCTCATACTTCGCAGACAGCCATGTCGCGCTGGTTCCACGGCTCCAGAGGGAAGGCACTCAGCCTGGCCTCTTTTGGCAACATGGCAGGCGAAGCGCTTTTGCCATTGGCCGCTGTCTCGCTCATGGTCGCATTCTCATGGCGGGATCTTTGGTCCGCTGCGGGGATAACGCTTCTCGTCGTCTTCCTTCCTCTGGCTTATCTGACCCTCAAGAAGGACCGGACACCGGAAAACCCGCTTGAGTCTTCAGGTTCAAATGGTCCTGCTGTCAGCTGGACCAGAAAGCAAGTGATGTCGGACTGGCGGTTCTGGGTGGTTATGACAGCCGTGCTCGCTGTGCCGTTTCTTGTCACGGGCCTCATGTTCCATCAGGTCCACTTCATGGAAGCAAAGGGCTGGGCACGGACTGTAATCCCGTCCTATCTGCCACTCTATGCAGCGGCTGGCGCTGTGTTCTCTATGACTGCTGGTATGTTGATTGACCGTTTCTCTGCCGTCTCATTGCTCCCGCTTTCTGTTGTTCCTCTTGGTGTGAGTGTGCTTGTGTTTGCCTTTGGCGGCGAAGAGTACTTTGTGCCAATTGCTATGATCATCCTCGCCATAACCGTTGGCTCCTGGGGGGCGATTGCCTCTGCCGTTCTGGCAGAGCTTTACGGAACAGCACATCTGGGTTCCATCCGTGCTGTTTATTCGGCCATGATGGTCTTTGCCTCTGCGCTGGCTCCCGGACTGATGGGCGTTCTTCTGGATAACGGTATTGAGCTGGACACTCAGTTTGCATTCTCCAGCCTCTATTGCTTCGGCCTGGGCCTGGTTTTGTTTGCCGTAAAGCCGCAGCTGATGCTGGTTCGTTCTCCAGCTTGAATTCAGCAAAAGCCGGTAACTGAACCTAAAACTCGAGATATTCCGTAGGTATCGGAGATTGGCTGGTTGACCCGTACCAGCCAACGCGATACCCGAGTGTCAAACTTGTTTATTGATGAGAAGGCTCAGCCATGAGTGTTACTGTTCGCTTCGCGCCATCTCCGACTGGCCACATCCATATCGGCAATGTGCGCCCGGCGCTTTTCAACTATCTCTTTGCTAAAAAGCAGGGCGGCAATTTCGTTCTGCGCTATGACGATACCGACGTGCAACGCTCTAAAGAAGAGTATGCAGTGGGCATTGCCGAAGATCTGAAGTGGCTGGGTATCAACCCTGATCGCGTGGAAAAACAATCCGAGCGGTTTGCATTGTATGATGCAGCAGCTGCCAAGTTGAAAGACGCTGGCCTCCTGTACCCATGCTACGAGACGCCGGAAGAGCTGGAACGCCGCCGTAACCGTGCGCGTGCTCTGGGCCGTCCTCCTGTTTACGACCGTGCTGGCTTGAAGCTCACGGATGAGCAGATCGCTGAATATGAAGCAGAAGGCCGCAAACCACACTGGCGCTTCAAACTGCCAAACCACGCAGAAAATGATGCATTCTCCACTGTCAGAACAGAAGTGCACTGGGATGATGTGATCCGTGGTCGTCAGACCGTTGATCTTGCCTCCCTGTCTGATCCTGTGCTGATCCGTGCAGATGGAACTTACCTCTACACGCTGCCATCCATCGTGGATGATGCGGATATGGGCATCACGCACGTCATTCGCGGTGAAGACCACATTGCCAACACTGGTGTTCAGATTGCCATATTCCAGGCATTGGGGGCACAAGTTCCTGAGTTTGGTCACCACAACCTGCTGACCACTGCCTCAGGTGAGGGGCTCTCCAAACGCTCAGGCGCCCTGTCTATCCGCTCACTGCGAGAAGAAGGCTATGAGCCAATGGCAGTCTGCTCCCTTGCAGTGCTGACAGGTACAAGTCACGCAGTTGAACCTGCTCCAACCATGGAAGCTCTGGCAGACATGCTCGACTTCTCTGGCATCTCCAAGTCTGCTGCAAAGTTTGACCCGGAAGATGTGGGCCACCTGACTGCAAAACTCGTCCATGCCATGAGCTTTGCTGATGTCGCCGACCGCCTGAAAGCAGATGGCGTTGAAGGGGATGACGCGTTCTGGGCAGCCGTTAAAGAGAATTGCTCCACCGTAAGCGGTGCGAAAACATGGTGGGAGCTGATCGTTGGGTCCGCCACGCCAGACATTGCCGAGGAAGACAAGGACTTCATCACTCAGGCCAAGGCTCTGCTGCCGCAAGAGCCATGGACCGAGGAAACATGGGGCGAGTGGACCAAAGCTGTCAAAGCTGAAACAGGCCGCAAAGGCAAAGGTCTGTTCATGCCACTGCGCAAGGCAATCACAGGTCTGGCACACGGTCCAGACCTGAAGAACATGCTACCTCTTATCGGTCGGGAAAAAACTTTGGACCGACTTTCCTGATAGGGCCTGTGCGCGGTTCAACCTCGCGCGGCATAAATTTCTTCTGAACAAGTGGAGGCTCGGAGATATCACTCTGGGCCTCTGTTGCATCTACTGTCTGACGCAGCTCACTCTGGTTCGGAATGGCAGGGTATGTTGCTGTTGCACCCGGTGTCAGATCTTCCAGCTGATTACCCGGAAGTGCCTGCTCCAGAGGTGGGATCGCAGGTGTCGGCTCCAGATTGCCAGGCTGTCCACCAGCTGCATCACAGGAACAAGCCGGGTTGTTCTGCTGTCTGAACAGATAGGCATTGGCAAGCGACGTATAAGGCGCACCGGACAAAGACCGCATCTGGGCAGGTGTTTCCTGAGGAACCTGGAAGACATACAGCTCAGTGTCCTGACTTGGACACAGCGCCTGACAAATCTCTCCATCTTCCGCCAGATCTTCCGCACTGGAATTCGGATTGATCGGGAAATAGTAGCCATCACACTTGCGCACACACATGGTCGCATACTGCTGACCACCAGAGGAGAAACCAGCAGTCGAACGTGGTTCCAGCTGCAAAGGCTGATTGGTCTGTGCGGTTGCCGGTGTCAGTGGCTGGACTTGCTGGTTAGAACGATCTGAACAGTTCAGATCAACCAGTGCCTGCTTCACTTCAGTAAGCCGGTCCTGCAAAACGCTGGAGTAGAGTTCCTGCTGTCTCTGACTGTCGAGATAGGTCAGATTCTCATTCATCTGCTGAAGAGATGAGCTCAGCTGCTGACATTGTGCAGGGCCAAAGGAGCCATCACAGCCGAAGTTGGACATCTGGGACTGTACGTTGCGGATATGAATCAGCTGCTCTTCATAGGCCGTTTGCCAGCTGTTCGAGCTGCCATTGCTTTCGACCTGTTCAGAAAGCTCGATAAACTCCGTCTCAAGCCTGTCGCACACCTGAGGGCGTGCAAACGCACTACCGGTCCAAATAAGGGAGGCGCCAAGGGCAAGAGCCACGGCTGCGCATGAGTGCGCGAAGGGGAGTCTGGAAATGGTCATAGCCCGCAATACTGGTTTCCTCAGAGAAATCTTAGAGATAAGCTATTCTATGGCCTTATTGGGGCAAAACCAACGGATTCCGGTAGGTTTTACAAAAATCTCTGGTTCTCTTGCTGGTAGTTGCCAAAAAACCTCCTATATCGGGAGTGATTTGATTTGTTCTTTTGAAAATGGAGGGGAGCCGTGCAGATCTCTGCGCTTGGAAAATCAGTCCTGAAAATGGTGAGCACCGCGACGGTCGTTCTTGGAGTAACGCTGGGGATGCTTGGCACCGCTGCACAGGCACAGGAGCCGGATCTGATCTTCAAGAAGTCAACCGTCTGGAAGTTCCTGAGCCCGGACCATAAGCTGGCGACCTATGCACTGGATGACCCGGAAGTCGAGGGCGTCGCCTGTCACTTCACAGTGCCTGAAAAAGGCGGCTTCTCCGGATGGCTCGGACTGGAAGAAGAAACCTCCGATGTCTCATTGGCCTGCCGTCAGGTTGGCCCCATCAAGTTCAAAAGCAAGTTTGAGCAAGGCGACGAAGTCTACCGCCAGAGCCGCTCCCTGTTCTTCAAAAAAATGCGCATTGTCCGTGGCTGTGATGCAAAGCGGAACGTGCTGGTCTATCTGGTGTACTCCGACAAGCTCGTAGAAGGCAGCCCGAAGAACTCTACGTCTACCGTGCCGATCATGCCGTGGGGTGATCAGGTTCCGGAAAAGTGTGCTGACTATCTGGATGACTAAAGCCTGTTCCTGAAAAGCGGCTCCGGTTTTCGGATAAGAATACGCGTAGATTTGACATCTGCACCTCAAGCACTTTGAGCACCGCTGGGCTATTCCAGCGGTGTTTGTGTTTGAGGATCCCGTTTATACGGGTGGAGCAAGGCGAACAGGCTTTGCCTGCGCTACTTGTAAATAATGTTTCTTCGGCAATGGCTGTTCGCCTCGCCCGGGCCTTTTATCATGAACGCGCGGGCTCCCTCTCGGACAGACGTGAATGACACGTCGCCGTGTCAATGACACGTTCCCGTGCCACTGACAGGTTTCCCTGTCATCGACAATTTCTTGTCACCACCGGACGCCCTCCGGAACGACCCCAAACTCCCTATACCACTGTGGCCTCAAAAGGGTATGGCGCTTCACCGGACCTCCCGACACGATACGTTACCTCATGCCGGCAGCCCAACCCCACCCACGCCGCGGAATGGACGGTCCACTCCTGCCCGAATGCGTGGGTACGAGATTTAGGATAGGGGAGCTTTTAGGTGAGGGGGATAAGTTTTGTTAAGCTCAGGCAATAACCCGCGTCGTCACCCAGCGCCGTCATCCCGCGCAAGCGCGGTGCGATGCGGGAACCAGAGCCCCACTTACCAATCTCAGCTCGTATAGTACTGGATACCGGATCTGCGCTTTGCTGCGTCCAGTATGACGAGAGGTAGTGCTGCCACCTGAAGTTCAACCAGCACCACTGCACACAACCACCTCAACATCACCTTGCCAGCAACACATAACGACCAGATTGCCGATTTAACTGTTTTAGGTGAGTAAAATTCAGGTAAAGAAAAAGGCAGCGTGGAACGCTGCCCTTAAAATTTGGGAAACTCTCAGTTTTGTCAGCACCATCTGAAGAGATGGGTTTGAACTCACGCAGAGTTCATAAACAGGTAAACCGCAAGGAAAATGATCGGGCTTGAGATAGCACTTGCCACAATCATTGCACCCATAGCCTGCTTCAGCATAATCAACCCCCGTTTGAATTATGAAATGCAGTTCTATTGGGGATATATTAGCACAGCTAATTCAAATATGCACTATTAACCATATCCCTGATAAGGGACGTGGCAATTTGCGCATATTTGTCAGGTCAGTAGGTTGAGGCCATCTTTATCTTGAATGCATCTTGCGAGGTAAGCAGGGCCTCCAGAATCGCTTTGTCCTGCTTGTAGATGTCTTCCCGGAACTGAAGTTCCCCATCATCACCAGCAAAAGCGGTGTAGTAGCGCAGATGCACTGGCACGGTCTCTTTCAGCTTCAGACGAACCGTCTTGCCCCGGGCGCGCAGCTTTTCCATCTTGGCGCGGCTGTGGCCAGAACCGGAAAGCAGCACTTCCCCAAATGTGAACGGGTCCTGCACCCGGATGCAGCCATGGCTAAAGGCACGCTGGTCTTTATTGAACAGGCGCTTGGATGGCGTGTCGTGCAGATAAATGTTGTGCTTATTGGGGAACATGTACTTCACAGCACCCAAAGCGTTTTTACGTCCGGCCTTCTGGCGAAGCTGATACCCGAACCTGCGTTTGCTGACAGCATTCCAGTTGATCGCAGTCGGATCGACCCGCCGACCATTCTTGTAAACGTTGATCCCGCTACCAGACAAGGCAGAGGCATTCTTGCGCAGCTTGGGCAAATACTCATTGGTGGCTATAGACCAGGGCACGCCCCATGTCGGATTGATCTCTGCATACTCAAAGGTGTCAGAGAACAAAGGCGTGGCATGGCGGGGCTTGCCCACCACGCTGCGGGTCTCATAAAGCACGTCCGTGCCTTCCATCACCCGCACAATCTGTTCAGCCACGTTGACTTTCACATAACGGCCAGAAGGAAGCGGATCATCCCAGCGCATGCGTTCCAGATTAACGAGGATTTGATCGCGGCGGTCTGTGAGTGAGGCATTCAGCGCTGCCCGGGTTTTCTTGCCAACAACGCCGTCCACGCTCAAACCATGACGTTTCTGGAAGCTTTTTACGAGCGCAACCATATCATCATTGTAAAAGGCGGGCGCCACGTTTTGCTCGGTGGTGCCGGAGTATCCGGAATAATAGGGCGCATAGCCCTCGGCTTGCAGGCGTTTCTCCAGCTGCGAAATCCGTGCACCTGTGTCACCGGGCCGGATGCTCGGGCCATCTTCGATGTAGACCGGGTAATCAGAGGTGAGGGCCGCGTTATATCGGGCCAGCTGGTCTTTCAAAAGATCGTAGGACGGTGCCTCTGGCTCAAGGCTGGCAAACAACTGCTCAACAGACCGGGTTTCTTCCAGCTGAGTAAGCATGTCATTCAGCTTTGGAACCTGCGGGGTGATAAATACATTCTTCAGCACCTTGGTCGGGCGCACAACGCCGCCAGCAAGGTGGGCGCCGTAACTGGCAAAAACGCGGGTCAGCTGCAGCTCAACAACAGCGATCTCACGCAAAGTGGCCGTTGCGTTGGACGCTTCCATCACATCCAGAATGGAAGCCAGCTGCCGGACACCATAGGCTTGCGGATCAAGCCCATGGGTTGGGGCCTTGCGGATCTCGTCAATCAAACGGTTGGCAAGCGGCGTCAAAGACTGGTCTTCAAACCAGACAGGGCGGAAGTTGCGTAAGGAGTAAGCCTCTGCCAAAGCATCCACTTGCCGCGAACTAAAACCAGCTTGCTCGATTTCATCTTCAGAAAAGATCAGATCCCGAATGGTTTGCTCCAACTCAGACAGCTCTGACAGGGATGGATCCAGAACCTGTCCGGCAGGTCCAGTGAGATCCGGAGCTTGCAGCTCGTTTTCTGGCAGGACTAAGGGATCAATTTCCGGCAGTACAAGATTGTCCGGGGAAGGCGTGTCAGCTGGTGGTGAGGCCGCAGTCTCATTAAAATTCAGCGGATCTATAGGGTTCACAGAGGAGGTGGCATTACCGGTCGCACTTGAAGGCGAACTCATTCCAATCAGACTTGCAGCGACAACGGTGGCACAGATACTCTTGTGAGACACGTTTTACTTCCCTGTTTTTTCTTGGCTTTCCCTTAGAATTGCATCTTCGGGTAGAAATTTTGTATTTAACTTAGTTAGAAATGTGGGTGATCTGGTGAGACTAAGACTTGACCTGTAAGCAACAATCAGCGAAAAGCAACATATGAAAACGGCGATGCACACTTCTTCTTGCACCATCATTATTTGCAGCTAGCGACAACGCTGGCTGTGGCCGTTCTATCCTGCCTTGATTCTGCGTGAGATGAACGCCCGGCCAGCTGGCCAGGAGACGAACCATTATGAGCGCAGACACAGCCCAGGGCGACAAGGGACTTCTGCTCACCAATACTTTGACACGCACAAAAGAAGCTTTTGTGCCAATGGATGCGTCCAACGTGCGCATGTATGTGTGTGGTCCCACCGTTTATGACTACGCCCATATTGGTAATGCGCGCCCAGTCGTAGTTTTTGACGTTTTGGCCAGATTGCTGCGTCAACTCTATGGCAAAGAGCATGTCACATATGTGCGAAACATCACAGACGTTGACGACAAAATCAACGAGCGCGCAGCAAACGAAGGTATTTCCATTCGTGAGCTGACCGAAAAAACCGCTAGCCAGTACCATGAGGACATGGCTGCGTTGGGGGCACAAGCGCCGGATATTGAGCCGCGGGCAACCGAGCACATCGAAGAGATGAAAATGATGATTGAGACACTCGTCGACAAAGGCCATGCCTATGTCGCGGACGAGCATGTCCTCTTCAATGTGCCAAGCATGCCCGAGTACGGCAAACTCTCCAACCGCACGCTGGACGAGATGATCGCTGGTGCGCGTGTGGAAGTCGCGTCCTACAAAAAAGACCCGACCGACTTTGTGCTCTGGAAGCCATCCAAAGCGGATGAGCCGGGTTGGGAAAGCCCATGTGGCATCAAAACACCAGGTCGACCGGGCTGGCACATCGAATGTTCCGCAATGTCTGAAAAGCATTTGGGCAAGGTCTTTGATATCCATGGCGGCGGTGTCGATCTGACGTTCCCGCATCATGAAAACGAGATTGCACAATCCAGATGTGCTCACGGCACCCATGCCATGGCAAATGTGTGGATGCACAACGGCTTCCTGCAGGTGGAAGGCGAGAAGATGTCCAAGTCTCTGGGCAACTTCTTCACCGTTCACCAGCTGCTGGACACGGAAGAAGGCGATGGACGTAAATGGTCTGGTCAGGCCATCCGTTATGCTCTGCTTCAAACCCAGTATCGTCAGCCAATCGACTTTACATTCAAAAGTCTGGCAGAAGGCGAAAAGCAGCTCACCCGCTGGATTGAGCTGATGAAGAAGCACGGTGTCACAGCACAGGAAAATGGCGCACTGGATGAAGGTGTTCTGGAAGGCCTGAAAGACGATCTGAACACGCCACGTGCCTTTGCCGCTCTTCACAAACTGGCCCGCGATGCACGCGGGGGAGATGCAGACGCTACACAAAAATTAGCTAATTCTATCAAGTTCTTGGGCTTTGATCTTGAATCATTTTCCAAAGCACAGGAAGAAGAAAAAGCTGAAGCAGATGCCTCTCCGGAGCTGAAGGCCAAAGTGGAAGAGCTGATTGCAAAACGTCTGGATGCCCGCAAGGCAAAAGACTTTGCTGAAAGCGACCGCATCCGCGATGAGCTGGCAGCCGACGGCATTGTGCTCAAAGACATGAAAAACAAGGAAACAGGTGAAATTGAGACCACCTGGTCCTGCGCTTAACGAGATTTCAGAGCCATGGACTACGCAGATACCACAAGGAAACTTGAAGTTTGCTCCATGGTTCTATTCGGGATAACCCGTTAGGCTTGCTAAGTTTTCTCAAGGCGCCCGCAATACGTGCCTTGAGAATTCCTACGGAGACAAAGGGAAACCTCCGTCACATGAGGGGAGCCTGAGGGTGAACTCAGGACAATAAGCAGGGTAGGCATACTATGACGAAAGAGCGTCTGTATCTTTTCGACACGACATTGCGCGATGGGGCTCAGACCTCCGGCATTGATTTCTCCGTGGACGAAAAAATTGCCATTACCGACTTATTGGAGAGACTGGGCGTCGACTATATTGAAGGTGGCTACCCGGGCGCAAACCCAACAGATACACAGTTTTTCTCCGAAAAAAGAACAAAGAAAGCGACCTTCACCGCCTTTGGCATGACCAAACGCGCTGGGCGCTCTGTCAGCAATGACCCCGGCGTTCAAATGGTCCTCCAGTCGGCAGCAGACGCCACATGTTATGTGGCAAAAAGCTGGGACTACCACGTTGATGTTGCGCTGAAGTGCACCAACGAGGAAAATCTGGAAAGCATCGCAGACACCGTCAAAGCCTCCGTTGAGGCAGGCAAAGAAGCCATGATCGACTGTGAGCATTTCTTTGATGGCTACAAGGCAAACCCGGACTACGCTCTGGCCTGCGCACAAACCGCTTTTGAAGCAGGTGCGCGCTGGGTGGTTCTGTGCGATACCAACGGCGGCACGCTTCCACACGAAGTCACGCAGATCGTTAATGCAGTGATGCAAGTGGTGCCCGGTAGCAATCTGGGCATCCATGCCCATGATGACACCGGGCACGCTGTCGCAAACACACTGGCAGCTGTTGCTGCGGGTGTCCGTCAGGTGCAGGGCACTCTCAACGGCATCGGCGAGCGTTGCGGCAACGCCAATATGATCACCCTGATCCCGAACATGTTGCTGAAAAAGCCGTATCGTGATCTGGTCGAACTTGGCATTGTTGTTGAAGACCTGACAGAATTAACTGCAATATCAAGGAGTTTTGACGAGATCTTGAATCGATCTTCTAACGTCCACGCTCCTTATGTCGGTGCCAACGCCTTCGCCACCAAAGCAGGCATCCACGCCTCTGCCATCCTGAAGAACCCGGATACTTACGAGCACATCCCACCAGAAATGGTCGGCAACCAACGCCGTGTACTTGTCTCCGATCAGGCCGGAAAGTCCAACTTGCTTAATGAACTGAAACGCCTTGGCGTTGAAGCTGACAAAGCCGATCCGCGTCTTGATCGCCTGTTGGCGGAGGTGAAAGAACTGGAAGCGCAGGGCTTTGCCTATGAGGCCGCAGATGCCTCCTTCGAGCTGCTCGCCCGCCGACGCCTGCATTCCGTGCCGGATTACTTCGATGTCCTGTCCTTCCGTACTGGCGTCGAACGCCGCTACAACGCGTTGGGTGAACGTGTCACGGTCTCCGAAGCGGTTGTGAAAGTGGAAGTAGATGGTGAGACGTTCATGTCGGTGGCTGAGGGGAATGGCCCGGTCAACGCACTCGATCTCTCGCTGCGCAAAGACCTCGGCAAATACCAAAGCCTGATAGCTGACCTTGAGCTGATAGATTATAAAGTGCGAATATTGAACGGTGGCACCAGCGCGATCACGCGTGTTCTCATAGAAAGCCAGAACAAGAAAACCGGCAAGCGCTGGTTCACAGTCGGCGTCTCTGAAAACATCGTAGATGCATCCTTCCAGGCCTTGGTCGATTCCGTTCGTTATTGCATTTTCAAAGCGAATGAGCTGGAAACAGCCTGATAAAGGCTGCCAAAGGCTTTTGAGCAAGAAACGATTTGTGGTCGCGGATGCGCGGCCACGCCTTCCTTTTTTAACTGGCGTCAGGATCTCTGGCGCCTGTTTACGTTGTAATATGAGGGTTGAATGAGCCAGTCAGCGTCCGCTGCTGATCCGCTAAGCACGCCAGAAGCGTTCAAGGCTGGACTGATCGCAGCAGTATCTGCTTATCTCATGTGGGGCTTTGCTCCCATGTACTATAAGCTCACAGCAGACATGCCGGCGATCATCGTGATCTGCTATCGCGTGATTGGCTCCGTGCTGTTTCTTGGCGCCTTTCTGGTCATGAGCAAACTGCGCAAGGAGATCCTTGCGATCTTCTGTGATTTCTCGCGTCTGCGATACCTTCTGGTGTCGGCCTCAGTCATCAGCATCAACTGGACCATCTTTATCTGGTCGGTGGAAACGGGCAGGGTGCTGGATGCCAGCCTCGGCTACTTCATCAACCCGCTCGTCAGCGTGGGGCTGGGCGTTGTGTTGTTGTCCGAACGCTTATCAAAAGCACAGCTCGCAGCATTGGCGATCACCATCTTTGCCGTGCTCTACAAAACCTTTGAGGTGGGTGAGCTGCCGTGGGTGTCTGTTGTATTGGCCCTGAGCTTTGCGCTCTACGGCTATGTGCGCAAGCAAGCCCCTGTAAGCGCCGTTGCTGGCCAGTTGGTGGAAGTTCTGCTCGTCCTGCCATTCGCGCTAGTCGGCATCTGGTACTTCGCGCAGGCTGGCACTGGCGGCATCTATCCGGCAATTCCGGTGGAGCAGCCGTGGTTCTTGTCTCTGCTGCTGTTCACAGGCGTGATCACAGCAGTCCCATTGGTGGTCTTCGCCTTTGCAGCACGTCGCTTGCCTATGATTTACATTGGCTTCTTGCAATACATAGCGCCATCCATCCACTTCCTCAGCGCCATTTGGCTGTTTGGTGAAGAGTTGTCGATTGAGGGCTTGTTTGCGTTTGGAATGATCTGGTTCTCACTTGTCATCTTCTCGGTCGACGGTGTGATAGCAAGACGCCGCGTTGCGAAGCTGGCGTAACAGTGAGTTGGACAATAATTAAAAAAGGCCGCTGAATACTCAGCGGCCTTTTTGTTACATATCCTTCAAATCAGGATGTTCAACTTTGCAGCCCTCAATGGCTTTGCAAAGAATATCGACGCTTTGACCAACATCCTCGGTGATCTCGTAGGTGATGTCGCTGTCCGGGCGAATAAAGCCAAGACTACGCATGTGGTCGAGCAATTCCACCAGAGGCGTCCAGAACTGGTCAAGGTTGAGAAGCAGCATGGGCTTGTCATGGCGGCCAAGCTGAGCCCAGGTCAGCATCTCCACAAGTTCCTCAAGAGTGCCGATCCCACCGGGCAGCGCGATAAACGCATCAGCTTTTTCAAACATGGTGCGTTTGCGCTCATGCATGTCCTGAGTAACGATCAGCTCATGAGCGTCTTCCAGCATCACCTCTCGTTCCATCAGGAACTTCGGAATGACACCGGTGACTTCACCGCCATTTTCAAGAACAGTTTTCGCAACAGCTCCCATAAGTCCAATGGATCCGCCACCATAAACGAGTCGAATCCCTTCACGGGCTAATAATTCACCAAGCTGAATCGCCGCTTTTTCAAACAGCGGCTGACTTCCAGCATTGGAGCCGCAATATACGCAGATGCTTTTCAAGGTTTTCATAGGTATTCTGTCGCATTAGGCTAGGGGGAACGTCAAGCAAGGCTCGTAAAATGAGGTTAACTTCACCATATGCGCAACTTGCCTGACATGGTGCACCTTGCCCCTCGGGTTAAACATGTATAACAAACACGATTAAAGTCTGTCCTTTTTGCCTAAAGCTAAGGAAAAGAGACAGCCGGATAAACTGATATCCGGACAATCTGATATAATGTCAAAGCATGCCATGTCGAGTGAACTATGGTCTGCTTGAGGAGCAATTGAGAACCATGTCGAAATCGGGGATGAACTGGTTGCTGACAGTTGCTGTAGCTGTTGCTGCAGGCGCAATCGGTGCGGGGGCGTACTACCTGAGCAAGGAAGATACTTCGGTTGTTGCAGAAGCTGAAAAGGCTGTTGCAAAGCTGGAGGCTGCTGCAAATGGCAAAGTACAGCTCAACTCGTCGGGCACTCAGACGGACAAGGCAGAAGCTGGCAAAGCCCCTGAAGTGACCACTCAGCTGGATACCGCCGCTGTTACCACCGACAATGTTCCAAGTTTCGATGTGATGCGCGTTGAGCCGTCAGGCGATGCCGTTGTCGCTGGCCGTGCTGAAGCTGGTTCCATTGTTGCACTCATCTCCAACGGGGATGTGGTCGGCAAAGGCATTGCGAACAACAGCGGTGAATTTGCAATTGTTCTGGAAAGACCGCTTAAGCCGGGTGACCACGATGTCAGCCTTGAAGCGACCAATCAGGAAACTCAGGAAAAGAGCGGCTCGCAGCAACACATCGCAGTGTCTGTGCCTGAAGACGAAAGCGGTGAGGTTCTGGTTGTTCTGAATGAACCAGACGCGCCATCGAAAATTCTCCAGCTGCCAGAAACACCTGTGACTGCAGAGCCCGTCGCAACAGCGAATGCAGATTCATCTGAAACGACTGCTCCTGCTGACGTTGCAGTTGCACAGACCCCTGGTGCGAAGGAAGAAGCTCCGGTTAACGCGGCGGTTGAAAAATCAGCGCAAGCGCCTGCAAAAACTGAAGTCGCTGTCACTGAGACGCCTGCACCTGTAAACGCAGCATCCGCGCCTGCTCCAGAAGCAGCACAGACTGCTGAAGCTTCTGTTGAAGTTGCAACGCAAACTCCGGCGCCCGTTGAGAGACCTGCAGCACCGGTTGCAGCCACAACTGAAGAGCCGCAGCTGACTGTCAAAGCCGTTGAAACTGAGAAGGGCAAGGTCTTCGTTGCTGGCGAAAGTGAGCCAGGCGCGCAAGTTCGTGTTTATGTAGGCGAAGAGTTTGTTGGCGAAGCACAGGCAGGCACCGAAGGTCGCTGGCTCGTGGAAGCTGAAAAAACAATCCCTGCTGGCAATGTGGAAGTCAGAGCTGACAAAATCGAGAGCACCGACGGTAAAGTGGAAGCCCGCGCACAGGTTGTCTTCACCAAAGGTGAGAATGACGTTGCCATGATCCCGGTTCGCCTTGTTGCGGAAGGGTCTGGTTCAAAAGGAGCCTCTGCAACTGTTGGAATTGGCGAGTTGCCGAACGTTATCATCCGCCGCGGCGATAACCTTTGGACCATTTCCCGTCGTCTCTATGGCAAAGGCACACGCTACACCACCATCTATCAGGCCAATAGCCAGCAGATCCAAAATCCGGATATGATCTTCCCGGGACAGGTGTTCATGTTGCCTGTGGCTGACCTGAATTGGAAAACAATTAATAACTGATCTGGATTCTTCTCTTCGAACGTCCTATTTAAGAAGAGAAAGCTTTCCAGATTGATCTTTAGGAAAGCGCTGGATGAGCAATCCAGCGCTTTCTCTGGTTTGCGATACTACTGCGTGCTCCCGAAAAGTGGTTCCGGTTTTCGGATAAGGGTGCGCTTCAAAAGAGGGCGAAAGACTCTCTCCAATCTGATGGCAATGAACGCGTTCTGGATCATTGCTCTTCTGATATGACATTCCAAATTCGCCAACCGCTTCTGCGTTTTAAGAAGCGCGCCGGGCAACAAGGCACTAGCATGACTGCAACAAGCAAAAAACAGCAGGCAAAATCCGCCCCTGCTTTGGATGCAGACGATAAAGGCTTGCTTCG
Source organism: Pseudovibrio sp. Ad5 (assembly GCF_001623095.1). Classification (NCBI taxonomy): domain Bacteria; kingdom Pseudomonadati; phylum Pseudomonadota; class Alphaproteobacteria; order Hyphomicrobiales; family Stappiaceae; genus Pseudovibrio; species Pseudovibrio sp. Ad5. The sequence continues at coordinate 28,511 of NZ_LMCH01000061.1, read as the reverse complement.
TTCACTGAAAACTCTTTGGGTTTACATGTGGCCAGATGCAAGGCCGGAGCTTAAAAAGCGTGTCGTTCTGGCCCTCGCGGCGTTGATTGTCGCAAAAATTATTACCGTTTTCGCACCCTATCTTTATGCATGGGCAACCGATGCCCTGACTGACGCCAGCGTTTTGCCAAAATGGTTGCCGCCAATTCTTGTCGCGCCAATCATGTTGGTCCTGGCCTACAATGTCGCCAGAACAATGGCTGTCGGGTTTAACCAGATCCGTGACGCGATCTTTTCAAGCGTTGGCCTCCACGCCGTTCGCGAACTCGCCAATCTAACCTTCCAGCACCTTCACGCGCTGTCTCTCCGCTACCACCTGTCACGCCGCACTGGTGGCCTGACCCGTGTGATCGATCGCGGAGTGAAGGGGATTGAAGGCATCGTTCGTTTCACGATCCTGAGCGGTATTCCCACTGTCGTCGAATTCGCGATGATGGCTGTTGTAATCTGGTTCCAGTTTGGCCTCTGGTATGTTCTGGTCGTCGGCGCAACGGTCTTTGCCTACGTCTATTACACAGTCGTCGCCTCCGATAAGCGTATCCAGATCCGCCGTGACATGAACAACGCGGACAATGATGCAAACAGCAAGTCCGTTGACAGCCTCCTGAACTTCGAAACCGTCAAGTATTTCGGTAACGAGGAAATGGAACGTGGCCGTTTTGATAAGGCAATGCGCGGGTATGAGCGCGCTGCAATCAAAACATGGACCTCGCTCTCCTGGCTCAACTTCGGGCAGGCGCTAATCCTTGGTGCAGGTATGACCACATGTATGGTTATGTCCGCCATGGCAATTCAGCGCGGTGAGCAGACGATCGGTGATTTTGTCATGATCAACGCGCTGCTCATGCAGCTGTCGGTTCCGCTCAACTTCATTGGCTTCATCTATCGCGAAATCCGTCAGGGCATTGCTGATCTGGAAGCCATGTTCTCCGTACTAGCCGTAGAACCTGAAATTCAGGATGAGCCGCTTGCGGAGAACCTGAAGGTCAAAGAAGCCACCATCAAGTTCGAGGACGTGCACTTCCACTACGACGAAGAGCGCCCGATCCTGAAAGGCGTGAACTTCGAAGTGCCTGCAGGCAGCACCATCGCGATTGTTGGTCCATCTGGGGCAGGCAAGTCCACGATTTCCCGTCTGCTGTTCCGTTTCTATGATGTCACCTCGGGCCGCATCACCATTGATGGCAAGGATGTCCGCGAAGTAACGCAGAAATCCCTGCGCGATCACATTGGTATGGTTCCTCAGGATACGGTTCTGTTCAACGACAACATCGCCTACAACATCGGCTATGGCCGCGTTGGCGCATCAGAGGAAGAGGTGAAAGAGGCAGCTCGGCTGGCTCAGATCGATCACTTCATCGAAGCTTTGCCTCATGGTTATGAAAGTGAAGTGGGCGAACGTGGCCTGAAGCTTTCAGGCGGTGAAAAGCAGCGCGTCGCGATTGCACGCACCATCCTGAAAAGTCCGCCGATCCTCATTCTTGATGAAGCAACCTCGGCTTTGGACACGCACACGGAGCAGGAAATCCAGTCAGCTCTGGACATTGTCTCCAAAGACCGGACCACGCTTGTCATCGCCCACCGTCTCTCCACCGTGGTGAACGCAGATCAAATCCTCGTTTTGAAGGCTGGTGAAGCGGTTGAGCAGGGGACGCATGCTGAACTGATGGCAAATGACGGTCTCTACGCGTCCATGTGGAGCCGCCAACGTGAAGTCAGTGAAGCGGAAGCGCGCCTTGCGCAGATGCGTGAAGATGATCAGGGTTTCATTTCCAGGGGCAAAAGTGCTGAGGAAAGCCTAATTGAGGGCATAACTGATAAGAAATAGTGGGTTCAAGTGATTGCTCCGCGCGCAATCAGGGGAATCTCTGTTTAAATAAGCTAGAGTCGCTTGCACAGATCTCTCTGAGTTGCTCTATGAGCAGAAACTTAACGTCTGAGGGGTTCAATAGCTGAACCCCTCACTCTAGCAAAGGTGGTAAAGATGTCTTTGGCGGACAGCATTTCCAAGACACTGGTTCCTATTCATAAAGAAGGCTACCCGTTTATCGCCATTGCAGCTGTCCTGACCATCATTTTGGGATGGTTCTGGTCGCCCCTTTTTTGGATCGGCCTTTTCCTGACTGGATGGGTCTGTTACTTCTTCCGCGATCCGCCGCGCGTCACTCCCGTTAAAGACGGCCTGATTGTTTCCCCCGCAGACGGAACTGTGTGCCTGATGGGGTCCGTTATCCCGCCACGGGAGCTGGATCTGGGCGATCAGCCGATGATGCGTGTGTGCATCTTCATGAACGTCTTTAACTGTCACGTAAACCGTGCGCCAATGGCAGGCCGCATCACGCGCGTGGCTTACAAGGCCGGAAAGTTCCTGAATGCGGAACTGGACAAGGCAAGTGAGCACAATGAACGCAATGGCCTGATCATTGAAAACGACAATGCCCGCATCGGCGTTGTGCAAATCGCTGGCCTCGTAGCACGCCGTATTGTGTGCTTCGTAAAAGAAGGCGAAAACATTTCTGCAGGTGATCGCTTCGGTCTGATCCGCTTTGGATCCCGTCTTGATGTTTACCTGCCTCAGGGGACAAAGCCACAAGTTGCCCTTGGCCAGACCATGATTGCTGGTGAGAGTATTCTGGTAAATCTGAAAGATGAAGAAGCAGGCGACATCGTTGCCCGCGTTTCTTAAGGTAGTATAGCGTGTCAAATCCATTTCCTCCCTATGAACCGGGAGGTCAAACCACCAATGCGAAAGGATCCACGCGCAAGCGTATTCCGCTTCGTATTGTTTTACCAAACGTCGTCACCTTGCTGGCGCTATGTTCCGGCCTGACAGCCATTCGCATGGCCATGGAAGACAGGTGGGATATGGCGATTGCAGCCATCTTCCTCGCCGCCATTCTGGATGCTTTGGACGGACGTGTCGCACGCATGCTCAAAGGGTCCACCAAGTTTGGCGCTGAGCTGGATTCGCTCGCCGACTTCGTGAACTTTGGTGTTGCCCCAGGGATTATCCTTTACGCATGGATGTTGGAAGATGCCAGCTCTCTTGGCTGGATCGCCTCTCTGCTGTTCTCCATCTGCATGGCATTGCGACTGGCGCGGTTTAACGTGGCGCTGGACGATCCGAATAAACCAAAGTGGGCCAGCAAGTTCTTTACCGGTGTTCCCGCTCCAGCAGGCGCGCTGACAGTTCTGCTGCCGATTTATCTGGAACGTCTGGGCGTGCCGCATTGGAACGAGCTGGCTCTGCCGGTTGCGCTCTACACCATGTTCGTCGGCCTCCTGATGGTCAGTCAGCTGCCAACCTTCTCCGGAAAACAGATCGGCACCCACATTCGCCGCGAATGGGTTTTACCGCTGTTTGTTGTCGCTGTCGGTATCATTGCACTTGGTGCAAGCTATCCGTTCGAGTGCCTGACCGTGATCAGTTCCGGCTATCTCATCTCCATCCCATTCGCATGGCGCTCCTATAAGATCCATTGTGTAAACGGCAAGGGCAGCCACGCTGATTGTGATGTGGTGACCACCGAGATCGAAGAGGAAAGCGTTTCGGAAGACAAAACGTCTTTGAAAGTCAGCCTCGAAGACATTGCGAAAGCTGGCGTTCCTGATCCTAAACAGGACAAAGAAAAAAGCAGCGAGTAGCTGTTCTCTGCTATCTGATTTTAAAAGGCCGCGGCTTACTCTGCGGCCTTTTTTATGACCTCTGTGAGCTGAGAAGGGGAGAGCAGACTGAGGTGCGAGGAATGCAGCGGCTGGATTGCTGACCACAAGCAACTGGATCGATCTGCCTCCAGCGTCTTATAGCAGGCAATAAAAAAGGCTGCCGAAGCAGCCTCTTTCGCATTTGTTATCAGTGAAAGCCTTACTCAGCGGCTTCAGGAACCCGCTTGACCTCTTCAGAAGCCTCATCACCAAAGGTTGGTTCTCTCGGATCCTGATTGCCATTTGCAAGCGCATACTGATCTGCAGACATCTGGCCTTTGCGTCTGTTTGTAACCTGCCCATAACCATTCGCAAGATGCATAGGCATCACCAGAGCAATCGGGATCACAACCAGCGTCAACATGGTTGAAAACGCCAGACCGGAGATCACCGCTGTTGAGAGCTGCACCCACCAACTTGCAGTGACGCTGCCAAAGGTCGTGACCTGATTGGTAAAGTCAAAGCTGATCTGCGTTGCCATTGGAATGAGGCCCGCAATCGTGGTGATTGTGGTCAGCATCACCGGGCGGACACGCTGAGCGCTTGTACGCAGTGCTGCATCTACCGGGCTCTGCCCATCTTCACGGAAACGATTGTAGGTATCGATAAGAACGATCGCGTTGTTCACCACGATACCTGCCAGCGCCACAATACCCGTACCGGTCATGATGATTGAGAACTTCTGCCCTGTCACCAACATGCCAAGCAGCACACCAAACACACTCATCACCACAGTCGAGAGGGTCAGGAAGCTCTGGTAGAAGCTGTTGTACTGGGTCAGCAGAATGATGAACATCAGGAACAGCGCACCAATCATTGCCTTCATCAGGAAGGCCTGAGACTTGGCTTGCTCTTCATTCGCCCCACGGAACTTGATGAACACACCATCAGGCCATTGCTGAGCATCAATCCATCCCTGAATCTCTGCCTCTTTCTCAGTCACGAGGAAGCGGTCTTTATCAACGCCAGCTTTAACGTCCAGAGAGAACATGCCATTGCGGCGTGTAATGCTGGAAACCTTCTGCTTCGGTGTCCGCTCCACAAAGTTGGAGAGGGGAATCTGACCCAGCTGAGTACGAAGACGCAGCTCATCAAACTTGTCCAAAGTCCGCTCGTTCTGAGGAAGACGAACACGAATGTCCACTTCATCCTCTGAGTCAGACGGGCGATAGTCACCAATCAGAACACCGTTGGTTACAAGCTGAACCATAGCGCCCACAGCTGCAATATCAGCCTTATAACGAGCCGCTTTTTCGCGATTGATGGTCAGTTCCCAGTCAATGCCCGGTAGTGGACGGCTGTCTTCCTGATCACGCAAACCATCAACAGTGTCGATGTGATTGCGAACGCGGTCTGCGGCTGCAACAGCTGCTTCATAGTTGTTTGAGTTGATCTGCAACTGGATGTCTTTACCAGTTGGAGGACCGCCCTCAACCTGCCGGGACTCAACCTTGATACCCGGAAGCAGAGATGTTTTCTCACGAACGCTGTTAAAGATTTCCTTTGCCGACGGACGGCAGCAGAAGTCAGCAAACTCAATGTCGATAGAGCCAATCAGATCCGCAGGAGCGTTGTTGCCACCGCCACCACGCACACCAACAGGGAAGGCGCGGGTCACGACATTTTCAATGCCCGGCTCAGCCAGAATGATGCTGTCAACGTCCCGAACCAGTTCAAGGGCCTCAAGAGCGGACATGTTACCGCGCGCGGTAACATAGAACTTACCCTGCTCAGGCTCTTCATCCACGAAGAACTCTGTGCCGGCATTGTTGCTCATAAAGGTCATAAAGATGCTGCCACAAAGAACCAGCATAGCGACGATCGCCAGCATGCCGGCCCACCACTTGCGAACCAGAAACTCCAGAACGGCAATATAGGCACGCGTAATACCGCGCAGCTTTGATGTGTCAAACGGACCATGTCCGGAGAACACTTTTGCTGCTGCCAACTCTTCCGTTTTACGGCGCTCAGCACGCGCACGAGAATAGTTGAGGATTGGTTTGAACATCTTCATCAACGGCAAATAAGCCATGATGACGATAGCGGCCCCAAGCAGTTTTGATGCAGGACCAAGGACCGCAACGATTGGTGTCAGGCTGGAGACGACGGCAGCCAGCCCTACAGCAACGATAAGAGCCAGAAGATGCTCGCCATACTTGCTCATAAACGCAAAGACAGCGGCCAAAATACCACCTGTCACGGGCAGGAACACCATGGCCGTCAGCAAAGAGCCGGACAGAACAATGATCACCATGATTGGCAAGTAGCTCATAAACTCGCCTGGTACACCCGGCCACAGCAACATTGGCAAGAAAGCCGCCAGCGTTGTTGCCGTGGAAGAGACGATCGGCCAGAACATCAGCTTGGCAGCACGGATGTAAGCATCCCGTGGAGGCATACCTTCAGCTGCCTTACGGTCTGCGTACTCCACCATCACAATCGCGCCGTCAACCAGCATACCAACAGTCAGCACCAGGCCGAACATCACCATGGTGTTCACGGTCATACCGATGGTCGTGAGTGTCAGGAAGCCCAACATGAAGCTTGTTGGAATAGCCAAACCAACCAAGATGGCAGACCGCAAACCAAGAGCAGCAATAACAACAACCATCACGAGGAAAATTGCTGTCATGATGGAAGATTCAAGAGAGTTTAGGGTCTGAAAAATGTTGTCTGATACATCGAGCATATAGCTCACAGATACCGTACTTGGCAGCTCTGCAGTAACGTCTTCAACAACAGTGCGAACAGCAGCATTGTTCTCGATAATGTTCTCGCCAATGCGTTTGATCACATCCAGAGAGACAGCAGGTTGACCATTCACAAGTGTAAAGGTACTTGGATCTTTGAAGGTGCGTTTGATCGTAGCGATATCGCCAAGTGTCACGACACCTTCACCAGCTTGTTTCACCGGTAAGGAATACACATCATCCGCATCAAGGATCAGACCCGGCACTTTGATGTTGAAGCGGCCAGCACCTCCATCAATAAAGCCTGCAGCAATCAGCTGGTTGTTCAGCCGAAGTGCATTGATTAGCTCGCTCTGGCTGATGGAGTAGCTTTCCATCTTAAGCGTATCAATGATCACTTCCAGCAACTCATCACGCTGGCCAGTCAGCTCAACCTCTTTCACCGACGCAATGGACTCGATCTCGTCTTTTAAACGGTCTGCAAGACGGTAAAGCGTGCGGGCAGGAACATCACCGGAAAGGGCGATGGTCATGGTTGGCTGAAGAGCCATATTGTGGGTGCTGACAGTCGGTTCTTTGGCGTCCTCAGGGATCTTAGTCTTCGCCGTGTCAACCTTTTCACGAACGTCCGTCAGCGCTTTGTCTTTGTCGACATTAATGTCGAACTCCAACAAAATACCCACATGCCCTTCGGCGGCGATCGTCGTGATCTCTTTCAGTCCCTCAAGACCGCGGAGTTCGGTCTCCATCGGTTGGCCGATCAGGCGGGTTCCGTCTTCTGGAGAAATACCGGACTGGCTGACAGAAACATAAAAGAAAGGAACGTCAATATCAGGCGCAGCTTCTTTGGGAATCGCGATGTAGGACATAATGCCTGCGATCACCATGAAGAGCATCATCACAAAAACTGTTTTGGGGCGTTGGAGCACCCCTTCCAGCATGGATATCATTGTGAAACCTCCGCGGTTTCAAAAACGGGATGAACAACGCGGCCTTCTTTAACGAAGTCCTGACCAACAGTAATAACGGTCACTTTTTCTGGCAGGCCCTTGAGCCAGACGCCCTTTGTGTCTCCGCCGATCATCTCAACAGGATAGAAAATGACCTTGTTGTCTGCACCAACGCCGCGCAGGCCAATATCCCCATTGTCAGCAAGGGTCAAAATGCCCGGTGATACAAAGTGTGCTTTCTCATTGGCAAGTTGCAGCTGGGTGCTGGTCGTAACGCCGTCCTTCAAATCAAAATCAGAGTTCGGCAGTTCAACTTCTACGTGGAAAGTACGTGTGTCCGGATTGGCGGAGCTCGCAATGTGGCTCACTTTGCCTTCAACGGTTTGACCGGTCACCAGATTTACAACAGCGGTCTGGCCAATCTTTACAGCCTGAATGTTGGATTCTGAAACAGCGCCGATTGCAAGCATTGGGTCCGGTGCCATAATTGTCGCGCAAACTTTGCCAACAGCCAGCATCGCGCCCACTTCTGTCAGTGGTGTCTCGATGATCCCGTCAATAGGGGCGCGGATTGCAGTACGTTCCAGCTCAAGTTCAGCTTCCTGTAACTGGGCTTTGGCCGCGTCGCTTGTTGCTTTAAGCGCGATCACACGGTTCGCAGCAGAAAAGCCTCTGTTGTTCAGCTTGCTGGCAGCTTCAAAATCAATATTGGCCTGAGCCAGCGCTGCATTGGCTTGAAGAACGCGTGCTTCACGTGCGCCGCGATCAAGAGAACAGAGCAAATCACCTTTACGAACGAACATGCCTTCCGTTGCTGGGCGTGCACGCACCACACCAGCAGTTTCCGAATGCACTTCAACGCGCGTATCAGCCTGCGTCCGTCCGCGCATTTCCAAAAATGGAGTTCGTACAGTTGCTTCAAGTGTCTGAACTTTTACGGCAAAGGGAACAGAGCCGAGAGCTTTCACTCTTTCTGCTGGTGGTGGAGTCGAACCTTCGCCCGTACCCTGACCCATAACCACGGTTGTGCCGGTCGCCATCCAGATACCGATTCCGGCTGTAAGCCCCAAAGCCAGAACATGTGAAAATCGAATTGCCATTTTTCTCTCCGCCGGTTCTAGGCGATTATTCAGCTGCTTGAGCGTGGGAGACACGCTCGCTGGCGATACGCTCAAGCTTGCTTCGGTTCATTTTCATGTAATTAAGGGAAGCACTCAGTGTGGTAATGCCGTATTCCAGTGTCCACGCGCTTGCCGGATCCTCACAAATCTCAAGTTCGTGGGTCATGCCCCCGATTTTGAGCTCCAGATGCTCAATGCGGCGGTCAATCTCCTTGGAAATAAACTCGCCACCAACCCAGCGGCTATAAAGTGCAAGCAGAAGAAACGGGGATCTGAACAAATCTTCGACAGGGGTCTCAGACAGCTCTTGTACAAAAGCGTCACGACCTGCCTGTGTAATAGAATAGATTTTCCGAGAAGGTTTGCCTGGTGAAATTTCTTCGCGCCACGTCACAAGACCGTCCTGTTCCATCTTGGCAAGCGACGGATAAATTGACCCGTAACTGGCTTCAATGAAATGACTGAAATGCCCTTCTTGCGCAGTCTTGCGAATTTCATATCCAGTAGCATCCCCGCTGGATAATATGGCAAGACAAAATTTACGTGTGCTCATTCCCCACCACATCGCACTGAGTGTTAAAAGAGACCTCATATAGGTGTGAGGTCGAATAACTTACTGAACTTAAAAGACTTAAAATCGATTAGAGCTAAAGTCTGGTCACGTTCGATATATATCGACTAGATATATGTGAAACTTTTTACTGAAAGCTTTAATCACTGTCAAATGTAGAAATGTAACAGGATGTCCCGGTCGCGCTACATAGGGTTCAGATTGTTCTCGTGCTCAAAATTTCAATGGTTACCCTTCAAATTTAATGAGATTTCTACAAAAGAATGTGTTTGCCATCACAAGTTGAGCCATTTTTTGTGAGCTTAGGAAGAGTTGTGCATTGGAATTCTGCACAAACCTACTTGTCTTGTCTTGCTGTTTTGAGGTGAAGTGTTTCCAACAAACTTCAAAAAGGTATTTCATGATGGATTATGCACGCGACATGATTGGGTATGGCCGGAACACGCCGAACCCTAACTGGCCAGGCAATGCGAAAATCGCGGTTCAGTTTGTCATCAATTACGAAGAAGGCGGCGAGAACAACATCCTTCATGGAGATGCTGGGTCTGAAGCTTTCCTTTCTGAGATTGTTGGCGCCCAAACCTGGCTGAACCAACGGCATATGAATATGGAGTCACTTTACGAATATGGCTCGCGTGCTGGCTTCTGGCGTTTGTGGCGATTGTTCCGCAAACATGGACATCCGGTGACGTGCTATGGCGTTGCCACGGCACTAGAGCGAAATCCTGAAGTGGTTCAGGCTATGAAAGAGGCTGACTGGGAGATTGCATCTCACGGCCTCAAATGGATCGAGTACAAAGATTTCTCCGCTGATGAAGAGCGCTGGCATCTCCAGCAGGCGATCAAAAGCCACAAAGAGACGACCGGAGAGCGCCCATATGGCTGGTACACGGGCAGAAGCTCCGTCAACACACTGCAGATGGTTATGGAAGAGGGGGGCTTTCTTTACAGCTCTGACAGCTATGCAGACGATCTGCCTTATTGGGTTGAAGGCCCCAATGGCCCGCATCTGATCATCCCTTACACGCTGGATGCCAATGATATGCGGTTTGCAACACCGCAGGGCTTTAACAGCGGTGACCAATTCTTTACCTACCTGAAAGATAGCTTCGACACGCTTTACGCGGAAGGGGAAGACGGAGCGGCCAAAATGATGTCCATCGGCTTGCACTGCCGCCTTGCCGGACGCCCTGGCAGAACAGCAGCTCTTGCCCGTTTCTTGGATTATATCTCCCAAAAGCAGGATGTCTGGGTGCCGCGTCGGATCGATATTGCCCGCCATTGGCACGAACACCACAAGCCCTAACCGCTTCAAAAGCTGAAGCCTTTGCCTCTCTCGCTTCAAGTGAGGGAGGTTTCTTCAGTATCTGTAGAAAAGCCATCTTGTTCTTGAACTGGCCGCAATCCAGCCATTTGCAGGCCAGACACACCCTTTAAGGCCTTGTTGGTCGCACCCTTTGAATCCACATAGTGAATTGTGCATAGGTTCAAATTGTCGTGACCATCTGTCTTCCTCAATTAGTTATTGATAGAGACAAGTTAGAAACGCAAATCGACTGTGCGATATGTTTATTGCAGCATGCTCGGCAATCTAACTTAAGGAACAATAATAGGGTGACCATGAGCTTTTTAAGTACAACTGCCGAGAAGGCGAGGCATTGTAACAAAGGTAGTTTGTCCAGACGTGGTTTTGTAATCGGAACAGCAGCCCTCGCTTTGGCAGGCTGTCAGACAACCGGTGCTCCAAAACGCAAGACTGTGGCCGACCTTCGCCAGGATCCGTACTACAAGGTTGTTTATGGCCCGATGCCGGAAGAAAAATTCCCCATCCCTGCAGTCAATCTCAGCCAGATCCCAGACGGTAAGTACCTCCGTCAGGTGGTGAACTACACCGGTCCGGAAGTTGGCGGCACACTTGTTGTCGACCCATCCAACCGCTTCCTTTATCTGGTGCGCGGTGATGGCACTGCCATGCGCTATGGTGTCGGTGTAGGCCGTGCTGGCTTTAGCTGGAACGGCGATGCTGTCATCCAGTACAAACGTCAGTGGCCAAAATGGACGCCGCCAGCAGAGATGATCGCACGTCAGCCAGAGCTTGAAGAGTTCCGTCATGGTATGGCGCCGGGTATTGAAAACCCGCTGGGCGCCCGTGCGCTTTACCTGTTCCAGAATGGCAAAGACACGTTGTACCGCCTGCACGGAACCAACGAGCACTGGTCAATCGGCAAAAACGTCTCAAGTGGCTGTATCCGCCTGCTCAACCAGGATGTGATTGACCTGTACAACCGCGTGCCAAATGGATCACGCGTTGTGGTGCGTCCGGCAGGTAACCCGGTGGAACCGCTCAGCGTTTAGCTAAATGTAGCATCGTGAAAATGACTGAAAGGCCTGATATCAATATCAGGCCTTTTGTGCATCTGCCTCTGGAAAACGCGCGGGGCAGACCAGGGAAAGTGTAACGAACTGTAGCAAAACGCCGGTTCAGACAATGTCATTACGTTTTTACAAACTTCAAAATGCACATGTCTCACAAAAGTAATGTAAAACACTCTCAACTAATGTGTTCTTTCAAGCGTGCTTGAATCGCCAAGAGGCTCCTCATTGATCCAGTGAGCCTGAATAGCCGTAAGTACTGCAAATTCTGGTAGGAGTTGGCTGTTAATGTCCCGTTCTAGACAGGCTGTAAAAGTTGGTCTGATCGCTGTCGTAGTTGGTATTGCAGGTTTATACATCGGCAAACCGGTTCTGTTCTCCAAGTCTGTCCCCTTGTTCTCTTCCGTTGGACTAACGCTTTGGCCAACTGAGACGGCAGATGTCGTCGTGAAGGGTTCCGGCAACAAACAGCAGGGCAAGCGTGGCGGCGGAAAACGTGGCGGTGGTGGCAATCAGGAAATTCTGGCTCGCGCCCGTAATGTGACCACAGGCGTAACCGATACATTTGTCCGCGCAATCGGCACAGGCCGTGCAGCCAAAATGACAGATCTCTACCCGGAAAGCTCTGGACGTATTCAGGAGCTGCCTTTCAAAGCAGGGACGCGCGTCTCTACAGGTGATGTTGTGCTGCGTCTGGATGATGCGGAAGAGAAGCTGGCGGTCAACCGCGCCAAGCTTGCGCTTAAAGATGCTGAAGAGCAGGTTGAACGCTATGAAAAGCTGATGTCTTCGCAGACCATTTCGACAGTCCAGATGCAAAACGCTTTGCTGGCAACAAATCAGGCCCGACTGGATCTGGACAAAGCCAGTATTGACCTTGATCGCAGGCTGGTGAGAGCGCCATTTGAAGGTATTCTCGGCATCATGGATGTTGAAATCGGCGACTACGTAACCCAGTCTTCCCGCATCACTGGTCTGGACGATCGCTCAAGCATTTTGGTGGAATTTGTCGTACCAGAACGGTTTGCCAACAAGGTCAAACGTGGAGATACTGTTGAACTGCGCACAGAAGCCATGCCGGGGCATACATTTAGCGGTGAGCTGACGGCTCTGGAAAATCGCGTCAAATCCGAATCCCGCACATTGAAAGTTCAGGCAACAGTCGCAAATCCTGACGATCTTCTGAGGTCTGGGATCGCATTCGATGCTCGTGTCCAGTTGGAAGGGGAGGAATGGCCATCCGTCCCGTCCATCGCGCTCAAGTGGGATCGGTCCGGCCCGCATGTCTGGCTTGCTGAAAATGGTGAAGCTTTGCGGTCCGACGTAACCGTCATTGAGCGTAGCGCTGATCGCGTCTTGATTGAAGGTGAGGTCGAGCCGGGCGATATCGTCATCACGGAATCAGTGCGTGACTTGCGTCCGGGCACAAAAGTAACGCTTCAGGCTGAGCCGGGTTTTACGCTGACCAGCCCTGATGAACCAACCGCTCCACTCGTGAGTGAGACGCAGACACCCAGTGATAAAGCTGGAGTAAAGGGCAAAGGGAAGGGACTTGGTCAAGGCAAGGATAAGCCGGACACAGGCCAAACCGATAAGGGGGAACCAGTAAAAAGCTCTGGTTCCCAATCTGGAATATCGCCTGATGGCACGACGCAATCCAACTCCTGAATGACTGACCCGAAGGTGTTTTTATGACAACCGACAAAAAATCGACACGGGAAAGTCACCTGAGCGGATTGTATGCCTTGTGTGTACGGCGCCCGGTTCTGGCAATCACCCTGAACCTTCTTATTATCGTAGCTGGTATCGCAGCGTTACTTGGCGTTGAAGTGCGTGAAATGCCAAATGTGGACCGGCCTGTTGTAACGGTCACGACCACATACTCCGGTGCGCCGCCAGAAGTTACGGATGCCGAGATAACCAGTGTGCTGGAAAAAGCGATCTCCCGCACCGCAGGCATCGAATCCATTTCATCCAATTCAAAATATGGTCGCAGCCGAATTACCGTTGAGTTCAATGATGGTGTCGACGTCAGTGAAGCTGCCAATGATATCCGCGATGCTGTGAGCGGAGCGGGGCGTAATCTGCCAGAAGATGCAGATACTCCCGTTGTGGTAAAGGCAGACGCGGATGCCGATCCTGTCATGCGCGTTGTTGTCACCTCTGACGAAATGCGTATCGAAGAACTGAGCAAGTTTGTGGATGATGAGATTGTTGACCGCATCACGTCTGTACCGGGTGTCGCCAGTGTGGATTTGTATGGCTCTCAAACGCCCGTCTTCAAAGTTGCGATCAACGTGCAGGCAATGTCATCTCGCGGCCTGACACCGGATAATCTGCGCTCTGTTTTGGAAGAGCTTGCGCTTGATACCTCCGGCGGATCGCTGGAAACGGGCGATCAGGAGCTCTTTGTTCGTGCAAACTCTGACGTGAAAACTGCCGAACAGATCGGTATGGTCAAGCTCAATGATACTACCCGAATTCGCGATATCGCGTTTGTGAGCTATGGGCCGGAACGCGCGTCCTCTGGTGCGTTTTACAACGGCAAACGTGCTGTCGGCATGGGTATCATTCGCTCGGCAAACTCAAATACCATCGACATCTCCAACAACGTCCGCGCTGAAATTGAGCGCATGAAGGATCAGCTTCCAAAGGATGTTGAAGTCAACGTCAGCAGTGATGATGCAACGTTCATTGGTGGCGCGATCAAGGAAGTCGTGTTCTCGCTGTTCCTGTCCACCAGCATTGTCATTGGTGTGATGCTGCTGTTCCTCGGTTCTATTCGAGTCACGCTTATTCCTGCTGTCACTGTTCCTGTTGCCTTGATTGGGGCTTTGGTTGGCATCTGGCTAGCGGGCTTTTCCGCAAACGTTTTGACGCTTCTGGCCCTTTTGCTGGCAACCGGCATGGTGGTTGATGATGCAATTGTGGTTCTGGAGAATATCTCCAAGCGCGTTCATAACGGGCAGGGGCCACGTGCGGCTGCGATCCTTGGTACGCGGGAGGTCTTCTTTGCAGTCATCACCACAACGGCCACTCTGGCTGCTGTGTTCATTCCAATTTCATTCCTCCCGGGCAGTGTTGGCAAACTCTTCTCTGAATTCGGTTTCGTGCTTGCAATCAGTGTGATGCTGTCGTCCTTCGTTGCGCTGACCCTTGCGCCGATGATGGCTTCTCGTCTGCTGCGAACGAAAAACTATGAGGACACGCACAAACCCTCTGCGACCTGGACTGTGATTTCCAATATGGGGACAGCCATTGAGCGTTGGTACTCCAGCACATTGGATTGGACATTGCGCCGTCCATTCATATTGCTGGGTGCAGCAACGCTCTTCGTCATTCTGGGAGCTTCCCAATATACTTCACTGCCAAGACAGCTCACCCCAACAGAGGACAGGTCTGTGATCTTCATGATTGCATCGACACCTCAAGGGGCAAGTTTAGACTACACCGCGGGCAAGATGAGCGAGTTGGAATATATCGCTCAGCCCTATGTTGAAAATGGCGAGGCCCGAAGCGTTATGAGTCTTGTAGGCATGGGGGGGCAGATCAATCGCGGCTTCCTTGTTATGTCTTTGAAAGACTGGGCAGAGCGAGATCGCAGTCAGCAGGAAATTGTCAACGAACTACAACGCAAGACCGCTAAAATTCCCGGCCTGAAGGTGCGTGTTGCTCAACCCAATACAATTGGAATTCGCGGCGCTGGGCAGGGACTTCGTTTTGCCGTGACCGGCACCAACTATGATGAACTGGCCGAAAATGCAGATGATATCGTCTCGGAGATGCAGGCCCGTTACGGTGACAAAGTTGGCTTTGCCTCCGTGTCCTATGAGACGACACAGCCGCAATTGTTGGTGAGTGTAGACAGGGAACGCGCAAATGATCTGGGACTGTCTTCCGACCGGATCGCCTCTAATCTGCGCATGCTGCTCGATGGCTCGTCAGTAGCGGACCTCTTTGTAGAAGATGACGGCATTCCAATGGTCATGGAAGCAGGTGGTCTGCCATTGCGCTCTACCCGTGATTTGGAAAATATCTTCATCAAGAGCAAAGACGGCACCATGCTGCCTATGTCCTCTATTGTCTCCATTGAAGAAGAGGCCGTGGCACCAAGCTTGACGCGTGAAGAGCAGCAAAGAGCAGTCCCCGTCACCATCTCCATCAATGATGGTTATGATCTTGCGCAGGCAATCTCTGACATGAAAGAAGTTGCTGAGGAGGTCTTGCCGGAAGGCACAAATGTCACGCTTTTGAGTGAAGCAGCGGTTTTGGAGAAAACCACGTCCAACGTCTACATGACCTTCCTCTTTGCGATCCTGGTGGTCTTCCTTGTACTCGCTGCGCAGTTTGAAAGCTTCATGAGTGCCTTTGTCATTCTCTGCACAGTGCCCTTTGGCATTTCAGCGGCGATTATCTCTATCGGCCTGACTGGAGGCTCCATCAACGTCTACTCCCAGATCGGTATCATCTTGCTCGTTGGTTTGATGGCCAAGAACGGCATTCTCATTGTCGAATTTGCCAACACATTGCGGGAAGAGGGGCGTTCGGTCTTTGAAGCGATCCATGATGCATGCCTCATCCGCTTCCGCCCAGTTGTTATGACTGTGGTCTCAACCGTCCTTGGTGGCGTGCCACTGGTCATGGCTTTTGGAGCAGGGGCAGAAGCGCGCATTGAGATGGGATGGGTAATCGTTGGTGGTTTAGGCTTTGCAACACTCTCCACACTCTTCGTAACACCAGCCGCCTACTTGCTGCTGATGCGCTTTACGAAGCCACGCAAAGCCAGTGAAGAGAAACTGCACAGTGAGCTTGATAAAGCGCTGGGCACCACGAATACGCCAGCAGAATAGCTGCAGTTAAGGACAAGCCGAGATGATCACAATGCTTGCATTGCCTTCGTCTCGGCACTTCTGCGCAAGATAAAAGATATCCAGCCGCAGTGTGACCAGGTGGGAGTTTGCGCCCGGCTCAGTCGTCTCACTCACACGGTGGCCGAGATCTTGCGACAGCTCCAACTCAAAGAACGCTTCACTTTGAGAAAAGTAGGAGAGCAGCAAATCCAGATCGAGCGCTTCATTGCCGGCGGCGTCAACGACACGGGTCTGGCGAAGCTTGTCGCGCCACATAAGCTCTCCGCAATTATCAAGAAATTGCTCGCAGGAGACCAGCTCGTCAAACAGTTGATGAACACTAGAACGAAGCATCTAATCTATATCCAGCCTTTCAGATGCAAATTGCAGAGCGAATTATAGTCCAAAGATCTGATTTCCCCTCAAAACCAAACGATAAAATTGAAGGTATGAGCCATTTGATTGCACAGCATCAGATCACTGAAGTTTACAATACCCCTCAATTGTCACAGAAATGTAATAAGGCGCATTGAGTGCGCCTTGATCGTGGTATGCTTTGATTTTCCCTAATGGAATTAAAGGTGCGACCACGGAGAGAAATGATGCGCTCACTTAAGTTTTTGACGGTGATACTGACAGGTCTGTCGACAATGCTGATATCAGTCTCACTCGGTAATGCCTTGGGCATACAGCAATTGACAGAAGTGAGCGGACGAGCGGAAGTTGTCGATAAACGCCAGCTCAATATCTATCACCAACATGGGATTATTCGCGTTGGTCTGATGTGGCCTGCGGAAAATCATTACTCTTTGCGGCGTCAATTGGCGACCGCAGTCAAAGTGAAATGCCTGATGTTCGGATCTGAAGCATCTGCAAGCTGCGTTGCAATTGATAAGTTCGGGTCGCGCTGGATGCTCGGCAATGCCAATCAGATGGCATTCACAAAGTAAGGTGCTTAAAAGCGCCGACAGCCTGATGCTCTCGGCGCTTTCTAATTTTACTTATTGCTGGCGAACGTCTTCATCATGATGTCGACGAAGAGTGCCGCATTCGCGTCAAGGGCCACTTTGCAATTGGCTTGTTTGGTGCCGCGGTGGTTCTTGTCAACAATCGTACGCCCAACAGTCAGTGCACCCTGTGTTTCAATGTCGACCGGGAACTCTTCCAGCGTAATCACGTCTGGCTGAATGAGGTGCGCGATACAAAGCGCATCATGCACCGGTGCGCTGTGCTCAACATCCATCTTCTGGATCTTGTCGTGAATGCCAATGCGATGGCCTGTACAAGCGGCCATTGCCTTACCAGCAGGCGTGCCCAGCTCATCAAACTGACGACATTGCGTTGCTGTCACCAGCGCTTTGTGTGTTGCATCCAGCGGCACCATGGTCAGCTTTTCAAAGCCAGCATTAAAGACTGCATAAGCAGCTTCAGGGTCAGCCCAGATGTTGAATTCCGCAGCAGGGGTCACATTACCAACATCATGACCACCACCCATGATCACGACTTCAGGAATGAGGTCCACCAACTTCGGCTCAACAGCCAGCGCTGCGGCAATGTTGGTGAGTGGCGCAACCGGAACCAGCGTGATTGGATCAGTCGCACTGCGGTAGGTTTCTACCAGATACTCAACAGCATGCTGCTTTTGTGCTTTTAAAGCAGTTTCCGGCAGAGGAAGATGCTTGCCGTGGATCTTCTCGGTCAGATCGTTTTTGGTGCGGGGAGTTGGAAAGTCATTTCGTACCAGAGGCTTGTGACAACCAGCGTAAACCGGAATCTCAGGCTTGCCGATATAGTCGAGAACACGCAAGGAATTATCTGTGCAATAATGCAGCTCAGCATTCCCGTTCACAGTGGTTACGCCAATCAGGTCAAGATCTTCATGCAAAGCAGCCAGCATAATGGCAACAGCATCATCCGTGCCCGTGTCCACATCTAGTATCAGTTTTCTTTTCATTATTCGCTCCCGGGAAGCTGATCGCTGCTAACTCTATGGGTGCGCAGCGGCAGCCTGATATGAAGACGCATCATCGCAATTGATTGAAAACTTGCATGTGATGCGAGAAAAAAGAGATAAGGAACAACAGACTAGATTATTCTTTCCGGGTCAATTAGGTGTGTAATGTAACCGCCGATATATCACAGCTTCATCCCGTTATTTGAAGAGTACACAATGCCTGCAAATCCCATTTTCTCTGAGGACTATTTCCAAGCTCAACAGCGTTTCATGGACCTGGCCAGTCGACTTGGATTTGAGACAGAGATCATCCCGCACCCAACCTTCAAGAGTGAAGAGGGACCTGTGCAGATGGCTGTTGCTTTGCAAGGCAAGCCAGACAGTGAGCATGTGGTGTTCATCACTTCCGGCGTGCATGGAACAGAACTCACAGCGGGCTCTGGAATTCAGCTGGACTTGATGCAGCGCTATCTGGAGCAGCTGCCAGACAATACAAAAGTAGTCTGGGTGCATGCAGTTAATCCTGCTGGCTGCGCGATCTTTACACGAACAGATGAGAACAACGTCGACAACAACCGCAACTCCATTAGCTTTGATGGAGACCTCCCTCAAAACCCGGACTATGAGGAGCTGCACACCGCCATTTGTGCGCCGCAGATCACGGGCGAGGAGTGGCAGGCTGCCAATGCCGCAATCAAAGCTTATACGGAAAAGAACGGGGCTGGCGCTCTGACGCAAAAAGTGCTGAAGGGGCAGTACACGGTCCCAATGGGTCTGTTCTATGGTGGGGAGGAAACCTCCTGGTCCACCAAAACCCTAAAGCAGGTCATTGTCTGTTATGGACAAGGTGCAAAGCGTGCAACGATCATTGATCTGCACACTGGTGTTGGCCCCTGCGGTTTCTGTGAGGTGATGGACCTCAGTTCAAAGCCGGGTGAAGAGGCGGAGTGGAGCCTCATCGGTGGTTTCATGTGTGATACTTTGGACAGTTTGGATCTGGAGGTCCCACCAACCAAGCTGATCCTGGAGTTTGGCACAGTCCCATTTGAACAAGTGCTGGACGCTCATCGCCGAGACAACTGGCTGAAACGCAATCGGGACACTGTCGCCCCAGAGTTGGCCGCTGAAATCAGGCAGGAGCTCAAGGATGCGCTCTTTGTTGATACACAAGAGTGGTGTGAAGCACTTCTGACGCAAAGCCGCGATGTTTTTGAACAGTACGTTCTGAAAGCCTCTGTCGGCGCTTAATGACTGCTCAGGGTGAGATTTCAGTCCCGTCATAGGCTAGGCATTTGCCGGTTTGGGATTGATCTACCTTACTGATCACATCCAGTAACATTGCCGCGGACTGCTTTGGCTGCATCAACAGGCTTTCTTGAATGCCGCGTTGAAACGGTTTTGAAAGGGAGCTGTCCACTGTTCCCGGATGCAGGCCAATAATGATAGAGCTTTGATGCGTGCGCTGCATCTCAATCGCAGCGCACCTGATGAGCATGTTAAGGGCTGCTTTTGAGGCCCGGTACGAATACCATCCCCCCAGATAATTATCAGAAATGCTGCCAACTCGTGCTGAAATGGTTGCAAAAACAGCCTTCTTGTGCTTGGGTAACAGCGGTAGAAAGTACTTCATGATCATCGCTGGTAAGATCGTGTTCGTACAAAACGTTTCCCCCATTCCGGCGTGGGTGAGGGCCCGGATAGTTTTTTCTGGTTTCGTGGTTGCGCTGTGGAGCTGCCCCGTCGCCACGAAAATCAGATCCAGCCCACCAGCTGCTTTAATCGCATCTGCACTGGCATTGAGCCCTTCTGGATCCTCCAATGAGAAAGCCCGACTTTCAACACGCTCATGGACTGGCATGCGCTCTAAAGAACGGGCAAAACAAAACACAGTCGCCGTGTGATAGCGATCAATGCATTCATTGACAAAAGCAGAGCCAATCGCGCCACTGGCACCAAAAACGGCAATCCGTTTGGGAGAAAAGGGCATGACAGGGCCTCTGCAAGCGTTGAAGACGCAAGCAGTGTTCTTGAGGGACACAAAGCCGTCAATTAGCGGAATATGAGAGCCGCCCAGGCAATCTGTTTAGATATGATGTATGGAAGAAAATGGCTGGGGATCCTGGACTCGAACCAGGACCGACGGAGTCAGAGTCCGCTGTTCTACCATTAAACTAATCCCCAGCAGAACAGGAGGGAAGTGTTCCCTACCTGGCAGTTGAAGCTTTTGATACGTGAGTAATTGGCTGGGGATCCTGGACTCGAACCAGGACCGACGGAGTCAGAGTCCGCTGTTCTACCATTAAACTAATCCCCAGCAATAACAGTACGTTAGCTACTGCCAACCAACAAAGTGAAGCAAGTCGTTCAATTCGTCGGTGAGAGGGCTTTTAGTGTTCGGACCGGACCTTGTCAACTTGGTTCTCGTGAGTTTTAACAAAATCAGTGGGCTAAGCGGATTTCATGCCCTTCTCTTGTGAATAAGGGCATGGCTCTGAGTGTTTCTGCGCAAATGTGCTCTGGCTATGGCACAGCTGTATCAACTCCGACCACCGGCGAGCCGATCTGTAAGCCTCTGGAGTTTCCTGCAATTTGAGAGAATTCGTTTAAATTTAGGACTGTACCATTCAAATGGGGCGATTGCTGTTTGCCATGAAACTGTTACAATGTTGCCAACTTAAAATGACTTCAGTCCAGATCGCATTTAGATGCCTCAAGGACTGCACAAAGGCATAGCACTTGAAGAAAACGG
Organism: Pseudovibrio sp. Ad5; assembly: GCF_001623095.1. Classification (NCBI taxonomy): domain Bacteria; kingdom Pseudomonadati; phylum Pseudomonadota; class Alphaproteobacteria; order Hyphomicrobiales; family Stappiaceae; genus Pseudovibrio; species Pseudovibrio sp. Ad5. The sequence goes on along the minus strand of NZ_LMCH01000061.1, from coordinate 7,509 downwards.
GTGAGCGGTCCTCTTCGGATGGAGCGAGAACGCCCGGCGTCCCGGGAAGCTCGAAAAAGGGCAGACGGAAGCAACGCCATAGAAAGCGCCAGGGTGGTGACGCCAAAAATGCGTCTTTGCACCGCGCTGAAGCTGGTCATTCTGCTGGGATTGCGGAAGAGGCCGGTAGTTCTCGTCCTGAAGGCGCCAAGCGGCAGAGGAAAGCACGTCGCGCAAAGCCTAATCGGGCAGAAAGACGTGCGCTCCTAAACCAGAAACTACATGCGCCCGTTGTCAATATTGATCCGGGCGGCACATCAGTAGAAGTTATACAACCTGCTCCTGCACCTAAGGAGGAGGCCAAAACGCATGGGTCAGCGCAGGCCAGACAGTCAGGGCCTGTAGAGCAACAATCTCCGCGTCCTTCTCAAGGCTACAGATCTCGCGAAAGTGATGCAAACCGACGCCATCATCATGCGGATACGCGTGGTGATGGGACGCATCGTTTTCCTTCGCGCCACAGGCATCAGGCGGCAGGGTCTCAGGAACTTTATGCAGCTTTGGATCTAGGCACCAACAATTGTCGTTTGTTGATTGCCAGACCAGAGCAGCGCGGGTTTCGCGTTGTCGATGCCTACTCCAAGATTGTACGCTTGGGGGAGGGTGTCGGGCGTAACCGGAAACTCTCCGATGACGCCATTTCTCGAGCCATTGAGGCCTTGCAGGTTTGTCAGCAAAAGATTTCCGAGCGCGGCGTTCAGCGGGCACGGCTCATTGCAACCGAAGCCTGCCGGGCAGCTGAAAATGGCGAGGAGTTTGTCAGCCGTGCCAAGAAAGAAGCGGGGCTGGAGCTTGAGATCGTCAGTCAGGAGACTGAAGCACGCTTAGCTGTTGCTGGGTGCGTTTCTCTGGTCGATCCTGAGGCTGATGGTGTTCTGCTTTTCGATATTGGAGGCGGATCCTCTGAGATTGTCTGGCTCGATCTGCGCAACAGATATGGTGCGCGCGGGTATGCACTGACGCGCTTTGTCCGAACATGGACGTCTCTGCCTCTGGGCGTTGTAAATCTGGCGGAAAGTCACGGAGGTGTGCACGTCACACCAGATGTTTTTGAAGCTATGGTTGGTGATGTCTCGCAGAGATTGGAGAATTTCCCTCTTGGCAATGAACTCTCCCGTGCTATAGAGCGCGGAAATGTCCATATGCTGGGAACATCCGGGACGGTGACTACATTGGCCGGGGTCCACTTGGGCCTTAAACGCTATGATCGCCGCCGCGTTGATGGAGCATGGATGGAACAGGAAGATGTTTCAGCCATGATTAACCAGCTTTTGAATATGTCCTATCAAGAACGGGTGGAAAACCCTTGTATTGGTGAGGACCGAGCCGATTTGGTGCTAGCAGGTTGCGCAATTTTGGAAGGAATACGCCGCAGATGGCCTTGTCAGCGTTTACGTGTGGCTGACAGAGGACTGCGGGAAGGTATTTTGATGGAGATGATGGCTGCAGACAAAGTCTGGAGCAACTCCAACCATAAGCGCCGGCGCACCCCTAGAAAGGAATATAACAGATGAGCGGCAACTCTAGTGGTCGTGGATCAGGTGATCGGGGCATGTTTCAGCGCGTGAAAACTGCGCGTAAACGGTCCAACTCCTCAACACTCTGGCTGCAACGCCAGCTGAATGATCCGTACGTCCGCCGTGCCAAGGTCGATGGCTATCGCTCTAGGGCGGCCTACAAGCTGATCGAGATCAACGAGAAGCATGAAATCTTGAAGCCGGGTATGCGTGTGGTCGATTTGGGGTGTGCTCCAGGCGGCTGGTCGCAGCTGACGGCGCCGATCGTTGGCTCAATGGATGATGAGCCATTGGTGGTTGGGATTGATTATCTCGAAGTTGAACCGATCCCAGGCGTTGTGATCCTTCAAAAAGACTTTCTGGATGATGATGCTCCTGATGAACTGATGAAAGCGCTCGGCGGGCATCGCCCAGATCTGGTGATGTCTGACATGGCAGCGCCAACGACAGGCCATCGCCAAACAGATCACCTGCGCACGACTTATTTGTTCGAGATCGCAATCGATTTTGCGCGTCAGAACCTGAATGAAGGTGGTGCATTCCTCTCAAAGGTGTTTGCCGGTGGGGCTGAGGCAAAGTTGCTTCAGGATCTGAAGAAGGAATTTAAGTCTGTGGTGCATATCAAGCCGCCAGCGAGCCGCAAAGGCAGCCCTGAGATGTTTATTCTCGCCAAGGGCTACAGAGGTTCCAAATAATGTTCAGAAAGGCTGGTTTCGACCAGCCTTTTTTTATTGATGTAAGTGTACTTGCTCATCCACTTTGTTCTTTCCAAGATTAACGGGAAGAAACCAGAAAAACAGCACGGGCAGCAAGGCAAATAAACCAGTGCAAACGGAGAGCCAGATAAAGTCAGGCCCGGTGAGCATGGGCTCTTCTGTGATGTTCTGCCGAACATGCAAAACGGCAGCAGCAAAGCCAACCGCCAGTGAAATAGAAAGTTGCTGAACCAGTCCTGCAAAGCTCACACCCTGATTAACAAGACACCTGGTCAGATCCGCATAGCTTGCTGTGTTGGCTGATGTGAATACAAGGCTTCGTGTAAGGCCTGTGAGCAGGATGAGGAGCGCGACTGCTGCAAGTGACTTGGTAAGCCACACAAAGCCCACAGCCAGCGTTAAAACGGAAAGAACAATGGTGCAGGGCAGCAGGACGCCGCGAAAGCCGAATGTTTTGATCAATCGGTGAGCGACCACGCGTGAAAGCAGGGCTCCAATGGCTGCGGCGCCCATAAGGAGTCCTGTTGTCAGACTATCAAGACCCATTGGAATTTGCAGCATGAGCGGCATGACAAACGCAAAGGAAGCGACGCCGATGCGCAAAGGGACAGCTGCGTAGGTCGAGACACGATAGCTGAGATTTGCGAAGAGCTTCAGGTCAATCACTGGATGGCGTGCGCGCCGTGCATGCCATATAAAAACCAGGCCGAATGATAAACTTGCTGCAAAAAGGCCAAAGGGAATAAATGCATCGGCCGTGATCTTCGTAAGATTAGCAATCCCAGCCAGGAGCGATGCGGCAGTACTCCCTAGCAAAATGAACCCCGGAAAATCGAAGGGCACCTTGTTCTTCCGTCTGTAATTGCGAAAGTAAAAGCTGCTCATAGCGCCAACGGCAACGCAAACCGGCACATTGATCAAAAAAATCCAGCGCCAATTGAGATAGTGGACAATAATGCCGCCCAGAAAGGGACCAAAGGCAATCCCGAATGCAGCGGGCGTGACGACCCAAACCATCGCTTGCACAAGGATCTTCGTGCCTGCCATGCGGATGACTGTCAGACGTCCAATCGGCATTAGAAAGGCTCCGGCAAACCCCTGAATTGCACGAGCAATCAAAAGATGGGTCAGATTACTGGAAAGAGCGCAAGCCACTGACATGCTCATAAACAGGAGCGCTGCACCAACAAACAATCGTTTTGAACCGAACCGGTCAGCTGCCCATCCAGAAATGGGAATAAATACCGCTAATGTGAGCTGATAGAGCGATATGGTCATATGCAATGTAAGTGGATTGATTTTTAGGTCACGGGCGATAGTGGGGATCGCAACCCCAAGCACTGTAGCGTCCAGCTGCACCAGCAAAAGCGTCATGCCAACGATCACAGTCGTCATGCGGAGGCGGTGCGGCATACTCGGAGCTTTCCGGTCTGAAATCACTCAGGGGTGTCCGTTGAGGCCTCTGGGTATCCCTGAAGGTGTCTATTCTCGAAAGCTGACCCTAAAGGAACTCGGTCTACCAACACTCATAGGCGATACAGGCAATTTAGTAAAATCAATGGGGGGAGGCTCAAATATGCAATCCGCGGCCTGAAATTGATAAATGCCCCTTTTCAAATCGCAAAAGCCGTGGTAGTGACCCGCGTCAACTTCTCTATCTTTTCAGACAACTCTGCAGTCAAATCCACTTGAGCAGGGAGTGGGTCAGGGCGGTCTATATTCATCCGAAGGGAACTTGGCAATGCCTACATTTTACGAACCATCTTCAGGTCACGAAGCGCTGACTTTTGATGATGTTCTGCTCCTCCCAGGGCATTCTGAGATCATGCCAGCGCAGGTCGAACTGCACTCACGAATCTCTCGCAATCTTCATTTGTATTTGCCTATCCTCTCTTCCGCAATGGACACAGTGACAGAAGCACGCCTGGCGATTGCTATGGCACAGGCCGGTGGCCTCGGCATCATCCACAAGAACATGACACCAGAACGTCAGGCCGAAGAAGTCCGTCAGGTGAAGAAATTCGAGAGTGGCATGGTCGTCAATCCATTGGTGATTGGTCCCGATGCAACTCTGGAAGACGCTCTCAATCTGATGGAGGCGCACAAGATCTCCGGCGTGCCAGTGGTTGAAAACGGTGGTCGCGGCGGTACTGCTACAGGTCGCCTCGTTGGTATTCTGACCAACCGCGACGTACGCTTTGCCTCAAACCCTGAGCAGCTGGTCTGTGAACTGATGACCCGCGACAACCTGATCACAGTGCGTGACAATGTTCGTCAGGATGAAGCCAAGCGTCTGTTGCACCAACACCGTATCGAAAAGCTTTTGGTGGTTGATGAGAACCAGTATTGTGTTGGTCTTATTACTGTAAAAGACATGGAAAAGGCACAGCTCAATCCGAATGCATCCAAGGACGGGCAGGGACGCCTTCTGTCTGGTGCTGCAACCAGCGTTGGTGAAGATGGCATGCGCCGCGCTGAGGCCCTGATTGAGGCTGATGTCGACCTTCTGGTTGTGGATACCGCGCACGGCCATTCGCAAGCAGTGATCGATCAGGTAGCTGCAATCAAGAAGCGCTTCCCGAGTGTAGAGCTGGTGGCTGGCAACGTAGCAACTCCAGCTGCAACAAAAGCGCTGATTGAAGCTGGTGCAGATGCCGTGAAGGTGGGTATCGGGCCGGGTTCTATCTGTACAACGCGCATTGTTGCTGGTGTCGGCGTTCCTCAGCTCACAGCGATCCTTGAGTGCGCAGCCGAGGCTGCTAAGGCTGACGTGCCAATCATTGCAGATGGTGGCATCAAGTTCTCCGGCGATATGGCAAAAGCATTCGCAGCAGGTGCAGGCTCCTGCATGGTGGGTTCACTACTGGCTGGTACCGAAGAAAGCCCAGGTGAGGTTTACCTGCATCAAGGGCGTTCCTACAAAGCCTATCGTGGTATGGGCTCTGTAGGTGCAATGGCACGTGGTTCCGCAGATCGTTACTTCCAGGCAGAGGTCTCTGATAAGCTGAAGCTGGTTCCAGAAGGCATTGAAGGACAGGTGCCTTACAAAGGCCCGCTCTCTTCCGTTCTGCACCAGCTCGCAGGCGGTGTCCGTGCGTCCATGGGCTATGTCGGTGCGCCGAACCTGCCAGAGTACAAAGACCGCGCAACCTTCGTCCGCATCTCCGGCGCCTCCCTTCGCGAAAGCCACGCCCACGATGTCACGATTACACGCGAAAGCCCGAATTACCCCGGCGCTGTTTGATGGGTTTAGGCTGAGCTGTCTCTTCTTTTAATTTCAATGGCTTGCGGTAATTTCGAGCTATATCGAAATGCCGCAAGTTTTATTGGTTGTGTGACTAGCGTGTGATTTATTTTTCGTGTTCATATAGGGGGGGTGATTTAAGGCATCTCCATGGCAACCCGGCTCACCAACTCATATCTCAAAATTTTTAAGTATGAAGGCAAACGTATCCGGCTCTCCGACTCCGTAGAGGAGGGGCTGCTCGTCACAGTTGGCGCAAAGAAAGAAAACCTTTTCGGTTTACGTCAAAGTTGCAGGTCAGCGCCTGCATGAGACGCTAGGGTATTTCCCAGAACTCAGTGTAGATGAAGCGCGTGAGAAGGCGCGCAAAATGAAAAACGCTATGCGCGAAGGGTTATTGCATATCGAGACCCTGGATGAGCTTGCTCAGATTTGCTTCAAGCGCAGAGAGGGGGAGGTCGCAGACACTACCCTGGCAAAGTACAAATCTGATTGGAAAAACAAGTTTAAGGACTGGCACAACTTAAGCCCGGCAGCGTTGACGGTCGATAGGTGTCGCATGAAGTTTGGGCTGCTTTTTGAGAAGCATGGCCCGATCGCAGCAAATACTGCAGCGATCACAAGCCAGGTAATAATCAACTGGTCAATCTCCCAGGGTTTGCTCCCTCTTTCGTTTGCTAATCCTTGGCTCCACATAACGAGGAATCCTCGTAAGCCGCGAACACGGTTTATGAGTTCAGAGGAGCTGAGCAAGTATTGGAATGGGCTGGAAGAGGTTCAGTCCGGTGGGTGGCATTGGATCATAGGTGTCCATGCTCTGCGTTATCTTCTGATGACTGGCCGAAGAAAGGAAGAGACGCTCAGTCTGCGCTGGGACCAGCTTGACTTGGAGATGGGGGCGGTGTCACAGCCAACGAAGACCGGGGAGAAGACATTTCGACTTGCCCAAGAAGTAGTCGATCACCTGAGAGGTATCCCTCCAGTAAAAGGCTGTGATTATGTTTTGTTTCTTTTGGTAAGGGGAACACAGTTGTAAATGAGCATATTCTCTATGGTGAATATAATGATATGTGCAAGAAGGCTGGTATTTCTGACTTACAAGTCCATGACTTGCGCCGCTCCGTTGGATCTCATCTGCGTTTGAGTGGGGTTGATCTGGCTGATATCGCGGACATCTTAGGGCATTCTGACTTATCGACAACGCGGCGACACTATGCGCACCTCGATAGCGCGCGACATAGAGACAAGGCAGAGATTTATGCGAAAAAAATAAAGTTTCACTCTGATAGGGCTAAAGCTGGACTTTCGATAGCTTCCATCATGGGTTGAGATACCTTCACCCGAAGGCTTCTCCAGTTGCTCTTATGCGCGATCTAGTATTACCCAACGTGACCAATTGAGGACATTTGACCTAACTTAGGCCAGCTCCAATCAAACTAAGACTTCAGCTTATGGTAGAAGTAGTTCGTCTCGTCGTTGGGGATCGGAATTCGAGTATTCGTTTCCATGTTGAAGGGTGCAGAACGGGTATCTGGAATTAATATACAAGCTAGAGTATAAGTGGCATGTTGATTTTCAGAGATCGAGCAAGCCATGCACTTAAGCAAGATTAGACTTACAAACTATCGCCGCCTGACAGATGCAAAGATAAATCTTGATAGGGAAATCTCGATCTTCGTTGGAGCAAACAATAGTGGTAAGACTTCTGTCGCACACGCTATACACTCCTTTATCAGCGGCTCCCGAGACCGTATCAAATTTCACGACATTAGTGCATCTCGCTGGGGTGACATCGACGCATTCGAGGCAGGTGAAGAGCATGCATCACTCCCTATACTGTCGATTGATCTTTGGTTTGGTGTCGACTGTTCCCCATCGAAGCCTTATGGACAGATCGGTTAATTTGAATAAGGGAGTGTTTTGGCTCATGATCATGAGATTAGGAGTGAACAATGGGGCACAACACACGGACCGCCAGCGCTGCAGCTGAGAA
>NZ_LMCH01000060.1:0-1352 GCF_001623095.1 Pseudovibrio sp. Ad5 | reverse complement strand
GCGCTATTCCACTGAAGACAAGATCCGCATCGTACTCGCAGGACTACGTGGTGAGGACAGCATTGCTGAACTGTGTCGTCAAGAAGGTATCTCGCAGGGACTTTATTACAGTTGGTCAAAAGAGTTTCTGGAAGCTGGCAAGAAGCGGCTTGCTGGTGATACTGCCCGCCAGGCCAGCACCGGTGAGGTCAAGCAGCGACGCAAAGAGGCGCGAGACCTTAAGGAAGTTGTCGCCGAGCAGGCTCTGGAACTGCGGCTTCTTAAAAAAAGCGTTCTCGAGGATGGGGGAGACGACGAATGAGGTACCCCGCTCACGAGAAGCTGGAGATTATCCGGCTGGTTGAAGGATCTCATCAACCAATCAAACGCACCTTGGAGCTTCTAGGCATTCCGCGCTCTACGTTCTACACTTGGTATGATCGCTATCTGGAAGGCGGTGTTGACGCGCTGGAGGATCGGGTTTCACGTCCCTCAAAAGTATGGAACCGTATTCCCGATGAGATCAGAGAGCAGATTATTGAACTGGCGCTAGAAGAACCAGATCTATCACCACGAGAGCTCGCGGTTCACTTTATAGACACGAAAGGCTATTTTGTTTCAGAGGCTTCTGTTTACAGGCTGCTGAAGGCGCAGGACCTGATTACATCTCCAGCCTATGTGGTCATCAAGGCTGCTGATGAGTTCAAGGATAAGACCACAGCACCGAACCTGCAGTGGCAAACTGATTTTACCTATTTCAAGATCATCGGCTGGGGTTGGTTTTATCTCTCAACCGTGCTCGACGACTATTCCCGCTACATCATTGCCTGGAAGCTGTGCACCACGATGAAAGCCAAGGATGTCACCGACACCCTTCAACTGGCACTCGATGCCTCGGGCTGTGAACAACCCACCGTGCTGCATCGTCCACGCCTACTTTCTGACAATGGCAGCTCTTACGTGTCGTCGGATTTGGCCGATTGGCTGGAGACAAAGGGCATGAAGCATGTGCGCGGAGCGCCGTATCATCCGCAAACCCAAGGTAAGATCGAGCGCTGGCACCAGACCATGAAGAACCGCATTCTGCTCGAAAACTATTACATGTCAGAGGACTTGGAAGCACAGATCGGCCACTTTGTCGATTACTACAACAATCACCGCTATCACGAGAGCATTGGCAATGTGACGCCAGCCGACGCCTATTGCGGGAGGGATAAAAAGATCCAGCAACACAGGCAAATGATTAAACGCAGAACTATTCAAAACCGACGCTTGCGCTACCACGCACAAGCCGCTTAACATCAACACGCAATTGGGCCAGACACTCCACTAATCGAAAGCCAATTTTGTCCAACTATCTTTGACGACGGACA